>CBFHUI010000186.1:0-1193 GCA_965658725.1 Alphaproteobacteria bacterium | reverse complement strand
AGGTGCGCGGGGTGCTGCCGGCAATCGGGATCAAGGCCGTGCTGCACCCGCTGGTGATGGCGCTGTCGTTCTGGCTGGTGCTGCTGGGGTGGAAAGCCGCGGGTTGGATGCCGGTTCCGGCGGTGATGGCCAACTGCTCGGTGATCATCGCGACACTACCGTCGATTGGCATTCTGCCGGCGATCGCGGCGCGCTATGGCCACGAGCGGACAATCTCACTGGCGTTGCTGGTGATGACCGTGATCAGCGTGCTGACCACGCCGCTGACCATCTGGCTGCTGCTGACCTTCGAGCCTTTTGCCTGAGACCTTGGGGCCGCGACGGAACGCGTCAGGGGACTGTACGTTGGCCTGAAATGATGCATGCTGGCTCTGAGCAGCCTTGGAGGCAGGAGGAGAGCGCCGTGAACGAAGCCTTTATCATCGATGGAACCCGCACGCCCTTTGGTCGCTTCGGCGGTGCGTTGAGCGGGGTGCGGACGGACGATCTCGCCGCGCACCCGATCCGCGCGCTGATGGCGCGTTTCCCGGACCTGCCATGGGAAGCGGTCGATGACGTGATCTTCGGAGACGCCAATCAGGCCGGTGAGGATAACCGCAACGTGGCGCGGATGGCGGGGCTGCTGGCCGGGTTGCCAGATACGGTTCCGGGGATGACCGTCAACCGCCTGTGCGGGTCGGGACTGGAGGCGCTGGCCTATGCCGCGCGGACGATTAAGGCGGGCGAGGGACAGTGTTTCGTTGTTGGCGGGGTGGAAGGCATGTCACGGGCACCGTTCGTCATGCCCAAGGCCACCACGCCCTTTAGCCGTGCAGCGGAAATCTACGACACCACGCTGGGCTGGCGCTTTGTGAACCCGAAGATGAAGCAGCTCTACGGGACGGATTCCATGCCAGAGACCGGCGAGAACGTGGCGGAGGACTATGGTATCAGCCGCGCGGATCAGGATGCCATGGCCCTGCGCTCGCAGCAGCGCGCGGCGGCGGCGCAGGCCAGCGGCCGGCTGGCGCGGGAAATCACGCCCGTTTCCATCCCTCAGCGCCGGGGTGAGGATCTTGTGGTCGATCAAGACGAGCACCCGCGTGAAACCTCGCTGGAAACGTTGGCCAAACTGCCTGCGCCTTTCCGCGAGGGCGGGACTGTGACGGCGGGTAATGCCTCGGGCGTCAATGACGGTGCGGCGGCGATGCTGG
>CBFHUI010000185.1:0-1332 GCA_965658725.1 Alphaproteobacteria bacterium | reverse complement strand
AGCCTCGAGCGAGAAAGGAACGAACTGATCAAGGATCTGCTCGCTGGGGTGCATGGCAGGCACGCGCGCCACGGCGGAGTAGGCCAAGGAGAACCAACCACCGTCGCCGAGGCGGTAGCCGAGCTCGACGCGATAGTCGCGATCGCTCAGGGGGACAGGTAGGTACCACTCGCTGGTGCCGGCATCAACGACCACTTCTTGCAGGGTGTGGGGGTGAGCGGAACCGTCGTGCAACCCTGTGACGTCAGAAACACGCAGACAGAGCTGGCGGGAGCCTGCCGATTCAGCGGCGCGGCGGCTGTCAGCTGAGATTTCCCAGAAGACGTAGGCCCATTGGGGGTCACGGGGCAGGAAGACGACGCGGGTCTCAGGCAGGGGCAGCGGTGCCTCCCCTAGATTGGTCTCTATCTCAGCCAAGTTGATAGCGGTCTCAACGCGCTTATCGCTAGCGGTGAACTCTTGTTGGGTGCTGATGGCGTTCAGCAGTTCGTCTTTTGACTTGCGGCTGTAGAGAACAACACCGAGATCACTGGCGACGCGACGCAGCTGACGCAGAGTGAGCCGGGCAAGCGAAGAGAGTGACTGGTTCACCGCTAAAGAATCCGTTTGGGATCACTTTGCATCCGCCGCGCAAAACTCACAACAGGGCCCGCTGGTGAGGTCAGCAATTGCTGATCGATAAGCCTGTAATCGCTGCCTGCGGAGCGGGATTGGCCGTGCCAACCATGAAAAAGCGCCCCACATGGAGGCGCTTAAGATTTGCTTTGGGATTGCCGTGGTTTCAGCGGGCGATGCTGCGGTACGGCACCCGATCCATGTAGTTCTCGCTGATGCGGCCGCTGGCGCGCACCATGTTGACGGCACTGAGGCTGCCAACCCAATCCATGTAGTCGGAGGGGTTGCCGCCGCGCTTGATGCGCGCGCGCTCGGGCAAGCGCTTGATCTCGCCGGTGAAGACCACCTGGGGGAAGCCCAGGATCTCGCGGTAGTACTCGTCGTAGCGAGGGGTGGTGATGTTGAAGGGGGTGTCGCCCAGGTCGCGGCCAGGCAGCACGCGGTGCCGCTGGTAGGGGACCGTGTCGTAGCCGAAGGCGTCGAGGTACTCCTCACTGTCGAGCAGGGCGTCGACCATGCCTTCCAGGCCCTTGCTGGCGATCACGATCGACCAGGCGATTTCCTCGCTCTTGCCGCTGGTTTTGCGGCCCAGCACCTTCTCTACGAGATGGCGCACCACCTTGTAGTTGCTGTTGAAGCCGTAGAAGGTGCGTTTGAAGTTGTCCGAGAGGCACAGGCCGCGGATGAAATCCCGCACCGTGATCTGCCCGTTGCGCA
>CBFHUI010000184.1:0-1718 GCA_965658725.1 Alphaproteobacteria bacterium | reverse complement strand
TGCCTCGCCTGAAATCAAAGGTTGAGCCTTAGCCTAGGCGAAGAGTGGGACACCTTCGAGGTATTTTTTCATCCTTAGCTGTAGAGCCCGCCGCCGTCTTTATTCAGGATAGTCCTGTGGCGTGCGTTCTCTTCAACAAGTGCGCGACTTGTTGTTCTGTCTTTCAGCGTGGTGTTTGTCGAACGGGCGTTGAAGCGCGGCGCTTGTCCGTTGGCTCAGTCCATGACCAGCGAAAAGCGATCCAGGAGGGCGCTGATGGCCGCCCGGTCGAGCGCTGCGGGCACGCGAAACAGGGCCTGACGCTCCGTTCGCACATCGGGCTGCAAAAAGGTTTCGACGATGTGATAATACCGCCTCTCAGTGTAGTCGTCGAACAGGAGCCGCGTGCCGGGACGAGCGTGGAGCAGGCTGGTCAGGAAGCAAGCCACACGAAAGCGCCCATCAATCAGCACCAAGTCTGGTTCGAACCCTCTTGCCCAAGGCCCCACGAAGTAGTCTGCAAAGCGATCTGAATGGTCATAAGACAGCGGAAAGCCCCAGTTGCCGACAGGGCCAACATCGACATGAGTCAACCGCACCCGTCCGTCAGGCAGTCCCAGCGGGCCCAGTGCAGTTTCCACCCGCTCTACCCACGCCAACGCCGTGTCCACGGACTGAACTTGCGCCGACGTGTTGGCCGCCACGGCGAGGGTGGATTGACCCATCCCGTATTCTCCATAGCGGCTGACACCATTAAGGGCCTCGAGGAACAGGCCGCTGTGACCGTCAAACAGGGTCTCTGGTGTCGGAATGTTCAAGGCTTCGCTCCGATGGGGGCAGGGCTCCGGCTGAGGGTGACATGCGGGTGATGGCGAGGAAAGCCCCCTCCCGTTTGGACCCGGCTCAGGCCACGCGGTTGGGCAGTGGTTCACCTGCGAAGTATGCCCGGAGGTTGTCGAGCACTTTCAGGCCCATGTCCGTTCGTGTTGATTGCGTCGCTGAGCCCAAATGCGGGTTCAGCACACAATTTAGCAGCTTGGGAAGCTCTGGGTGCACGCGGGGTTCTTCCTCGAAAACATCCAAACCCGCCCCGGCGATCACGCCCCCTTTCAAGGCTGTTACCAAAGCGGCCTCGTCCACCACATCGCCCCGCGCCGTGTTGATCAAGAAGGCCGTTGGCTTCATCGCCGCGAAGCGCTCGGCGTTCATCAAGTGTCGGGTCTCAGCCCCGCCTGGACAGTGCAGCGAGACGAAATCTGATGCGCCGAGGACAGCCTCGATGCTGTCGAGCTGCTGCGCGCCGTGTGCCTTGGCGACTTCAGGGTCAACCTTGGAGCGATTGAAGAAGACCACCGGCATGTTGAAGCCGAAGTGACAGCGCTTGGCCATCGCCTGACCGATCCGGCCAAAGCCGATTATGCCTAGCGTCGCGCCGGTGACGTGGGTGCCGAGCCGATCGGTTGGGTTCCAACCCTTCCAGTTGCCTTCCCGGATATACCAGTCGCCCAGTGCGATTCCGCGGGCAGCCGCAAGCATTAATCCTACCGCCTGATCCGCCGTCGCGTCGGTCAGTACGCCCGGCGTGTTGCTGACCAGTAGCCCGCCCGCGCGCGCGGCCTCGACGTCCACATGGTTGAAGCCTACCCCGAAGTTGCCCAGCATTTTGGTTCGGTTTTCCGACGCCTTGTAGGCTTGCGCAGGGATCCGGTCGATGACCGTGGGCGCAATGGCGTCATAGG
>CBFHUI010000183.1:0-1753 GCA_965658725.1 Alphaproteobacteria bacterium | reverse complement strand
TCGAGCCAAGTCGGCGCAACCGCTTTTACACCGCCTCAATGGCCTCTCTTGCCCCATCATTCTTCCCCAGCCACCTTCATCAGCGCCCTTCCCGCCACACCAGCTCCAGCGTCTTGAACTGTTTGCGGCGTTCATCGTGCCAAGGTTCGGTCCAGCCCCAAGCGGTCGACATGCCGCCATAGAAGTAGGCAAAGTCCAACACCCGCTGGCGCCCCCCCACAGGGGGCACTGCGGCGGCAATATGGTCCGCCAGCCCCCTCATCCGCCCAGCATCGTTGATCCGCCCCGGCTGCTCCATCGGATTGAAGAACAGATTGGCAAAGTCATACCCCCGGTCGCCCAACAACCCCTTTGGATCCAGCGCAACCCACGCCCCTTCTCCCTCCAGCCAAAGCACGTTCCCATGATGGATATCGCCGTGCAGGGGCAAGGGCGCTCTTCCCATGCAGTCAAAGGCTTGGGCAAAGGGAAGCCATGCCTTAAACAACGGGTCGCCCAAGGCCGGCAGCGTCATGACGTGCGCTCGCATGGCGGTGAGGGGCACGAGCCCCTCCGGCCCTTCGCCCCCACCAGCTGCATGCAAGCGGCAGGCGGTGTCGATCAGGATGGCAAACGCGTCTTGGTCAGAGAAGGCAGCGGGATCGTCCAAGAGAGAGACAACACGCGGGCCATCCCATCCCGCCTCTACCATCAGCACAGCGTCCGCGTCGCGCTTGAGTACCGGTACAGCGCCCCGTCCGCCCCACCAGTCGAGCAGCGCCATACCTGGGCGTTCGTCGCTTTGGGGTTTGGCAATCTTGAGGACGGCCGCCAGCCGCTCGCCCGGCTCATCACACCCAGCATCCCTGCCAGAACACCCGCTGCAGCCACGAGCTGTTGGTCTCGAAGCCCGGCTCCCGCACCGTCAAGCCCCAGCGACGGCCATAGTCCGACAGCACCGCTGCACCTGCTGTGGAGACTGCCCGCTTGCCCCCCACCTTAGGCGTTGCGTCGCTTGCCAGTGACGAGGTCAAGCACCGCCGACCCAGCTTCAATCACGTTCGTGCCCGGCCCGAAGATCGCGTCTACGCCCGCCGCTTCGAGAAAGGCATAATCCTGCTCAGGGATGACGCCGCCACATATGACGATCATGTCCTCCGCCCCACGCGCCTTCAGCGCAGCGATCAGCGCAGGCAACAGCGTCTTATGTCCCGCCGCCAGCGAAGATACGCCGATCACATGCGCCCCCGCCGCAATCGCGCCTTCTGCCGCCTCATCCGGGGTCTGGAACAGCGGCGAGGTCTCCACAGCGTAGCCAAAATCAAGGAAGGCTGAGGCAATGACCCGGCTGCCCCGATCATGGCCGTCTTGGCCGAGCTTGGCCATATAAAGGCGGGGCGCCTCGTCCTGAGCCGCCACACGCTCGATCAGCGTCTGAACCTGCGGATCGCCAGCCAGCGCACCGCCGTAAACCCCGCGCACAAGCGCCGGGTTCCCGTCGTGCTCCGCAAAGACGGTGCGAAGCCTGTCGCTCACCTCCCCGACCGTCGCCCGCGCCCGCATGGCATCGACCGCCGCGGCAAGCAGATTACCCTGCCCTCGCGCCGCCGTCTCAAGCGCCGCCAATGCTTCCTGCACGCGGCTGTCCACGCGGCTCTCACGCAGCGCAGTCAGACGGGCGAGTTGGGCTTCTCGCACAGCGTGATTGTCGATGTCGAGCACTTCCACTGGATCGCGTTCCTCACGCTCGAACCGGTTCACACCAACGATGACC
>CBFHUI010000182.1:0-1801 GCA_965658725.1 Alphaproteobacteria bacterium | reverse complement strand
CGGGTGCAGCAGCCACTTCAGCAGCACCTGAAACAGCTGGAAAGGCAGCATTCTCGGGCCGACACGGGTCGGAAGATGGTAGCAGCCAGCGAGATCGCTGTCGCCTGCAGGGTCGAAGACGCCCTCTTGAAAGACAGGCCAATTCCCCTGCTGACAGGCGGCATAGACCCACCCCAGCATCTGTTTTGCGCGTCCTGTCGGCTCTATGCCGTCGCTGGTTGGAAGTTCGGGCTCTTCTGCGGGGCCAAGGGCTTGGTCCAAAAAGGCCACGATGTCGGGATGAAAGCTGCCTGCCTCAACCCCATTCACCTCAAACCGAATGACGGGGCCCTTTAGGCCTCTGGCGTCAGCGTCAATAAAGGTTAAATCCGCAAATTGGGTCACGGGGCCGTCTTTCGAAACCATGGAATGAATGCGGGTGCTTGAGGTTGTTCAGAGTCACCCTAAAGCCAAAGTAGATGTGTAACGTCCAATCAAGGGCGCTGGCAACAGGCCAAGGGTTGGACACCCGCTGCTTAACCTTGGGCGGGTGCGCACTGCTCGCCCTAAGTTGCTTCCTGGGGAACCAGCTCAGCAAGCCGCGTGGCGATGCGGTACAAGCCGTTTCGCTGGCCATAGAGATCCAACCTAAACTCTCGAACCAGAGGCTGCGCATAGTTTGATGACAGATGCCACGTCCAACCCCCACTGTTGAGTTCCACGCAGTAGATGGAGCCGTCGTCGGCGTCTTCGATCAAGTCCAGCCCCATGACGGGAAGGGCGGGCAGCTTGCGGCCGGTTTCAGCCGCAAAGGCGATGATGCGCTCATTGTCCTCAAGGCCCATGTCCCGCTTTCCGGCATTAGCCGCGATAGACTTGCGCCCCGCGCTGTCCCATTCATCGGGATCCGTGGCGCCCAGCGATTGGTTCCTGAGGCAGTAGATGACCTCCGAAAGCACCGTGAAGCAGCGGTAGGACTTCGGGTTTTCGCCGGTATTCACGTACTGCTGGGCGACCAGATCGAGCGGACCCTCAGGCCAGATGCTGGAAATCACAGAGGCGGCTGATGCGGCGGAGACGAGCATCACATTCTCCCCTTGCTTGCCGCTGTTGGGCTTGATGACAAAGCGTTCGCCGAAGTCCAGGTCCGCCAGCTGATCCAAGTGCTGGATCCGCACCGTCTCGGGGAAGGGTACTTGCGCGGCCTTCATCATCTCATACTCATGGTGCTTCGTCGTTCGCTGGCAGACCAGCCGCGTCCCGCGGAACCTCGGGGGCAAGTCGAATGGGGTGGGGGAAAAGATAAGCGTCGGCAGGGCGGCAATCACCTTGTCAGCTTGTGGCGGCAACTGGATGCCTTGCTCGCCGCGGCTGGCGATGATCGTCCTAATCTCCGGCGCGAGGCCAACCAGTATATTGCGGATCGTATGGTAGTCGCCCACGTGCTGAAATCCCGGCACGTGCATGAGAACCAGGTTGTATTTGTACTCGAGCATGAAGTTCCCTTGGGCCCTGATCCGAACGGCGGCTAGCGCCTCACCCGCGCACGGGGCGACGGCATTCCTCGCGAATGGCTGCGAAGGTCTCTAATGCTAATCACCTAATTCCCATACGCCAAGACCAGAGCCGCCCACCACGCTGGCGACTATTGGCGCAGAAGCGCAGAAAGTTCAGATAAATTTTAGAGACTCTCAGGTGGCACTGCGTTACAACTTTGCGCCCTAGGGTATCTTTTGTGGGGCGTCATCATGGCGAGTGCGCGCGAGAGTGAACGGATCATGCAAGAATTGCGGGATGAGCCTGGAGGACCCACGAGTTTATT
>CBFHUI010000181.1:0-1854 GCA_965658725.1 Alphaproteobacteria bacterium | reverse complement strand
CTTCCATCTTGCTGGCAATCAGACCCAGATCGTTGGAAAACTTGTTATAGGCCACCGAAGCCGGAATGGCCGCGACAAGCCCTAGCGCGGTCGCCAGCAGCGCCTCGGCAATCCCCGGTGCAACCACTTCCAGCGACGTATTGCCCGTCGCCGCGATGCCCATAAAGGCGTTCATCACGCCCCAAACCGTTCCAAACAACCCGATAAAGGGCGCAGCGGTGCCGATACTTGCCAGAATGATCATCTGACGTTCCAGCTTTTCCATCTGTCGGGTCAGCTGGTCATTCATGCGGCGGTTGATGTTTCTGATCTGGGCCTGAGATTTCAGCACCCACGTGCCACCAGAAGACTTGCCCCAGTGCGCCATGCCTGCCTGGTAGACCATGAACATAGAACTCCGCCCCAGCGTGTCTTCATGATCGAGCAACTCGTTATAAATCTGAATTTCCGCAAATTTCTGCCCAAAGGACTTGGCCAGACGGTCCTCGGCCCACAGCCGAAAGCCCTTTTCAATGATAATGACCCACGTCACGATCGAGAGCAGGACCAGCAGCCCCATGACCAGTTGCACCGCCAGCGGGGCGGCTACAACGATTTCCAAGAGCGAGGCTTGTTCGAATGTGGTGGCTGATTCCATCAAAGTTACTCGTCTGAGTCTTCAGGTTGAAGGTAAGGTGCCATGGCGTCCAATGCCTGCTGCGGCAAGCGCACAGGGCGACCGTCTTCACGAATTTGCGACACCGTAATACGCAAAGAAGTGCAGACTTTGGCATTCACGCTCATTTCCTGCTCAAGCACCATGCGAGCTGCGGTGGTCTTCAGGTAGCGGGTGCGTGTCGTCACGATATCGTCGTGCACCGCGGGCCGCTGGAACTTCATGTCAGCGGAAACAATGACAAAGCGCAGGCAATGTTCCTGCCACAGCCAATCTGGGTCAACGCGCAGGTGGCGCAGCATCTCGGTGCGGGCACGCTCGGCGAAATGAAGGTAGGTGCCGTGGTAAACGATCCCCGCCGCATCCGTGTCGTGGAAATAGACGCGGGTGTGCATGACGAAGGTCTTTTCGTCGAAGTATCCGAGAGGCAGGTTTGGGTCTGGGTGGTCAGTCATGACGGTCAATCGGCTCCGAAGAGAGGCCCGGCATCGCCGCCCTCATTATCTTTGGGCATGGGTTTCAGGCCCATGTGCTCCCATCCGAAGCGTTCCAGTACCCGGCCTCGGGGTGTCCGTTGGATCAAAGCGCGCTGGATCAAATAGGGTTCGACCACGTGTTCGAGGGTGTCGCGCTGCTCCGACAACGCAACCGCCAGCGTCTCTACACCCACAGGCCCGCCCCGATAGGTGTTGGCCAGCGCGCGCAAATAGCGCTGGTCCATGTCGTCCAGGCCCAGCGGGTCCACGTCCAACTCATCCAACGCCGACCGCGCCAGCGCCAGGGTGATGTGTCCATCACCCATGACGATGGCAAAGTCGCGCACGCGGCGCAGCAGGCGTCCCGCGATCCGCGGCGTCCCCCGCGCACGGCGTGCAATCTCGATACGGGCTTCTGCGTCAATGCCAACATCCAGCACCCGCGAGCCGCGAGAAACGATCTGCTCCAGATCTGCTTCACCGTAAAAATCCAAGCGCTGAACAATGCCAAAGCGATCCTGCAGCGGCTTGGTGAGAAGACCGATCCGAGTCGTCGCGCCTACCAGCGTGAAGGGCGCAAGGTCCACGCGGACCGAACGCGCAGCCGGGCCTTCTCCGATGATCAGATCAAGCTGAAAATCCTCCATGGCGGAGTAGAGCACTTCTTCCACGGCTGTCGGAAGACGGTGGATTTCGTCGATGAACAGGACGTCTCGCGGCTGA
>CBFHUI010000180.1:0-1856 GCA_965658725.1 Alphaproteobacteria bacterium | reverse complement strand
GAATTCCAGAGCGCTCAGGGCGATCAGCGCTGGAAGCAGCGCGATCCCACCGATGAGCGTGAATGAAGCAAAGGTGCCGATCACCTTTAGAACGATGTGACCTGCGGTCATGTTCGCGAACAAACGCAGGGAATGCGTCAGTGGGCGCACGAAGAACGACAGGACTTCGATGAAGATCATGAAAGGCAGCAGCCAGATCGGAACACCGCTCGGCGCAAACAGGGAGAACCACTTGAGCCCGTGACGTCGAACACCGATGAAGATCACCATGCTGAAAATGACGATCGCCATGAACGCGGTCAGCGAGACGTGGGACATGACAGTGAAGGAGTACGGCATCATTCCCCACATGTTCGCGACAAAGACGAACAGGAAGACCGACATAACGAAGGGCAGGAACGGACGACCGTGCTTGCCCAGAATGTCTGACACTAAGCCAAAGCCAAAGTCATAGATGATTTCAGAGAGCGTCTGCGTTCGCCCCGGCACTACGCGCGCATTGGCGGTAAACACCAGCATCAGCAGCGCGATAACAGCGACGGTCAGGATCATGAACAGAGCCGAGTTCGTCAGGAACTCGAAGGGCGTGTCTTTAACCGCTTTGATTGGTGCGATATCGAACTGGCCCAAAAGATCAAAAGCAGAGCCGCTTTCTGTTTTATCAGCCATCGTCAGGCCCCCGTTCTTTTTGACGCTCAGCGAACTGACGCGCCTTAAACAGCATGTACCAAAAGCCGAGCGCAAACCCGGCGAAGAAACCGATAATCATGAACCAAGGCAAAGTGCCGAGGAACCGATCAACCCAAAGTCCCGCCCCGGCACCAACCGCGATGCAGAGAACAAACGCGATGGCCACGGTCAGAGCCTGTGACGCTGCGTCGTTCGCCGATCGCTTGGCGCGCAAAATCGCCTCTTCGTCCAGCTTGGGCCGCGCTGCCTTGAGGCGCGCGTCTAAGTCTTCCAAGCCAGAGCCCAGCGATTTCGGGTCGTTCGACATGTTTTTTCTCTAGAGTTCAAGCCACAGCAGTGGTGCGCGCGGCCATAAACCGGGGAGTTCGAGCGAACGTGTAAGGATTGGGGCAAAGGCCGTCAAGCGCAGCAGCAGGGAGGCAGCTTCAACCCGCCTCTGCCGTAGAAGCATGCACCAGTGCTTCGTCCAGATCGATGGACAGCAGGCTCGAAACGCCGCGCTCTGCCATGGTCACGCCGAACAGGCGGTCCACCCGCGACATTGTAACCGGGTGGTGCGTCACAATGACGATCCGAGTTTGTGATTTACGCGCCCAGTCGCTGACCAAATCACAGAATCGAGCGACGTTGTGGTCATCAAGCGGGGCATCGACCTCATCAAGCACACAAATCGGCGCCGGATTGGTCTGCAGCAGCGCGAAAATGAGCGCTGTAGCGGTCATCGACTGCTCACCCCCGGACATGAGCGCCAGTGAAGTCAGCTTCTTGCCCGGTGGTTGAGCGAAGATCTCCAGACCCGCGTTCAGCGGATCGTCGCCGTCGATCAGCTCCAAATGCGCCGTCCCGCCGTTGAACAGGCGGGTAAAGGTCTCCTGAAAGGCCTCGTTGACCTTCTTGAACGCATCAGCAAGCCGCAGGCGGCCTTCCTTGTTCAGGCTGGCAATGGCCTTGCGGAGCTTGTCGATGGCTTTGTTCAGGTCCGCCCGCTCTTCGTCGTACGTGGCCAACTCGTCGGCGAGTTCGGTGCTTTCTTCTTCAGCGCGCAGGTTGACAGCGCCCATGGCATCACGGTCCCGAATCGCGGCCTTCAGCGACCGATCCGTGTCGCCCTTCAGCGGCAGTTCGCCGGCCGGGTCCAACTCGGCAATCCCCGGCAGTGCTTCTGC
>CBFHUI010000179.1:0-1864 GCA_965658725.1 Alphaproteobacteria bacterium | reverse complement strand
CCGCAACGTCGACCATCCTGCTGGGCGCGGGGGACGATCTTGTCTCCCTGAACACGGACGCTTCGGGGGTTTACGACATCAACCTCGGTGCGGGGTCGGATACGGTGCGGGTGACGACGAATACGCTGGCAGTCACGCCGAGCATCTCCCTGTTCACCAGCGACGACACCATCGACCTGAGTACCTTCAGCCTGACCAACATCGATACAACCGCGACCTACACGTCCCTTGCCATGGCCCAGACCGCCGTTGCAGGAACCAGCACGCCCGAAATCGCCTATGCCTCGTCGGCAGGCGATACCTACGTGGTCGTAAACACTGACAACGCCGGCGCAGCGGACATCACGCTACGCCTGGTCAGCCTCGAAAGCTTCGATACAGACTCGATCCTGCTTTAGAGGCCCCACCGAACCCGTCGTGCGGACGGTTAGAGCGGGGGGCGGCGCCGAGGGTAGAAGGCGCTGCTCCCCGCTTGCCGATTACCCCGAGCTCCCGCCCGAGTCTCTCCCTGAAAACTCTGCCCGTTCTGCGCGATAGAAATGCCATTTAAAGGTGGACTTTTCGGCCGTTCTGGACAATTTTAGTCGCATAACGTTCTGATTCTCTGAGTCAGGCCCACGCACAAACGGCCAGCACAAGGCCTCGCGGGTTTTTGAGGGACAAAGCATGCGACAGCTTCCATCACCGGAACTGAACGAACGCCGTGACGCGCGGGTGTCGCGCTCGGCCAGCGTTGGCGCTTCGGCCGCTGTATTGGGTGCTGCTGCGCTGGTCGCCAAAGAGGCGGGCGGTCAGCAGCAAATTCAGCCAGCGAGCGCCCTGCCCGCCCCGACCGCGGGCACCGCACCAGCAGCCCTCGAAGTCGTCCTCATGGCCCCAATGAACGGCGAAGCCGCCGCAGCGCCCGCGCCCGTCGCGGCAGTCAGCGCGCCTGCCGTTCCTGCGACCTTCCAAGGCACGGCCGTCCTGCCCGCAACAAACCTCGCCCCTGTCCCCGCGCTGCCCGCCGCAGAACTCGCGCTGGCACCGATCGCGCAGCCGGCGGTTATGCCGTCGATGATGCCCGTCTCAGCCGTCTCTCTGGTCAGCAACGTGCAGGAAGTGGCACAGCAGCAAACCGCTGCACCTGCCCCCACAGACAGCGGGTCGTACTGGCCTGAAGGGCATTGGGAGAGCGATGCAGGCGGCGGGCTGGGCATGTTCGGTTCAATGATCGGGCTTGGCACAGCCGCAGCCTTGGGCGGCGCAGGCTGGCTGGCCTGGCGGCTGTTCGACACCGTGCCAGAGTTCAACGACCCGTGGGTGGTTGCGAGCTTCGTGGAAAAACCCTGCCTGCGGACCGCAGACGAGGGCGAAAAGCGCGACGGCGAATGGGTGGATCTGGGCGATATCGTCTACATCGCTGAAGCCAAGCACGGCGGCGACGGTGATACGCTGACTTACTCGATCGTTGAGTACGAAACAGATGACTCATCTCTGTTCTCCATCGACGCCGAAACCGGCGAGGTCCGCTTCCTCAGCGATCCCGGCTACTTCGCGCCCGGCGACTTGGACCGCGATGGCACTTACGATTTTGTGGTTCAGGCCGAGGATAATTGGGGCAACACCGATACCCAGCGCGTTGAGCTCAGCATTGAGCAAAACCCGATGGCCGCGTTTACCGTGAGCGCCAACTTCATTCAGCATGGTGGCAGTGTTTGCGCGGACGAATTCGACATCGACTCAGCCTCCGACAGCCCAAGCCTGTTTGATGTTTCTGGCGGGTTGGGGAACGACTACGCGGTCCTGGACGCCCCGCTTGTGCCTGCGGCCAGTCCAGCTGGATCGGTCGAATACGACCTCGGCGTCGATCTGGGACTGGGCA
>CBFHUI010000178.1:0-1926 GCA_965658725.1 Alphaproteobacteria bacterium | reverse complement strand
ACTGCGGTCCGAGTTTGGACCGCTCCCCGACCAGTCGATGCACGAAAAGACGTCGGTGCCGTCGCTGATCGAAGAGCTCTACACCTTCCTGCGTCAGGCCGATGCCCGCGAACTCGGCGGCCTGTTCCGCGCCCTAGACAAGGCGCGGGAAGCCAGCAACGAGGTCGAGGTGCAGAGCATCACCAATCAGATCGATCAGTTTCAGACCCATGTCGTGCCGATCATCGCGGACATCGACGCCGGATTTGGCAACGAAGAGGCCACCTACTTACTCGCTCGCCGCATGATCGAGGCGGGCGCCTGCGCCATTCAGATTGAAAATCAGGTGTCAGACGAGAAGCAATGCGGACACCAGGACGGCAAGGTCACGGTCCCACACGCCGATTTCATCGCCAAGATTCGCGCGATCCGCTATGCGTTTCTGGAGCTGGGTGTTGAAGACGGCATCATCGTAGCGCGAACTGACTCGCTCGGCGCAGGGCTCACCAAGCAGATCGCGGTCACACAGGAGCCGGGTGACCTAGGTGACCTCTATAACGGATTCCTCGATGGCGACTACATTGAAAGTGCCGATGACATCGCCAATGGCGATGTCGTGGTCAAGGCCAATGGCAAGTTACTGAAGCCTGCGCGGTTGGCCTCTGGCCTCTTTCAGTTCCGCAAGGGATCTGGCGAGGACCGGGTAGTCTTGGACTGCATTACTTCCTTGCAAAACGGAGCCGACCTCCTGTGGATCGAAACCGAGAAGCCGCACGTCGGGCAGATTGCTGCCATGGTAAACCGCATTCGAGAGGTCGTGCCGGACGCCAAGCTGGTGTACAACAACAGCCCGTCCTTCAACTGGACGCTCAGCTTCCGCCCGCAGGTTTTTGATGCCTGGTCCGAGGCGGGTCAGGATGTTTCGGCATATGATCGTGACGCACTCATGGACGCCAGCTACGATGAGACAGATCTGGCGCTCGAGGCGGATGCCCGCATCCAGTCCTTCCAGCGCGACGCGTCGCGGGAGGCGGGTATCTTCCATCACCTGATCACCTTGCCGACCTACCACACGGCTGCGCTCTCCACCGATAACCTGGCCAAGGAGTATTTTGGCGAGGCGGGGATGCTCGGTTACGTGGCCGGCGTGCAGCGCAAGGAAATCCGACAGGGTATTGCCTGCGTCAAACACCAGAACATGGCGGGGTCCGACATGGGCGATGACCATAAAGAGTACTTCTCGGGGGATGCTGCGCTGAAGGCCGCGGGAGAAGATAACACCATGAATCAGTTCGGCTGATGTGAGTCGTCGGGGTGATACTGCGCGGGCGCTTCGGTGCCCGCGCTTGCGTTTGGGGACGCCTCAGCGCACTCTCGCGCTATGAAGTGGGACGAAATCGACCAGCAGGCTTGCTCGGTTGCCCGTGCGTTGTCAGTACTGGGCGAGCGATGGACGCTTCTGATTGTCCGGGATGCTTTTCGCGGCACCCGTCGGTTTGATGAATTTCAGCGTAGCCTGGGCGTGACCCGGCACCGGCTGGCTGAGCGCTTGCGCAAGTTGGTCGATGAAGGCGTGCTGACGCGGGTCGCCTATATGGATCGCCCCACGCGCTATGAATATCGGCTGACACGCAAAGGGCTCGCTCTGTACCCGGTGCTCATGACCCTCAGTCAGTGGGGGGACGACTGGATGGATGACGGTAATGGTCCGCCGACGCACTATCGCCATAGTTTGTGTGGTCACCACACGCGACCGGTACTGACCTGTGCCGAGTGTAGCCAGCCTTTGCGCCCAGAGGAGGTTTCGGCGCAACCTGGGCGGGTTCTGACCGCGTATCTGGATTTTCTGAGGTCAGAGGGCGAGGAGGTGCCGGAGGCAGGGGAATTGGCGCGCGACGCGGCACGATACTGGGGAGCAAACAGGAGCGAGCAGGGATGAATGAGCAG
>CBFHUI010000177.1:0-1964 GCA_965658725.1 Alphaproteobacteria bacterium | reverse complement strand
GGTCGCATCGCTCACGCTCTGACACAGTGCGCTCGCTAAAGCTCACCGATTCCCTCGCGCATCCACTGCTGCAAGGCTCGGATCGAATGCTCAGAATTCACACCACAGGAAGGGTCAACAACCAGAGGCCCTGGCACGTAGCCTTTTGATTTCAGCCCACGCTGGACACTTTCGACGAGGTGAATATCTTCTTCTACGGTCGTCTCTCTATCCTGAACTGCAAGCTTCCGAATAACCTCGGAGTCGGATCCATCGGTCGTATACCACCCCCGCCAGACCGTGCATGCCTCTGGTCCCTCGGGTCGCCAATGATAGGTATTGAGCACGTTGCCTGGATAGACCTGAAAGGAGAACGTCGGCCACAAGTACCAGCTGCTATACTCTCCCGCATGAGCGTTGCTCTCAAGATCAATCGGGTAGGTCATCTTGTCGAGGTTCTGACATTCGGTGGTATGACGCAGGCAGTAACCTTGGGGCTGGATATCGTAGGTCTCTGGCTTGACGACACCGGTGGCGAAGGTCCGGTGGTTGATGGAACAATGGTAGCACTCTGAGTAGTTCTCAACCGAAACCTTCCAGTTGCACTTTTCCGGGATCTCTACCCACTCCAGAGGCTTCAGGCCATCGATGTGCGGAACAAAAGCAGAGAGTTCCTCGCGCACGCCGGGGAACCAGTTGTCCATCGGCTCGGCTTCAGGGTCCAGATTGATAAAAATGAAGCCATGGAAGACCTCTGTCCGCACCGATGTCAGACAGATTTCTGATTTGGGAAAATTCGGTACAGAGCGAATGTTCGGCCCTGCTCTCAAACGGCCATCGAGTTCATACGTCCAAGAGTGGTAAGGGCAAACAACCAGCGAAGCGTGACCACTTCCTGCCACCAGTTCATGGGCTCGGTGCTGACACACATTGTAGAAACTGCGGACGGTGCCTTCTTTGTCGCGCAAACAAAAAAGCCGCTCCCCAGAGACCTCAAAAGCAAAATAGTCCCCTGGCTTCTCGACCTGGCTGACGTGTCCTGCAAACTGCCACGTCCGCATCAGCAGCCCCGATTGCTCAGCCGCGAAGGCTTCAGGGCTGGTGTAGTACTTCCCCTCGAGCGAGCGAGTAATCGGCAGATCTTGGTTCATGATGCTTTACTCTCCTGTTTCCAGATACAGGCCCAATTCGTGGCGGCGCTGATGGAACCGATCAATCGAAGCAACGACATCTTCGCCCGCTTCCGCGATCACAAAGGCCATCAGCGCTTCAAGAAATGCGGAAAGAGCCACCGTTGAAGTGAAAAACTGCGGGGTATCCACCGGCACAAGAAACCCATGATGCGCGTGGCGCAGGATCGGGCTGGCAGGGCTATCGGAAAGAGCAAGAATGGTAAGGCCTTGGCCTCGTGCGAGCTCTACCGCCTCAACAACATCACGCCGATAGGGCTTGAAAGTCATGGCCAGCAGAACGTCTCCGGCAACGGCCCGCGCGAGGGAGTCGCTGGGCAAAGCACCGTCCTGGGGAATAGCCTGCACAGTGTCGACAGCCATGGAGGCAAGATAAGCGAAGTTGCGTGCCAAAGGATTGGCGATGCCCATCCCAAGCACGAAGGTCGCTCGCGCGCCGATGATCGCCCGCGAAGCCGCCCGAAGCGCTGTGGCGTCTGTCGCCGAAAAAAGCGCCTCGACGTTGCTCATGGATGCCTGGGCCATGTCCCCGTAAAGCAGGTCAAGTTCACCGCCTTCCGCGAGATCCTGCAGCCAGCGCGCACGATGCGCATAGCTTTCCCGACCCGCTCGGACTTCCGCTCGAAAGGGTTCGCGAAAATCATCAAAGCCGTCAAAGCCTATGGCGCGTGCCATGCGGACGAGGGTATTGGGCTTGACCCCCGCCGCTGCCGCAATCTCACGGACTGAGGACACAGAAATCGAGGCAGCGTTTTCCAACACCCAAGTCGCCGCCTTCTTCAATTGAGGTGGCAA
>CBFHUI010000176.1:0-1982 GCA_965658725.1 Alphaproteobacteria bacterium | reverse complement strand
CAAACTTGGATGGTGGTCAGGGACGTTTCAGGGTCTGCCCGACTGCTTTGCTTATGGGTACCGGGTTGATGGGCCTTACGCCCCAGAACAAGGCCATCGGTTTAATGCCAACAAACTGCTGATCGATCCTTATGCAAAGGTTTTGCGCGGCAAACTGATACAAGATGCTGCCCTGTATGGCTTTACCGACACAGAGACAGGCGCTGGGTTCTCGGAACTCGACAGTGCCGGTTTCGTGCCTAAGGGCTGGTTCGACCCAATGCCAAGGCCAATCCCACAATGGCAACGCCCTGCGACCCGTTGGCGGGACACGATTATTTATGAAGCCCATCCCAAGGGTTATTCCAAACAGCATCAATCCACGCCTGCTGCTTTGCGCGGTACATACGCCGCTTGGCATGATGGAAAGCTTGCGGCAGAGCTGGCGGATCTGGGGGTTTCAGCGGTGGAATTCCTGCCGCTGATGACACTAGGCGACGAGCGCCACTTGCCGCCGCTCGGATTGACCAATTACTGGGGCTA
The DNA here is from genome assembly GCA_965658725.1 of Alphaproteobacteria bacterium. GTDB lineage: Bacteria > Pseudomonadota > Alphaproteobacteria > UBA7985 > UBA7985 > UBA7985. The sequence goes on along the minus strand of CBFHUI010000176.1, from coordinate 1,460 downwards.
CAACCCCATCAATTTCTTCATGCCGACCGATCGCTATGCCTCCGGGAAGGATCCCGTGAGCGAGGTTCAAACGATGGTCCAAGCGCTCCATGCTCAGGGACTGGAAGTGTTGCTCGACGTGGTTTTCAATCACAGTGCTGAGGGCGACCACCTCGGGCCAACATTGAGTTTCCGAGGCATCGACAATGCCAGCTATTTCCATCTCGATCCCGCCAATCAAGCCCACTACCTCAATCCAACCGGCACTGGAAATGCTTTGAAAGCTAGTGCACCCGTGGTGCAGCGCTTGGTCCTTGACGCCCTGATCCACTGGCATGAAGTGCTGGGGATGGATGGTTTTCGCTTTGATCTGGCCGCGACTCTCGCGCGAGATATGGGGGCGAGCATGCGCGACCCACGGCAGGAGGATAGCCTGACGGCAAGGATTGCGGCTGAGCCGCGTCTGGCAAGCGCAAAGCTTATCGCAGAGCCATGGGACATTGGCACAGATGGCTATCAGTTGGGGCGGTTTGGCGTTCGCTGGGCTGAGTGGAACGATAAGTTCCGAGACGGTGCCCGCGCACTCTGGCACCCTGAGCATCAAAGGGGCGCGCTGCGTGCTTTCGCCGACAGCCTTCTCGGATCTGCCAGTAACTTCGACACGCCCCTGAACTCCCTTAACTTTATCTCCGCCCATGACGGCTTCACGTTGGCTGACATGGTGAGTTTCAATCATCGGCACAACGAACGGAACGCCGAGGACAATCGAGACGGTCATGGGCATAACCTCTCCTGGAACCACCGTGAGGAAGGCCCTACTGACAATTCTGAGATCCGGGCTGAGCGTCTCAAGACAAGCAAAGCCCTCCTGCTCACGCTGCTGCTTGCCCAAGGGGTCCCCATGATCACCATGGGCGACGAGCGCGGGCGAACGCAGCAGGGCAACAACAACGCCTACTGCCAGGACAACCCGCTGTCGTGGATGGATTGGAGCAGGGATGATGAAGGGCTGCGAGATTTCGTCAAAGAGGCGCTGGCCGTGCGTCAGCAGCACCCCTTACTGCGCCAACCCAAGCACCTGCACACGACAGGTGAAGTCGAATGGCGCAGCGTGGAAGGAAGAATCCTGAGCCCCCAAGACTGGGAAGACGAGGCCCTCACGGCGCTCTTCCTCCACCTAAAACCAAAACGAGAAAATGACCTGGGACTGGTCATCGCAATCAACATTGGTGATCAAGACGAAGAACTGAAGCTTCCAGCCGGGCAATGGAGCTTGTCCTTAGCATCAGATGGTATGGCCACCACGGCGGTATTACCCTCTCGCTGCATCGCTCTCTACGTCGCTGTTTAACAGGGGCGCAGTCGCTCAGGGATTGGCGCAAAACGAGGTGGCGCGTCACTCCTTTCAGCCGCTGCGCGGCTTTCAGGAGCGCCACGCGCAAGCTCGCCGACCCTGTCGGCGGTCGGCTGTCGCCTCCGTT
>CBFHUI010000175.1:0-2111 GCA_965658725.1 Alphaproteobacteria bacterium | reverse complement strand
CCCTGACCCGGGTCGAACGCGACGTCCTTGGCGCTTAACATTATGGAGATTTGGTGGGGAAAAACGGTACTTTTGCCCCCAAAGGGCTCAAAACAGATTGAGTCCATGGCTGGGCTTTCATAGCTTGGCCTCTGTGGAAGACCCTCGCGGGTGGGGAGGAGGCGTGCCCTGCGGCTGCGAGGTCAGAGAGAGAGAAAGAGAGACTGTGATGAAAAAGATCATGAACGCGGCCGGTGTGGTCGCAGCCTCGCTTACCCTGATGGCTGGCAGCGCGCTGGCACAGGACCCTGATCTGGTCGTATTCGACTGGTCCGGGTACGAAGATCCTGAGTTCTTCGGTGCCTACACCGAAAAGCATGGTGCGGAACCTACTTTCGCCTTTTTTGCGGAAGAAGAAGAGGCCTTTCAGAAACTGAGAGCTGGCTTCACGGCAGACGTTGTTCGTCCTTGCTCGCCTTCGGTGCCCAAGTGGATTGAAGCTGGCATTATCCTGCCGCTGGACACCTCACGCATTGAGCGTTGGGATGAATTGAACCCCAACATGAGGGACATTGCAGCTTTCCAGAAAGACGGCGAATATTATTTTGTTCCGATGGACTTCGGCAATACAGCCACGACCTACAATACCGAGCTGCTGAGCGAGGCGGACGTGCAATCGCTAACTGCATTTGCTGACCCCAAGCACGCTGGGCGCGTTTCCGTCGCTGACAACGTCGATGATGCTTACGCATTAGGCTTCCTCGCCACCGGCGTCACTGACTGGGCCAGCGCAACGGACGAGCAGTTTGAAGCTGCTTCCGACTTCCTGCGCGCCGTACACCCGAACGTTCTGACCTATTGGACAGATGGAGCCTCCCTGGCTCAGCTGATGCAGAGCGGTGAGGTCTACATGTCCTGGGCGTGGAACGAGACCTACTTCACCATGAGCTATGAAGGCTATCCGATTGCCATGAAGCGAGACACTGACGAGGGAACTTCCTCATGGTTTTGCGGACTTACTCGGTCAGCAACTGGAGCAGGATCTGAGGACAAGTTCTACGACTTCGTCAACGCGCAGCTCGAAGACTATGTCGCACAGTATATTGTCGAGTGGTGGGGTTACGGTCACAGTATCGCAGATAATGTGTCAGCAGAACTTCTTGAAGCCGCTGGCCTCGACAGCAGCTCGGACCTAGACGCCAAGACCCTGTTCCAAGGTCCTGTTGATGCCGATCTACGAGAGCGCATGATTGCTGAGTTCGAGCTGATCAAGGCCGGCTTCTAAGCCAGTCTGGCGACAGACCAAGTGACCGTAGCCCGGTAACTCCGGGCTTCGGCCGAAACTGAAAAACCGCCCCAAGGCTGCTGCCTCGGGGCGGTTTTGCTTTTCGATTGCCCTTTTCAAGGGCCGGTCAGAGCGGCCGCTGACCGCGCAGGTGGTGGGGGCAGTGCTCGCCGCTCTCCAGCACCCGCACCATCTTGGTCCAGGTCTCGACGGTCTCGGCAATGAAATCCACGCCATGGTCTCGCTCGAACCGCGTCCGCTCCGACCCGGTCAACATGGCCAACTCGCCCTGCGCAACATCGCGGTACCAGGGGTTGCGGTTGCGCAGCATGACGTGCTCGAACCCGGCCTGCTCCAGCGCGCGCTGGTACCGCCCCGGCGAGGACATAGCGAACTCCAGCGCTTCGGCAGCGATATAGGCCTGCATGTCAGGGGAGGGCTCGCCGTCGTGGGCGATCAGCCAGTCCGACGCCGCAAACCAGCCGCCGGGCACGAGGATGCGGAACACGTCGGCGCTCAGCGCCTCCTTGTCCGGGATGTGAATGATCGAGTCCTTGGAAAACACCACGTCGAAGCTCTGATCGGCGAAGTCCAGCGGCCCCGGCGTCACCTTGCGGATGCTGACCCGGTTGGCGACGCCTTCTTTCTCGGCCAGCCGTGCAGCGGCGTTGCAGACGTCATCCTCGACGTCGATCCCGACCACCGACCCGGCCCCGTAGTCCCGCGCCAGCAGCACGGCGATCGCGCCGGAGCCGCAGCCGATGTCGAGGACGGCCTTGCCGCTCAGGTCGAGGCCTTCGAGTACACGGGCGACCTCATCCGGGCCACCGGGGGACAGGAAGCCCTC
>CBFHUI010000174.1:0-2147 GCA_965658725.1 Alphaproteobacteria bacterium | reverse complement strand
ACGCGCCAGAGGTTCTGTGCGACGTGGATACCCCCGAAGCTCTGGAAGCTCTCCGCGCCCATGTCTGAAGCCGCCTATGTTTGATTTTGTCCTGTTGGGTCAGCCCGCCCAGTTCTGGTTCGTGGCGCTGATTGCGGTTTTTGTGATTGGGGTCTCCAAGGGCGGTTTTGGCTCTGGTCTGAACGTGGTCGCGACGCCGTTTTTGGCGCTGGCGTCGAACCCGGTGCTGGCAGCGGCCATCATGCTGCCGCTGCTGCTGGTCATGGATGCGTTGAGCTTGCGCGTGTATTGGCGCCGTTGGCACTGGCCGACGGTGCGCTCGCTGGTCCTGCCCATGCTGGCCGGGGTGATTGTCGGCATCATTCTGTTTGCAGCCGTCAATCCCAATCTGCTTCTGATCCTGCTGGCGGCAGTGGCCTACTACGTTGTGCTTGATCGCTGGGGCGTGCTCAAGCGGTTGGGGTTGAAGGCGCAGGCTGCCTTGAAGCGTACACCTGCGCCGGGCGGCGTTGTTGGGTGGGTGCTGGGCATTCTACTCGGGATCACCAGTACCATCGCGCACTCCGGCGGTGCCGCCGGGACGGCCTATCTCCTGCGCTTCAACTTTGACAAGACGACGTTTCAGGCGACAACCATCCTGACCTTTACCATCGTGAACCTGATTAAAGTGCCGTTCTACGCTTGGATTGGCATGTTCCCCGTCTCCACGCTGATGCTCTCGGCTGTTCTGCTGCCGGTCGCGGCGGTGGCGGTGATGCTGGGGGTGTTCCTGCACCGGGTCGTGCCACAGCGGCCGTTTTTTATCGTGATGGAAGTGGCACTGTTCGCCACGGCGAGTAAACTGCTCTGGGACGGCGTGACAGGTTTTATTGCCTCAGTCTAATTACGGCCAAAACTATGGCATAAGGAATAAGGCACACACCGCCCGCGCTGTTTTGGCGAAGTAATGGAGGGTTGAGCGTGAGCTCACAAGACGACAGCGGCAAACCCTGGGCCTTTCCCTTGGATACAGACCCAGAAACTCTGGAGCCCTTAGACGGGATCAATCGCTTTCCCGATGAGATCTCAATCAAGCCCGGCTTTCGCCCGTTTCGCTTTATCGGCGTTTTGGGGATGCGGGCCATGGGGTGGCGCGCGCTGGGAACCTTGCCGGAGCGACCCAAGTTTGTCGCCATCCTGATGCCGCACACGTCCAACGTGGACTTCATCATCGCGGTATGGATCTTCCTGCTGTTCCGCGTGGACATGCGTTACATGATCAAAGCGGACGTCTTCAAGTTCGGCTTTGGCCGCTTTCTGCGCTGGACCGGGGCCATTCCCATCGTCCGGTCCAAGTCGCACGGCCATGTTGATGCGGCCATCGAAGCCTTCAAGAACGCCGGCGACCGCGTGATCCTTGCCATCGCGCCCGAAGGCACCCGCTCCCCCACGCCCACGCTGAAAAAGGGCTTCTACCACATTGCTCACGGGGCTGACGTGCCGATCTATCTGGTGACGATGCACTATGACAAACGGATCGTGCAGTTTGGCCCGATGATCCGGTCAGACCGTCCGTGGGACGAGGTCGAGGCGGATATCGAGACCTTTGCTGGCTCGGTACAAGGACGCACGCGGGGGTATCTGGATCGGGTCGAGAACGGCTGGATCCACCGCAGGAAAGACCGCAAGTCCTAGCCGTCCTCTGCTCCGGCGCCCGAACGTCAGGTGCGTTAGGCGGTTAACCTAGCTTTCCTTGACCGCGCCCGCATCCCGACTAGAGTCAAGCACACGCTGGATAGACCGGCGTGTGTTTTTTTCTGCCTGCAAGGAGCTTGTTGGGCTTATGACTGCTGCCGCCGCTACTGCTGCGAGCGCTGGTTCTGCGCCAGCCTCGGCGACCCCTGATGTCGCCGTGTTTATCCTCCGTGCTCAACCCTTTCATTTTGGCCACCGCGCTGTCATCCAGCAGGCGTTGGACAAGGCCAAGCACGTCATTCTGTTGCTCGGTTCCGCGCACCAACCGCGCTCCCCGCGCAATCCCTTCACCCACAATGAGCGCGCCGCGATGATCCGCGCGAGCTTTGACGATGCCGACAATGCGCGCATCCAGATCGTGCCGCTGATGGACGTGCTCTATAACGATCCAGCGTGGATCACGAACATCCGTG
>CBFHUI010000173.1:0-2166 GCA_965658725.1 Alphaproteobacteria bacterium | reverse complement strand
GCGCGCTCCGCCATATACCTTGCTCCTGGATCTGCCGGTGAACCGTGACGTGGAAAGAGCCTGGACCCAGCACGTCGCTGGTATGTTGCACGTCGACGCGCACCCGTTCTGGCCGCGCTTCAGTGCCTGAATACCAGTCGGTGGAGAACAGCCCAGCAGCCCGGTTCGCCTGCGAGACCGGCATGAAGGCCAGCGTCCGCGCCGTAGCATCCCAGAGGTAGGAGTTTACGCTGCCTCTGGTCGACGGGACGACCGCGAGATCGCTGGCAACCGGCAGCCCGTCCGGGCCGAGGGCCGGTTCATCGAAGCCAAAGGTCTCGGCCGCCAGATCGCCGCCCATGCCGAAGAAGCGACCAAGAGAACCGAAGCCGCCCTGGCCTTCGCTGGCCGTCCCTGCTGCTTCACCGCGCACTGCGGCGGCCTGCCGCTCGGCTTCCAGCTCTGCGCTACGGGCCGTGCGGAAGGTAAAGTTTTCAAAGCCGAAACCACCGCTGCCGCTGTTTTTCGTCTGGGCTGTCGGCGAGGTCGGTGCTGCGGCCAGCTCACCGCTTGCGGAGCGAATGCCGCTCACCGGCACCACGCCCTCGGGCAGGACAGCACTCAGATCGCCCAGCGCGCCGAAATCGGTGCGCGTGTAGCGACCGGTTTCGTCCTGCGCAAAGCTCATGGTGTTATCACCGGCGATGAAGTTGATCTCGTCGGTTGCGCCACAGGCTGTCAAACCGGCCAGCATGCCCACGGCCGCCAGCCGCAGCACCGAACGCCGGATGACGGACCAACCACCACGAACCACGCTCGGGGCTGAGGTCTGGGCCAAAGTCGGGGCCGGGGCATGCGAAAACGCAGGCGCAGCGAAGTATTGGCAGTAAGCAGGCAGCACATCAGGCTCAGCCATCTTTTTGTTTCTTGTTCTTTTTCTGGTTGCGCTTGATTCGCAGCTTGTCGGCGTAGGTGAGTTTGCGGCCGACGCCGGTAATACCGCCCATGGCAAACTGCTTGGCGTTTTTGGCCAGCTGGTCGCCGAAGTCCTTATATTCCTCAGGAATGTAGTCGAAGCGGCGCATCTGCTCGTGGTGATTGCGGATCACTCGGCGAACCTGCTCGTCGGTCATTTCCTCTTTCCAGCTGCCAGTCTTGCCTTTGCGGAAGAAGGCGTCGCCACCCATCTTTTCCTTAAAGCCCTGATCCTTCTCCTTGGCCTGAATCTTGTCGAATTTTACCGCTTCTTCTGCGGCGATGACTTCCGCGCGAGAGAAAGGCAGGCCCAGATGCATGGCCGTGCGGTGGAAGGTGTCTGCCGGTTCGTGCTTCATGTCCTCGTAGCGCATGTAGATCACGCGCGGATCAGGCTCAGCGGTCCAGGACGAGACGTGCTCGGACCAGGACCCCATCAGCTGCGGGATCTGTCCGGGCAACAGCGCCTTTTCCTTGGCTTCTTCATCCGAAAGCTCGGGCTTCTTGTCCTTTTCAGCCTTGATGGCCTCTTCAAGATTAAATTTCTTCAGTCGGCCACCGATGAAGTGCGATGGGCGTGCCATGGCCTGAATCGAACCGTCGATGTCGGTGTTCATGTGGCTGGCGAAAGATGGGGTTACGTCGAGCGGGTTCCGCACGATGTAGACGGCTGAGCGGAAGGTATCGAGGCCGATGGTCCGGGTGCCGTGCCAGGCGCCGTTGCACAGGTGTGTTTTCACGAACACCTTTTTGTCCTGCTGGATGGCCAGCAGCTTTTGCGCCAACGGCATGGTCTCGGCGACTTCCTGATCGCTGATCTCGTAGTGCGGTTTCCCGAGAATCCGCTCGAACAGATGGAAGGTCACGTCCATCTGACCGGCGCGGCCGGCAATCTCGGACAGATTGAAGTTCGAATCGTCACGAACCATGGGATTGAAAAGCGCGAACAGGAACAGACGTGTCCAGGTGTTCCCTGATTTCGGGAACGACGCGAGGTAAATCAGGCCCTTTTGCGGAGAGAGCTTGACGTTGATCAGCTGGCGCCGAAGCTGTTTAGCGACCTCCGGATTGATGTAGTCAGCAACCTCCGGCAGTTCCGGCGTGCCACCGGTTGCCTCAGTCGCCACTGCTTCAACCGCCGTGTCTTTGTCGGTCTTGGTCGCGAGTTCTTTTTCTTGCGCGTCCATCGTCATGGTCTCCGGTTACAGGGCC
>CBFHUI010000172.1:0-2249 GCA_965658725.1 Alphaproteobacteria bacterium | reverse complement strand
CCCAGATGGAAGACGGTATCCTGCTCAGCGTCATCGCGCTCGGTGCGCTTATCATCATTCAGCTGCGGTTTGTTCCGCTTCTGGCGCTGGTTGTGGTGGCGTTTTTCGGGGTCATCCACGGCTACCCGCACGGCACGGAGATCCCCGCCGTCGCCAACCCATTGCAGTACATCATCGGCTTTTCGCTGGCGTCCGCGATGATGCACCTGATCGGTGTGGGCATTGGCACAATCTGCGATGTCTTTCCCAACCCGCGCAGCGTTCGCTCGGTGCTCGGCGGTATGTTGTTCGGTGCGGGTCTGGTGCTTCTGGTGACGATCAAGGGCTTCTACTGAGCGCCCCGCGCCGTAGCACGCCATCCTGCTCCGGCAAAGGGTTGAAAGGCTGCAACACAGCGCGGCAATCCTGACCCTTTCTGCGGCCTTTCCCCCTAGCCATTAGAGCCCCCCCGCTATAAGAGATTATGCGAACCAGCTTGGATAAGGTGCGCGATGAGCGGGACTGACGATAACGACCTTCTGAACAACGACGGCGGCGATATTCGCGACGTGAATTTCGGTGCAGCTTTGTCCGAGCGTTACCTCGCCTATGCCCTCTCCACCATCATGTCGCGCTCCCTGCCCGACGTGCGCGACGGTCTGAAGCCGGTCCAGCGCCGCGTTCTCTATGCCATGCGCCAGCTCAAGGTGGACCCCAGCGCCAGCCCGCGCAAATGCGCAACCATCGTCGGCGAGGTCATCGGAAAGTACCACCCCCACGGCGATACCGCCATTTACGACGCGCTGGTCCGTCTGGCGCAGGATTTTGTGCAGCGCTATCCGCTGATTGACGGTCAAGGCAACTTTGGCAACATCGACGGCGATAACGCCGCCGCCTACCGTTACACCGAGGCGCGGCTGACAGAAATCGCGGCCATGCTGCTGCGCAATATTGACGAAGACGCCGTTGATTTTCGCGACACTTATAACGGTGAAGAAAAAGAACCGGTCGTTCTCCCCGCCGCCTTCCCCAACTTGCTCGCCAACGGCACGCAAGGGATTGCCGTCGGCATGGCGACCGCTGTGCCACCGCACAATGTCGGCGAGCTGCTCAATGCGCTACGCCATTTGATCGACAAACCACGCGCCAGCATCGAAGACCTCTTGTCCTTCGTCCCCGGTCCAGACTTCCCCACCGGCGGTGTGTTGGTCGAAGAGCCCGACGTCCTGCGCGAGGTCTACGAAACAGGCCGCGGCTCCATGCGCTTGCGCGCGCGCTGGGAAGTGGAGAAACTCAAGAGCGGCACGTGGCAGATCGCGGTGACCGAAATTCCGTTTCAAGTCGCAAAGGGCCGCTTGCTGGAGAAGTCCGGCGAGCTGATCGCCAACAAGAAACTGCACCTGTGTGGAGACATCCGGGACGAGTCCACCGAAGACGTCCGCATCGTCATCGAGCCCAAGAGCCGGAACGTCGAACCAGCGCACCTGATGGAAAGTCTGTTCCGCAACACCGACCTCGAAATTCGCATTCCGATGAACCTTAATGTTCTCAATGCGGACAGCGTGCCGGGCGTGCTGGATCTCAAGCAGGCGCTGGCCGCCTTCCTAGAACACCGCCACGAGGTGCTAATCCGCCGCTCCCGCCATCGCATGGGCGAGATTGACACGCATTTGGAGCGCGTCGAGGGCCTGATGGTGGTCTTCCTCAACCTCGATGAAGTGATCCGCATCATCCGCGAGGAAGACGATCCGCGTGCGGAGTTGATCCGAACTTTTGACCTCACCGATACGCAAGCCGAGTACATCCTGAACACGCGCCTTCGCTCCTTGCGCAAGCTCGAAGAGATGAAGTTGCGGGAAGAACGCGAGAATCTGCTGATCGAGCGCGCGGGTATTGAAGATCTGCTCGGCAGCGAGCGGGCGCAGTGGAAGTCGATCCGTAAGGAGTTTGACGACCTCGAAGACTTGCTGAACAAGAAGGCTCCGCACTGGATGCAGCGCCGCACCACCATAGCCGGTGCCGCGCCTGTCGTGGATATGCCAGACGAAGCGCTGGTGGAGCGCGAAGCGATTACCGTGGTGCTGTCCAAGATGGGCTGGCTGCGTGCGCTGCGCGGTCACGGCCACGCGCGGGCCGATATCAAGTACCGCGACGGTGACGAAGGCCGCTATGTCGTCCCGGCCTACACCACAGACAAGCTCATCGTTCTCACCGATCAGGGTCGCTGCCACACCGTGGGCGCAGACAAACTGCCCTCTGGACGCGGGTTC
>CBFHUI010000171.1:0-2255 GCA_965658725.1 Alphaproteobacteria bacterium | reverse complement strand
GCTTGCGGGTGGTTGGAATTGCGGGCGGCGCGGATAAGTGTGCTTATGCCGTGGATGAGCTGGGCTTCGACGCTTGCTTGGACCGCAACGACCCTGACTTGAAAGCCAAGCTCAAGGAAGCCGTGCCCAATGGCATCGACATTTATTGGGAAAACGTGGGCGGTCCTGTGTTCCAAGCGGTCTGGCCGCTGATGAATCCATTTGCGCGCGTGCCCGTCTGTGGCGTGATTCATTTCTACAACGCGACCGAAGTGCCTACGGGTGTAGACTGGGGTCCGCAAATTTTCCGGGACATCCTGACCAAACGGATTCTCGTCCGTGGCTTCATTGTCTGGGACTTTCAGGAGCAATTCTCGCAGTTCGTTAGTGAATTCGTCCCCATGATCAAGGATGGTCGCATTAAGGTTAAGGAGGATATCAGCGAAGGTCTTGAATCTGCGCCGCAATCCTTGATCGATGTGCTCAAGGGTGCGAATTTCGGCAAGAAGGTTATCAAGGTAGCCTAAGGCCCGAGCGCTGAAACGGCAGCACGCGGCAATCCGACGTCTTTGACCGATCCAGGAGGACCACCCGTGCTGCCATCCCTGCCTTCAGGCACCGTATCTGCTGGCCTGCGCGTCGCTGCTTTGGGCGCGCTGGCTGTTCTGCTTTCCGCCTGTGCTGAGTCCATCGGCTCTCTGGACGATCGCAACCGATCCGGGGCCAAGCCTGCTTTCTTTGTCGAGGGCAAGCAGGTGGTGGCGGAAGAGGGCTCGCGCCTGTCCACGCTGGACGGCGAGATCCTGCAGTACTTCAACATTCTCCTGCTGGTGAACAAGGACGCCAAGGGCGAGTATGCGCAGACGATGACCGTCTTCCGCCCTGAAGTCGCCCGCTGTGGCGGCTGCGCGTGGACCGCGTCGAACGTATGGGATGTCTCGACCGGGCGAGAGCTGGAGGAGGCTTACTTCACCACCACGCCAACCGGGGTTTATCAGCTCGATAAGAAGCGCTTCTTCCGCGAGTATTCGACCACCACTTGGGACGGCGCGTCCATGCCGTTTTCCATGTTCTGGCGCTACCTCGAAGACGGGGAGGAGACCGGCTGGGCCGTGCACGCGGCGTCACCGAAGTTGGTCAAGAACCTCGGCAAGCGCAACAGCGGCGGCTGCATCCGCCTGCACCCCACCAACGCCCAAGCGCTGTTCGAAGAGCTCCAGCGCGACCACACCGGACAGGTGCCGGTCTTTGACTGGGAAAGCCGCGATGGCATCGTTGAACGGCGTGAAGATGGCGGCCTTGCCCTGACTGCTGGGTTAAAGGCACTGCTGGTTGTCGACGATGGCGAGGATCTGCGCTACGTGGAGGCTGAAATCCCGGCGCTGGGGTTTGAGTTGCAGGACGCTGAGGCCGACTAGGCCGACGCTTCTCTTCCTCGATCCGGCGCGCGTTCGGGGCGTGAGTGCCACTGCGTTGATCTGGAAGCCATGCGCGCTTTTGAAAATGACCTGTTTCGCATCGAGGCTGTTGCCCCGCGCCTATGGCTGCTGAGCGAGAAGGCGGTGAAGTTTTCCATCCGCTCCAACGTCTGGATCCTCGAAGGACGGGACGCGGATCTGGTGATCGACGCTGGCTGGGGCCCGGTTGACTGGCCCATGGAGGCGTTGTTCCCGGAGACGGGAAAGCCGCTGTGGCTGGCGCTGACCCACGCGCATTGCGATCATATGTGTCAGGCCGCGCGCTTCACCAGCCGACGCTTTGGCCACCGGTTGACCGGAGAGGTTCTGCGCGCGCCAGATGCTCTGAACACCAACGCACAACCGTGGACGCCCCAACTGAAGATCATCGATGAGGGCTTCGAACATCTGGGCTTTGACGCCCGTGCTTACGGCCAACACTTCGAGCCTGCGCCGCTGACGGATGAGCTGGCGGAAGGAGATGTGATTGATTTGGGCGGGACTGTGCTGGACGTGCTCGAAACCCCCGGCCATTCGCCTGACAGCCTGTCTTTCATCGACCGCGAGCGGGGCTGGCTGTTCAGTGGCGACGTGCTGATGAACGGCTATATCGTTGATGTGCTGGCGGATAGTAACAAGCTTGATATCCTGCGCACGCACGAGCGATTGGGGAACGAAGACTTCGAGCTGTGCCTTGGTGGGCACCAGCGCCCCATGGACCGCGCCAAGGCTCAGGCTGTCATGACAAAATACAGCGCCCACAAAGCCGCCGAAGGGATCACCTTGGCTCGGGCGACAGCGACTTAAACGGGACAGGAG
>CBFHUI010000170.1:0-2310 GCA_965658725.1 Alphaproteobacteria bacterium | reverse complement strand
ATCGCGGCTGTCTGCCAGCCAGCGGTAGGCCTGCAACAGAATGGCGGGGCCGAGGTAGCGGTCGCCGTTCCACCAGTAGGACGGGCACGCCGTGGAGCAGGAGAAACACAGGATACACTCCCACAGCCCATCGAGCTTGGCGCGGTCCTCGACCGACTGGAACCGCTCGCGTGATGGCGCAGGGCTATCGGTTTTCAGCCACGGCTCAATCGATGCCAACTGGCTGTACAGCTGATCCAGATCAGGCACCAGATCCTTAACCACCGGACGGTGCGGCAGCGGGTAGATGCCCACGTCGCCTTTGATGTCGTTCAGGTTCTTGGTACAGGCCAGCGTGTTGGTGCCATCGATGTTCATGGAGCACGACCCGCAAACCCCTTCGCGGCAGGACCGGCGGAAGGTCAGCGAGCTGTCCACGTTGTTTTTGATCCAGATCAGCGCATCCAGAACCATCTGCCCTGCCCGCTCGACTGGAACATCGTAGGTGTCGATGCGCGGGTTCTCCCCCGTTTCGGGGTTCCAGCGATAGACCTTGAACGAGCGCGTCTTGCCGCTCTCACCCATCTTATCGGCGGGCGCTTTCCAGTGCAGGCCCTTTTTGACCTGTGAGTTCTTCGGCAAGGTGAACTGAGCCATGGGTTGTTCTTTTCTCTCTTGTCGTGCTGTTCGCGGTTCGCTTAGTAGACGCGCTTGGCCGGCTCAACGACGGCGACGTCGTTGGTCAGGGTGCGCATGATGACTTCGCGATAGGTGATCTCCACCTTGCCGCTCTCATCGACCCAAGCGAGGCTGTGCTTCATCCAGTTTTCGTCGTCGCGCTCGGGGAAGTCCTCGCGGGCGTGCGCGCCTCGTGATTCCTCGCGGTTGGCGGCGGAGTTGATGGTGGCGGAAGACTGGTAGATCAGGTTGTCGAACTCCAGCGTTTCGATCAGGTCGGAGTTCCACACGAGCGATTTGTCTGCCACCCGCAGGTCGTCGCGCTTGTCCCACGCCTGATCCATCAGATCGACGCCCTCCTTGAGAACCTCACCAGTCCGGAAGACGGCGCAGTTGTTCTGCATCACGCGCTGCATCTCCAGCCGGAGTTCAGCTGTCCCGGTCTCACCGTTGGCGTGACGCGCCTTGTCCAGCCGTGACAGGCTGTTGTCGCCAGCATCAGAAGGCAGATCGCGCTGCTTCGCGCCCGGCTCAACCATTTCCTTACAGCGTAGGCCCGCAGCCCGGCCAAAGACCACCAGATCGAGCAGTGAGTTCGAGCCCAAGCGGTTGGCCCCGTGAACCGATACACAGGCCGCCTCACCCACAGCCATCAGGCCGTCAACGGTTGCGTCTGGTTCGGCTGCGGTCGGGCGCAGGACTTCGCCGTGATAGTTCGTCGGGATACCGCCCATGTTGTAGTGGCACGTCGGCAGAACCGGAATTGGCTCCTTGGTCACGTCAACGCCGGAGAAGATGCGCGCGGTCTCTGAGATACCCGGCAGGCGCTCTTCCAGCTGGCTTGGTGGCAGGTGGGACAGGTCGAGCATGATATGGTCGCCCTCTTCCCCTGCGCCGCGGCCTTCGCGGATTTCCATGGTCATGGCGCGGGATACAACATCGCGCGAGGCGAGGTCTTTGGCTGATGGTGCGTAGCGCTCCATAAAACGCTCGCCTTCGGAGTTGCGCAGGATGCCGCCCTCCCCGCGTGCGCCTTCGGTGATCAGCGCGCCAACGCCGTATACGCCGGTCGGGTGGAATTGGACGAACTCCATATCCTGGGTCGGAATCCCCGCCCGCAGCGCCATACCGCCACCGTCACCGGTGCAGGTGTGCGCCGCCGTGCAGCTGAAGTATGCGCGACCGTAGCCGCCAGTTGCCAGGATCGTCCGCTGCGCCCGGAAACGGTGCAGGGTGCCGTCATCCATTTTCAGCGCCACGACGCCGCGACAGTTGCCGTCTGCGTCCATGATCAGGTCGATCACGAAGTACTCGATAAAGAACTCAGCCGAAGCGCGCAGAGACTGCTGGTACAGCGTGTGAAGCATAGCGTGGCCGGTGCGGTCTGCCGCCGAGCACGTGCGCTCTGCCTGTCCGCCCTTGCCGTAGTTGGTGGTCATGCCGCCAAACGGGCGCTGGTAGATCTTGCCGTCTTCGCGGCGCGAGAACGGCATACCGTAGTGCTCAAGCTCGATGATCGCCGGAACCGCTTCGCGGGTCATGTACTCGATTGCGTCCTGATCACCCAACCAGTCCGAACCCTTTACCGTGTCGTACATGTGCCAACGCCAATCGTCCTCGCCCATGTTCCCCAGCGAGGCTGCGATGCCACCC
>CBFHUI010000169.1:0-2349 GCA_965658725.1 Alphaproteobacteria bacterium | reverse complement strand
TGCGCCGAACCTTGTGGTGGGCGGGAACATGTTGGCCAGCCGAGACGTGGTTGAGGCCATGTCGGCCAGCTTCCGTGCCACCGTTGATACCTTGGGCGAGCGCCTGCTCGCCGCGCTGGAGGCGGCTAAGGCTGCAGGGGGCGATTATCGGGGGCTGATGTCGGCGAGCCTGCTGTGTCTCACACCTGAGCGGCCGCCGCTCGACTTGCGCATTGATTCGTCGAGCGATCCCTTGGGGGACCTCCGCAAGCTCTATGACCAGTGCAATTCGTCGCCCTACAAAGACTGGCTCGACGAAGTGCCCGTTGCCGAAGACCGCCATCGGTCGCCAAACCTTGAACCTTTGTCCTCGTCACAGACAGGCTGATCAGCGGCTGACGCTAATAAACCGGCGTTCGAGTTCGGCTTCCTGAACACCCATGAGTTCTTCTGCAACTGTCATGTGTGAGGCCATGATCTCGCGCGCTGCTTCTGCATCGCCTTGCTTCAGAGCCTTGACGAGGCGTTGCTGGTGCTCTCGCCCCTTCATCGCCAATTCATGGTTCGGCGGGTCATAGAGCCGACGATAAACCGTAAGATCCGTCAGCGAGCGCGCCATAAAGGCGATGATGAAGCCGAGCAGGCGGTTCTCTGCAAACTCCGCCAGACACTGGTGAAAGCGCAGGGAAGCAATGTGCTGCTCCTTTTCTTCCTGTGCCGACTTGGCCGGTTCGGGATGGGACAGGGCCAGCGTTTCGAGCTCGAGCAGTTGTTCTTCAGTCAGTTTCCCGGCGAGGTTCGCCGCCAATTCGGGTTCAAGGATCTTCCGCAACTGATAGAAGTCTGCCACCGACAGACGTTCGAAGTAAAAGTAGTTGGCCAGCAGTGACTTTGCGTGTTCGACCGTCACCTTGTTGACAAAGCTCCCGCCGCCCGGTCCCGTGCGCGTGCTGATCAGACCTTCGGCTTCAAGGATCCGTAAGGCCTCCCGGACCGTGCCTTTCGACACACCAAACAACGCGATCATCTCCGCCTCATTCGGCAGTCGGTCACCCTGCTTCAAGTCACGGTCAACGACCCACTTTTTGATTTCGTCCGAGACTTTTACGGGACGGGACTTCTTGGCAACCATGGGCGCGCCTTCTGGCTCACTGGAGTAATTCGGCCTTCAATAGACAAAAAAAGCCGGATATGTAACGTTGAATTATCATGATAAATAGGAGGCTTGCATGAACTGGGGGGAAGAAGCTCAGGCCCGTTTGAGCCAGATTGCCGCTTGTTCGACCACGGCTGACGGGGTCAGTCGGCTTCCTTTTTCACCAGAACATGAAGCGGCCCTCTTGCACATCAGAGATTGGATGCAGCGGGCAGGCTTGGACCCTGAAATGACAGTGTCTGGTACCCTTGTCGGTCGGTCGGCGACGGGTCAGGGGCCAACACTGATCCTCGGTTCGCACCAGGACTCCGTCCCACATGGCGGGCGCTACGATGGGATCATGGGCATCCTGCTGCCTTGTCTGGCCTTGGAAAAGATGCGGGCTGAAGGCCGTCAGCCGGCGGTTCCTATCGAAGTTGTCGCCTTTGCCGACGAAGAGGGCGTGCGCTTTCCCACTGCGCTGATCGGACCGCGGGCACTGGCAGGGACGCTGGACCTGGCAGTGCTGGATTTGACCGATGCCGAGGGCGTTTCGATCGCCGACGCCATGCGTAACTTTGGTTGCGCACCGGATCAGCTGTCCGGCTTGCATCGTCGGGCTGAAGATGTGCTCGGGTTTGTCGAAGTGCACATCGAGCAAGGCCCCGTCCTCGAACGCGCGGGCCGCGCGCTGGGCAGCGTGACCGGGATCTGCGGGATCGAGCGGAATGCTGTGGTTTTCACTGGAGAAACCGGTCACGCCGGCACCATGCCGATGCAGGGGCGCAAGGATGCTTTGGTGGCGGCATCGACGTTCATCAGCGGTGTCCATGCGCTGGCGGCTGAGACAGACGACGTGCGCGCCACCGTCGGGACGCTTCGCCTCGTCCCCGGTGCCGTCAACGCCATACCCAAGCGCGTCGAATTGGTCCTTGAGCTGCGCGCCATCAATAACGCGCGGCGGCATAGCCTGCACGAGGCAGCCGCAGCCCTTGCGCGCCAAAGTGCAGCAGCGATGGGCTGCACGGTTCATTTCGAAAAGACATATCAACAAGATGCAGTGCTGTGCGATGATCGACTTCAAGCCTTGGTCAGCGATGCCATTCAAAGCGTGCAGGGCGAGGGCGATGTTCTCGCCCTTCCTTCCGGCGCGACGCACGACGCCTCGGCTATGGCGGACCTGTGCCCGGTTGCCATGATGTTTGTGCGATGTCGGGGCGGGGTCAGTCACCGAC
>CBFHUI010000168.1:0-2383 GCA_965658725.1 Alphaproteobacteria bacterium | reverse complement strand
ACACCCATGTCTGACTTTGAAAACATTCTGGTGACGCAGGAAGGCCGCGTGCAGGTGATTACGCTCAATCGGCCCAAGGTTCTGAACGCGTTGAACACGCCAACCATCCTTGAAATCCTGTCTGCCTGTGAGTCTGCCGACGCTGATGAGGGCATAGGTTGTATCGTGCTGAAAGGCTCGGAGAAGGCTTTTGCCGCTGGTGCGGACGTGAAGGAAATGGCCGACAAGGGCTTTGAACACATGTACGGCGTGAACCCCTTTGCCCAGTGGGACAAAGTCGGCCAGACCCGCACGCCGATGATCGCGGCGGTCTCGGGCTTTGCGCTGGGCGGCGGCTGTGAGCTGGCGATGATGTGCGACATGATTTTTGCCTCGACCACAGCCAAGTTCGGCCAGCCTGAAATTACGCTGAGCATCATCCCCGGCGCTGGCGGCACCCAGCGCCTGACCAAAGCCGTGGGCAAGGCCAAGGCCATGGATCTGTGTCTGACGGGCCGGATGATGGACGCGGAAGAGGCCGAGCGCTCCGGTCTGGTCGCGCGCGTTTGTGCGCCCGAAGATCTGGACGCCGAGGTGATGAAGGCAGCAGCGAAGATCGCTGGGTTCTCCAAGGTTGCGACTGTGGCGTGCAAGGATGCTGTGGACCGCGCCTTTGAAGCGGGATTGACCGAAGGCATTGGCGCGGAGCGCCGCTTGTTTGCCGGCCTTTTCTCGACCGAGGACCAAAAGGAGGGCATGGCCGCTTTCCTCGAAAAGCGTCCGCCCGTCTGGAAGCGAGACCGCTAGGCTTGGGGCCAGTTGCGGCGGTTGGGTTTGAAGGGCAGTTGGGCTAGGCTGGATCCAACAGTCAGGAGCCTGTCCCGTGTCCCAAACCTACACCATCGTTGACGACCCTTTTGTCCTGCATGAGCGCCGAGACGGCGCGGGCGCGGGACCGCTGCAGGGCTTGCGGCTGGCGGTCAAGGATCTCTTCGATGTCCAAGGACTGCCCACGGCCTGCGGCGTGCTCGACTGGCCCGCGGCCAACACGCCCGCTGAGGTGACGGCACCGGCGGTTCAGGCCTTGCTGGATGCTGGGGCTGACATGGTGGGTAAGACGATTACCGAGCAGTTGGCTTGCTCGCTGGTTGGTCAAAACATCGACTACGGCACCCCCCGCAACCCCGTCACTCCAGACCGCGTCCCCGGCGGCTCGTCGAGCGGGTCGGCTGTGGCCGTAGCGGCAGGGCTGGCGGATTTGGGGCTGGGGACAGATACCGGTGGCTCGGTCCGCATTCCTGCGCTCTACAACAATCTATACGGCCTGCGCCCGACCCACGGACAGATCAGCGCCGCCGGGTGCATGGATCTTTGCGCGGTGTTCGACACCGTGGGCCTGCTGACCCGAGACGCAGAAACGCTGGCACGCGGGATGGCCGTGCTGCTGGGCGAAACGACGCCAGAGGCCCTGGTCCCCCCCGGTGACTTCGTGATGGCGGCAAGCCTGTTTACCCCACTGGAGCCACGCATGCAGGAGTTGCCCTTGCTCGCCGCTGAGCTGTTCGGGGCCATGCCTGCGCTGGAGTTGGGGGATATCGAGGCCTTATTCAACGTGGGCTATCAGACTTACGGTGTGGTGCAGGGGGTGCATTCGTGGGCGGAACACGGCGCGTGGATCCGGCAGGCCAAGCCCCGGCTCGCCCCTGACATTCTGGCGCGGTTTGAGCTGGGATCGACCCGCCTGCCGGAGCAAGAAGGTGAATGGCGTGCCCGTGCGATGGCGGCCTACGCGCCGATCACGGAAGTGCTTTCCGGCGGTGGCTTTATTGTCATGCCGACCGCACCCGGTGCTGCGCCCAAGTTCTCCGAACTCAACGACCCCAACGCTCTGGAAGCTCGGGAGGTGACGCGCAAGCAGCTGCTGGGCCTGACCGCGATTTCTCCCATTCTGGGCGTCCCGCAAATTCAGATCCCCATGCCAAACACGGATGGTGTGCCGCGCGGGCTAACGGTGATGGGGCCCAAGGGCAGCGATGGAGCTTTGCTGGGTCTGGCGCGGGTGTGGGAAGCGCGGATGCGCGCTGCTGCGCCCTAAAGACGAACGATCCGTTCCAGCGCGGCGAGGCCTTGCTGGAACTGATCGCGGGTGACGGGCTTGCCGCCGAACCACGCAAGTTCAGCCCCGTGAACCAGCGTTTCAAAGTCATCGGCGGCCATGAAGCCAGCAGGGAGACTGCTGATAATCTCGCGCGGGGTTTGGGCGCGGGGGATGTGGATCGCCAGCTCCTTCTGACAAAAGCCGATGGCGGCAAGCAGCATGTCATGCAAGGCGACGTTGAAGTCGCCGCTCAGCCGCAAGCGTTGGATCAGGGCGTCCCAGCCGTCATCCGGCACAGTCCCCCAG
>CBFHUI010000167.1:0-2390 GCA_965658725.1 Alphaproteobacteria bacterium | reverse complement strand
GCAACGTCAGAGGATTCCGCGCGGGTTGGTACGGGGTTGGTAATCATGGATTCAAGCATCTGCGTAGCAACCACCACCGGTTTCCCGGCGCGGCGGCAGGCCTGAACAATCCGCCGCTGGATCGGCGGCACTTCCTCAGGCTGCATCTCCACGCCAAGGTCACCGCGCGCCACCATCATTCCGTCAGCCAGCATGACCAACTCGTCGAGGTGGTCTATGGCCGAGGGCTTTTCCATTTTGACCATCAGCTGGGCAGCATCGCCGACGATGCGGCGAGCTTCGATTACGTCCTTGGGCTGCTGCACAAAGGACAGCGCGATCCAGTCCACGCCCAGTTCCATGGCAAAGGCCACGTCACGGCGGTCTTTCTCCGTCAGCGCGGAAAGTGGCAGGACGGCATCAGGGACGTTCACACCCTTACGATCAGAGAGCTTGCGCCCCGCCTCTACCCGGCAATCCGCTTCCCCCTCACGCACGTCAACGATCCGTAGGCGCACTTTACCGTCATCGACCAGCAACCGCCCGCCGACCTTCATGGCGGCGAAAATCTCGGGATGGGGCAGTGTCACACGCTCGGCAGTCCCGGGCACCTCCTCCAGCACCAGCGTGATGACGTGACCCGGCTCGACATCAACAGACCCTTGCTCAAAGGTTCCCAACCGCAACTTTGGCCCCTGAATATCCGCAAGAATACAGGTGGAACGGCTAAACTTGGCCTCCATGGCGCGAATGCGCTCGTAGGACTGGCGGTGGTCGTCGTGGGTGCCGTGGGAGAAGTTCAGACGAAAAACGTCCGCGCCGCGCTCGAACAACGCTTCGAGCACGTCGCTCTCGCGGCTGGCAGGACCGATGGTGGTGACAATCTTGGCATTGCGTTGGCGGCGCATGATGGATCCTTGGTATGGAGGGGGTGCGTTGTCTCGCACCCGGTTCTTTGTTTGCGACCCGCGCCGGCGGCGCGGCGGCATCGCAGGACGTCGCTGAACAGGGTTCACGCAACCGCCCAGTTGACGCCTGAGGGCTTGGCAGACTTGTTTCAGATTCTGGACGAAAATGAAACGCCTAGTTCATAACTGTGCTATACCCCAAGACACGATGCAGCAGAATGGCGAAGCACACAAACGCTCGTCCTGCGACCCGGCTTTAACCGAAATGAGAGACAATTCAATGACTACACGCGTCGCCATCAATGGTTTTGGGCGGATTGGCCGCCTGACCTTCCGTGCCGCTTTGGAAAGTGACCGCACCGACCTGGAGTTCGTCGGGATCAACGATCTGTCCAGCGCAGCGGAAATGGCGCACCTGCTGAAGTACGATTCTGTTCATGGACGTCTCCCCATGGATGTCAGCGTTGAAGGCGAAGACCGACTGATCGTTGGCGGCAAGAGCGTGCAGCTGATCACCCAGCCCGATCCGACCAAGCTACCGTGGGGCGAGTTGGGCGTGGACGTGGTCATGGAATGCACAGGCCGGTTCACGAAGAAGGAAAGCGCGTCGGCCCACTTGCAGGCGGGCGCGAAAAAAGTACTGATTTCCGCACCTTGCGGGGACGCAGACCGGACCATCGTTTACGGCGTCAACCATCAGGGGCTCACCAGCGCTGACACTGTTGTATCCAACGCGTCCTGCACCACCAACTGTCTCGCTCCGGTCGTGCACGTGCTGCATGAAGCCATCGGGATCGAGCGCGGCTACATGACCACGTGCCACGCCTATACCGGCGATCAGCGCCTCGTTGATACGGCGCACAGCGACTGGCGCCGTGCCCGTTCCGCAGGCCTGTCCATGATCCCAACCTCGACTGGCGCTGCGCGGGCTGTGGGGCTGGTGCTGCCGCACATGCAGGGAAAACTCGATGGCTGCGCAATCCGCGTTCCAACAGCCGACGTCTCCATGGTGGATTTCACCTTTGACGCTGGCCGGGATACGAGCGCGGAAGAAATCAACGCTGCGATTGAAGCCGCGGCCGCCTCAGGCCCGCTGGCGGGCATCCTCGCCACCAACGATGAACCGCTTGTGTCCATCGACTTCACCCACCACCCGGCTTCCTCGATCTTTGACCTCACGCAGACGACCGTACTCGAAGGCCGCTTCGTTCGGATTCTGACCTGGTACGATAACGAATGGGGCTTTTCCAACCGCATGCTCGATACATCGGTTGCCCTCGCTGCAGCCTAAGCACGGCGCGCAGCAGGAACCAAGCAGAGGGGCCCAAGGGCCCCAAGACATTCCAGCAGGCCCGGCCGCACGTGCGGCTTGGCCTGCTCACGTTTGGGGGCGCCGCCCCAATCCGGCGTCAAGGCCAAGCCGGGCTTCGCCCGGTGCTGCGCAGCCTTGACCCCTGCCCCCCAGACTTCGCCAGTCGGACAGAAGGTCAGGCCCTGACCTTC
>CBFHUI010000166.1:0-2595 GCA_965658725.1 Alphaproteobacteria bacterium | reverse complement strand
CAAGGGGTTTGGCAATTGCGCGTCGAGCCGCTAAGCACGATGGATGAAGTCCACAAGCCCCGTCCTGAACACTCCTCGCCTATACCTGCGCGCGCTCGGCCCCGCCGACCTCGATACGGTCATGCCACTGCGCGGCGATCCGGCTGCGATGGAGCGCATGCTCGAAGGGGTGCAGGACCGATCGGCAGCACTGGAAACACTGAAGACCTTCGAGGCTTTCTGGTCCACACAAGGCATCGGCATGTTTGGCGTGTTTCAGCGCGAAGATGACCGCTTTATCGGGGAAGCCGGGCTTATGCTGCGCCCCGATGGATTGGGCCTCGCCGTGCGCTATAGCTTCCTGCCAGCTGCGCGTGGAAAGGGCTACGCGCGGGAGGCTGTGACCACCATCGTCGACCACGCTTTGCGCGAAGGCGGCGGGCTGGAGCGTGTGATCGCGGTTCTCAGCGACGACAACAAGGCCAGCCAGACGCTGGCCGAAGACCTCGGCTTTTCACTGGAGCAAAGCTTCTATCGCGGGCGGCGCAAGATGCTGGTTTACGGGCTAAGCGCAGATTTCTGGCACGCGCGGCAGCGGCTCGCCGACTATCTGGTGACGGTCAAAGCCAGCCTGTCAGGGGCAAAAGACTGAGCGCGCAGGCCTAACCCAAGGCCTCGACTTCCGCGATAAAGGCGCGGATTCCGCGCTCTTCGGCATGGGCGAGCGCGGTGTGCAGGTCGCCTTCTTTCTCTGACAGCGACACCGGTACTTCGATTTTCAGGCTCTCTTGCCCGTGGGGCTTGAGCACGTCGATAATCACGGCGATCCGCCGCCCCTCAACCCGCGCCCAGACCGCCGCCGGGGTGTGACAGCCAAAGCCAAGCTCTTGGGCAAAGAAGCGCTCGACCATGGCTAACCGGCGATCGAGCGCACTGGTCAGCACGCCTTCTTCCATTGGCAGCTCCTCGCCTTCACGGCATTCGATGGCCAATTGGCCCTGACCTGTGGCGGGGGTGAAATCCATGGGGTCGAGATCGAAGTCGCGAGCAGGATCGAGCAAGCGCGCCCGCTTGAGTCCGGCCTTGGCCAGAACCACCGCGTCATAGGTACCGTCCACTTGCTTGAGCAGCCGCGTGGTGATGTTGCCGCGCAGGGGGCGAATGTCCAAGTCAGGGCGGCGACGCAAGAGCTGCGCGACCCGGCGCGGACTGCCCGTGCCGACCACTGCACCTTGGGGCAACTCGGAAAGCGGCGCACCAACGATGACATCACAGACGTCTTCTCGCGGGGGGAAATACTGCTTGAGACCTTCGGTCGGGCGACTGGCCATGTCCTTGTAGGAATGCACCGCCGCATCGACGCGGCCGTCGAGAATGGCAGACTGAAGCTCGGCGACGAACACCCCGACACCGCCAAAGCTGGCCAGCGGGGAGGTCTGGTCCCGGTCGCCCTGGGTTTCGACGATCACCCGCTCGATGTTCCGCGCCGGCGCAAGGCGACGCATTTCCTTCAAGGCCCAATCGGTTTGTGCGAGCGCCAGAACCGATCCACGCGTCCCGATCTTCAAATCAGAAGTATTCAATTCCAGCCCCGTCCGATTGATGGATTTCGTCGCGATTTATACATATTGAAGGTTGCTTCCTTCTGCAAGGAAACGCGTCGGTCAGTGACACCCATGCCCTAAACTGCCATGCTCGGAAACCATCTTTTTGTGAAAACGCTGGGGGAGACATTCAGCCATGAAATTGTTGCGCTACGGAACCATGGGGGCAGAAAAGCCGGGGATGCTGGATCAGGACGGACACATCCGTGACCTGTCCCAGCACATCAGCGATTTCGACGCTGCGGCGTTGTCGCCCGAGGGACTGGCGCGGCTGGCGGCGATCGATCCTGTCACGCTGCCGCAAGCACCGGACTCCGTGCGACTGGGCGCGCCGATCCCGCGGCCCGGCAAATTCATCGGCATTGGCTTGAACTACGCGGACCACGCCGAGGAAGCGGGCCTGCCGATCCCGGAACAACCGATCGTGTTCTACAAGGCCTCGTCGTGCATCAGCGGTCCAAACGATGACATTCTGACCCCGCGTGGCTCGGACCGGCTGGATTACGAGGTCGAGTTCGGCTTCGTCATCGGCACCGGCGGTCGCTACATCAGCAAAGAGGATGCATGGGATCACATCGCCGGATACACGCTGGTCAATGACATCTCCGAACGGACCTTCCAAATGGATCGCGGCGGGCTATGGAGTAAGGGCAAGTCCTTCGACACCTTTGGCCCGGTTGGCCCCTATCTTGTGACCAAGGACGAGATCGCCGACGCTCACAAACACCCGCTCAAGGCACTGGTGAACGGCGAAATCCGGCAGGACGGGACCACGGCGACGATGATTTTCGACATCCCCGCGATCATCGAGCACCTCTCCCAGTACCAAACCCTTGAGCCCGGTGATCTGGTCTGTACCGGCACCCCGCCGGGCGTCGGCATGGGGTTCAAGCCGGCGCGCTACCTCGCCATTGGAGACACGATCGAGCTGTCCAGCCCAGGATTGGGCGTGCAGTCCATGAAGGTCATCGCCGACCCACTGGCTTGAGCCTCGACGACTCCGGGCGGCATG
>CBFHUI010000165.1:0-2607 GCA_965658725.1 Alphaproteobacteria bacterium | reverse complement strand
GCGAGTGAGTTTCCGCCCCTTCGCACCTGCCTGTGCGGCAGTCGTAGGGCCGATTGGGTCAAGCTGTCCGCCCGTGCGCAAGTGGTCACTCAGACCCGCGGCCCAGATGGCACATTTGCGCTGGTTCAGTTCGAAGGTGCGGACGGGCTTACCACCTGTGCCATTGATGAGGCAGCGGACAGCTCAGGTCCGTCCAAGCCATCTGCTGAGACTCTGTGCCTGATCGCAAGCGACGACCCCCCCAAAATATTGCTGAGCCGGGAAAGCTGAGCATGGACCAAGCCATCGACATACCAAATTCCATGCTGGATCAGATGAACCTGCGCCGCACCAATGGCGGTTACGTCATCGACCCGGCACCGGAGAGCAATATTTACCACATGACCGTCGGTCGGCATTTGGGACCGGAAAGCCGTGACCGTCCGGCCATGATCTATGAGCAGGAAGACGGTTCGATTCAGGTGCAGACTTTCGCTGAAATCGAGGCTGCTGCTACCAATCTGGCCGCGAACCTGCAGGCGCTGGGCTACGGGCGAGGCACGCTGGTCGGTATCCATACCGGCCAATCACCCGATACCGGGGTCGCCCATATGGCGGTTTGCAAGATCGGCGGCGTGGCTGTAACGCTCTCTCAGCTTTATGGCCCCGACACCCTCCGGCACGCCATGAACGATTGTGAGCTTCCGGTTGTCCTCACCACAGGTGACGCCTGGGCGCCTCTTCGTGAGGGCCTTGCCGATCATCTTCCGCACCTTCGTCACGTTCTTTGTCGCGACCCGATCGGGGCCGAGCTCGACCTTGCCGAGAGCCTCGTGATCCCCGCACCAAAGGGCTTCCAACCTGATTATACTGGCCGCGATGACCCTGCGCTGCTGATGTATACTTCCGGCTCTACAGGGAAGCCGAAGGGCATTCTTCATGCGCATCGGGTGCTCGCGGCCTACGCACCTTCGATCAACCTGTTCTTCAATCTTGCGATGGAGGATGAGGACGCAGTCTACTACTCACCCTCTGACTGGGCGTGGGTCGGTGGCTTGCTCGACATGCTGTTTCCGGCGTGGATGGCAGGGCGCCCGGTGGCGACCACCCTCGCGCGGTTCCGGGCAGAGCAGGCCTACGCCTTTATGGAGCGCCATCGCGTGACCCACGTCTTTCTCGCCCCAACGGCGATCAAGCGACTGGCGCAAACACCCGACCCGCATCAGCATTACGATCTCAGCCTCCGGAACATCTGCACCGGGGGCGAGGCACTGGCGGCTGAGACCCTGCAGTGGGTGGAGCGCCAACTGGGCGCTGTTTGCAACGAATTCTACGGTATGACCGAGGTCAACCACTTGATCGGCAACTGCGCAGCCCTTTTCCCGCGCAAGCCGGGCTCTATGGGCCGCGCCTATCCGGGGCACGACGTCAGGCTGGTCGATGCTGAAGGCCGCGACGTGCCTGATGGAGAAGAGGGTGAAATCGTCACCCCGGATACGTCTCCAACCCGGTTTTTGGGCTACTATCAGGATCCGCAGAAAACCGCGGAAATGAGCTTGGGCGCCTTCCTACGCACCAACGATATCGCGGTGCGGGATGAGGAGGGGTACTTTTGGTACAAGGGACGCTCTGACGACCTGATCAAGTCCTCGGGTTTCCGCATCGGACCGGCAGAAATAGAAGAATGCCTGCTTGCGCATCCGGCCGTCGCTGAAGCGGCTGTGATCGGTAAACCCGATCCCGATCGCGGATCGATCGTTAAAGCTCTGCTGAAGCTGAACGCAGGCCATGCGGGTGACGATGCACTTGTCGAGGTCTTGCGAGGGCAGGTTCGAACGGCGCTGGGTGGGTACAAGGCGCCCAGGGAGATCGTTTTCGTCGCCGACTTTCCGATGACATCATCGGGCAAAATCAACCGACGGGTACTGCGGCAGATGGAACGCGATGCCCAAGCGAACCCATAGAGCAAGCGCGGGTCAAAGGGGCATACAAAGAGGCAAGCACCATGGAAACAGAGATCCTTCCAAAGTACGAGCGGACCTATCGCTCGATCCTCAAACGACTCAAGGATGGTCACTACCCGGTCGGTGGTCGTGTTCCCACGGAATCAGAGCTGGCCAGCCAGTTCGGGGTTAGCCGGGTCACAATCCGACGTGCGCTGGATATGCTGATACAAGACGGCTACGTCGAGAGCCGTCAGGGCAGCGGTTACCGCGTGATTACCCTGACGCCGGTTTCGGACACCTGCCTGACGTCCTTCACCGACGCCATGCTGAGGGCAGGGCTGGAGCCAAGGTCGCGGTTCATTTCCATCGATAATTTTGAGCCCAATCACCCCGATCTTGCGGACCTCCCTGCCGAGCTAAAGGCGTTGCGGGTAACCCGTGTCGTGCGCCTCCGGCTCGTCGATAATCAGGCCAGTATGCTCGTCCAGACTTACGCACCCACGGTCTATCTCGAAGGCGCGCGCGCGGAAGACTTCCCCGAGCATGGCCCGAACCAGTCTATCTTGCGGATCCTTAGAGACCGGTTTGCTCTGACCTGGTCTGCCGCCTGCGAGGACATCAGTCCGATCCTCGCCGATAAAGCGCTGGCGGAGATGTTCGCCATGCCTCTGGGGCAGCCGCT
>CBFHUI010000164.1:0-2674 GCA_965658725.1 Alphaproteobacteria bacterium | reverse complement strand
CTCCGCGCGCTCATCGATGCCTATGGGCTGGAGACCGTGCACGCCTACATGGACCACGTGCAGGACAACGCCGAGGAAAGTGTGCGGCGGGTGATCGACGTGCTCAGCGATGCCCATTTCACCCAAACGCTCGACAGTGGCGCTGAAATCCGCGTTGCGATCACCGTAGACCGCACAGCGCGCAGTGCGCGGCTGGATTTCACCGGGACTGCGGTGCAGGACACGTTGAACTACAATGCGCCGTCGGCGGTGTGCCGGGCCGTGGTGCTTTATGTCTTCCGAACGCTGGTGGGTAAGAACATCCCCATGAACGAAGGCTGTCTGAAGCCGCTGGAACTGATCGTGCCGGAAGGGTCCATGATCAACCCGCGCTTCCCGGCCGCCGTGATCTCCGGCAACACCGAAGTCAGTCAGGCGCTGGCCGAAGCACTCTACGGTGCACTGGGTGTGATGGCGGGTTCGCAAGGGACCATGAACAACTTCGTTTACGGCAACGCGCGGGTGCAGAACTACGAGACAATCTGCGGCGGGACCGGCGCAGGGCCGGACTTTGACGGCGCATCCGCCGTGCACAGCCACATGACCAACACCCGCATGACCGACCCCGAAGTGCTGGAGCGGCGTTTTCCGGTGCGGGTTGAGACGTTCGCCATCCGGCGCGGCTCCGGTGGAGCGGGACGGCACCGCGGCGGCGATGGGATCATTCGGCAGTTGCGGTTCCTCGAAGACATGACCGTCACTGTCCTGACTTCCAACCGCCTGCGCCAGCCCCACGGCGCCGATGGTGGATCGCACGGTGCGAGCGGGATCAACACGGTGGTGCGAGCCGATGGCACGCAGGAAGCGCTTGCCGGCAATGACCGCGCCGAGCTTCGCGCCGGCGACGCATTCCTGATGCAGACCCCGGGCGGAGGCGGTTTCGGGTCGGACTGAGCCCAGAACAGCCGTGCGGGACATCATCCCAAATTCAGACGTGAAAAGATGCCGCATTGCTTAATATTCGCCGGTCGAACGGGTTTCGTGCGGGATCGTCCGGGCGTTGGCCGGGTTTAGCCATGCTTCAGCGAGGGGAAAGGCCCCTGATTCTGCCGTGCGCTTGACCCTTGGCAGCGGCGAAAGCCCAAGCCTATGGTTTCACCCCCTTGCGCGCTGGCCTGACTGAAACGCCGTGCGGGGCTTGATCCTGCGCCGGTGGGCTTAAGTCTTTAGCCAAAGCATTGGCCCGGTGGGCCGCTCAACGAGAGGACGTTGTATGATTGTTGGAGTTCCCCGAGAGATCGCAACCGGAGAGCGACGGGTTGCGCTGACCCCGGACGTGATCGGGAAGATGGAGAAGCTGGGCCACAGCATGCTCGTCGAACCGGGCGCAGGGGTGGAAGCCGGGCTGACAGATGCTGCCTACATCGAAGCCGGGGCCACGATGGCTGAGAGCGCCGACGACCTATGGTCGCGCGCGGACGTCATCGCCAAAGTGCGCCCACCCGAGGGCGAGGAGTTGGCGCGCCTGACCAGCAGCAAGACGCTCATTTCCTTCTTCTACCCGGCACAGAGCGAAGCGCTGCTCGAACAAGCAGCCGGCACGGGCGGTTCGGTGATCGCCATGGACATGGTACCGCGCATTTCCCGCGCGCAGAAGATGGATGCACTGTCATCCATGGCCAACGTGGCGGGCTATCGGGCCGTGATCGAAGCGGGCAACAACTTTGGACGCTTCTTCACCGGGCAAGTCACTGCTGCGGGCAAGATCCCACCGGCGAAGGTGCTGGTGATCGGTGCGGGCGTGGCGGGGCTGGCCGCGATTGGGACGGCACAGTCGCTGGGCGCGGTTGTGCGCGCCTTTGACGTCCGCCCGGAAGTGGCTGAGCAGATCGAGAGCATGGGGGCGGAGTTCCTCTTCCTCGACTTTGACGATGCCGCCGACGGTGCCGCGACGGGCGGTTACGCCGCGCCTTCCTCCCCGGAATTCCGCGAAAAGCAGCTCGCTCTGTTCCGCGAGCAGGCCCCAGAGGTCGATATCGTCATCACCACCGCGCTGATCCCCGGCCGCGATGCGCCAAAGCTTTGGCTCGACGATATGGTTGCAGCGATGAAGCCCGGCTCGGTGATCGTGGATCTGGCCGCAGAGCGGGGCGGGAACTGCGATGCAACGGTACCGGATGAAAAGGTCGTTACCGACAACGGCGTCACCGTCATCGGCTACACGGACTTCCCCAGCCGCATGGCGCGCCAGTCTTCGACGCTCTACGCCAACAACATCGTCAACTTCCTCACCGACCTGACGCCCGAGAAAGACGGCGCGCTGGTGCACGATATGGAAGACGACGTCATTCGCGGCGCGACCGTCGCGCACGGCGGCGAGATCACCTTCCCGCCACCCCCACCAAAAATTCAGGCCATCGCCGCAAAGCCTGCAGCGGCTGCGCCGGAAAAGACACCCGAGGAACGCGCCGCAGAAGAAGCAGCGGCCGCGCGCCGGGCGGGTGTGCAGCAGATCGGGCTGATCGGGATCGGGTCTATCGCGCTGCTAGCGCTGGGCCTGGTGGCCCCGGCCTCCTTCCTGCAACACTTCGTGGTCTTCGTGCTGGCGTGCTTTGTTGGTTTCCAGGTCATCTGGAACGTCAGCCACGCGCTGCATACCCCGCTGATGGCGGTGACCAACGCGATTTCAGGGATC
>CBFHUI010000163.1:0-2704 GCA_965658725.1 Alphaproteobacteria bacterium | reverse complement strand
AAACGTACACCGCGCTGCGCGAGGGCTCGAAAAAAATCCTTGGGCATGTTCGGGGCGCATGGGATCTGGCGAAGAAAACCGAAGAGCATATGAAGGGGATGGTCGCACCTGGCACCATGTTCGAGGAACTTGGCTGGCATTATATCGGCCCCCTCGACGGACACGATCTGCCGCAACTGGTCAGCACACTCAATGTAATGGCAGAACTCACGGGGCCTCAATTCCTGCATATCCGTACCGTGAAGGGCAAGGGCTTTGCGCCGGCAGAACGAGATCCGATCGGGTATCACGCGATCAACAAGTTGGAACCGGCCAAACCCGCCGAGACCACCGCCCCCGCCAAACCCAAGCCACCCAAGTATCAGGACGTGTTTGGACAATGGCTCTGTGATCTGGCGGAACGAGACGACCGCGTGGTCGGCATCACGCCAGCGATGTGCGAAGGATCCGGGATGGTGCAATACGCCCAACAATTTCCTGGTCGCTTCTTCGATGTCGCCATTGCAGAGCAGCATTCGGTCACCCTCGCGGCGGGAATGGCATGTGACGGGCTCAAACCCGTGCTCGCCATCTACTCGACCTTCCTCCAGCGGGGTTACGACCAGCTGATACACGATGTCGCGCTACAGGGCCTGGACGTCACCTTGGCCATCGATCGTGCGGGCTTGGTCGGTCAGGACGGCCCGACTCATCATGGCACCTTTGACCTCTCGTATCTCAGGTGTATCCCGAATATGGTGATCGGAGCACCCAGCGACGAAAACCAGTGCCGGCAGATGCTGCAGAGCGCCTGGCTGCACGATGGCCCGGCGGCCGTGCGTTATCCCCGCGGCGAGGGTGTTGGCGTCGCGATCGACAGCGGGTTGTCGACCATCGAGATCGGCAAAGCAAATGTCGTCAGAGAGGGTAGCGGCGTGGCCATTCTGAACTTTGGGGTGCTACTTGATCAGGCACTGGCCGCAGGGGAAGCGCTGGACGCGACGGTTGTCGACATGCGATGGGTGAAGCCCCTCGACGAAGCCTTAATTTTGAATTTGGTGGCGCAACATCAATGCCTGATTACGTTTGAGGAAAACGCTATTGCAGGCGGCGCGGGGAGCGGCGTGGCCGAGTTCCTGACAAGAGAGGGCGTCAACTGCGCCTTCCGGCATATCGGCATCCCCGACGCTTTCATTGCTCACGCAGGTCAGGGCGAGTGCCGACAGTTGGCCGGGCTGACCGCCGACGCCATTATTGCGGCCGCCGGCGACGCTGGCGTGACGGTTTTGGCGCCACCAAGCCAGCAGGCTGTATAACCCGGGGCCCTGTGAGAAGTTAGCGTGAGTAAAACATCTCAGAAGAAGGACTCGCCCAGCATCACTGAGCAAATGACCGCGCTGAGTGAGCTGGTGGAGCAGCTCGAAGACCCCGAGATTGAGCTCGAAGCGGCTTTGGTGCTCTACGAAAAAGGGGTGAAGCTTAGCGGCAGCATTCAGAAGACCCTCGAATCGGCTGAACAACGTGTGGCGCAGGTCGCGGCGGATGGGTCCTTATTGGAGGAGGACGGTCCGGCGGCAGAGCCCTGAACCCGATGGAACCGTTTGCCTGGCTAGACTGTCCCGACCCGCGGCTTGGCGAAGCGCTCGCGTACCTTGCTGAACGGCCCGGGAAGCAACTTCGAAGCCGTCTCACCGCCCTCTGCGCCGAGTTAATTGCCGGCAAGCCGCTCGCCTCCGCTGATGCCGCTGGGGAAGCCATTGAACTCCTGCACACCTACTCTCTGGTGCATGATGACCTTCCCGCAATGGATGACGATGATCTCAGGCGCGGGCAACCCACACTGCATCGCGCGTTCGACGAAGCGACCGCCATACTTGCTGGGGATGGATTACAGGCTGCCGCTTTTCAGCGACTTGCTGAGATTGAAGAATTGAGTGCCGAGCAGCGACTCGACATCATTCAAGTCCTCAGCGCTGCGGTGGGATTTCGCGGCATGGTCGGAGGGCAGGCGCTGGACCTCGCCGCGGAACACCAATCTGTCTCAGTCGATGCTCTGCGAGAAATTCATCATCTGAAGACGGGTGCGCTGATCGCAGCGGCCGCAGAAGCCGGCGCGATTTGCGCCAATGCATCGACTGCGCAACGCGCCGCTCTTGTCGTCTTTGCCAAAGCCATTGGACTGGCGTTTCAGGTGACCGACGATGTTCTGGACGTCACGGGAGACAGCGCTTCACTCGGTAAGACTGCAGGTAAAGATGCCCGGGCAGAGAAATCGACCTATGTCAGCACGCTGGGCCTGACGGGCGCGAAAGAAGAAGCGGACCGGCTCCTACATGAGGCGCTTGAAGCTCTGTCAATATTCGGTAGCGAAGCCGATCCCCTGCGCGGTCTGG
The DNA here is from genome assembly GCA_965658725.1 of Alphaproteobacteria bacterium. GTDB lineage: Bacteria > Pseudomonadota > Alphaproteobacteria > UBA7985 > UBA7985 > UBA7985. The sequence continues at coordinate 332 of CBFHUI010000163.1, read as the reverse complement.
CGCAGCAAATGGTGCACCGGAACGCTTGACCGGGTGGCATCAGCTCAGATCGCTGCCAGCACAATGGCGGACAGGGTCAGGCAAAGACCGGCCATGACACCTGCCATCAGATCGTCAGCCACCACGCCCCATCCGCCGGATAATGATCGCTCCAACCAGCTAACAGGGCAGGGCTTGGCAATATCAAAAACACGGAACAGGGCGAACGCTCCTAACAACAGCCATCCCCTATGTTCGATGGGTAAGGGGATCAGTGTCAGAGGAATCAACACGGCTAACCACAGACCAACGACTTCGTCGATCACGATCGCGGGATGATCCGCCACCCTCCA
>CBFHUI010000162.1:0-2704 GCA_965658725.1 Alphaproteobacteria bacterium | reverse complement strand
GGTTCCGCGCCCAGAACATCGGTGTGGACAAAGGGAAAGTGCGCGATGTCGAGGAAGTTCTCGACCGCACGCAGAGGCGAGCACTTCACCCGCACCATCCCGCACGGCACCAGACGCCGCCCCGGTTCATCACCTTCCGGAATATCGAACAAAGGCCGCGGCTGGTCGCCCAGCGTGGTCCACAGGTGATCGAACTTCACTTGGGTGGGCAAAGCGCGACCATGGGCGTCGGTAACGCTCGGCGCGCTGAAGCTGCCGCCGACGCGGATGTCGGTGTCGAGCAGGCGGGTTTGCCGCGGCCCTTGAGCGAGGCTTTGCTCGTCAGCGACAGCGTACCAGTCGTTCAACGCGTGGCGGCGGCTCATGCCTCAGCCTCCCGGCGGATCGCCTCGCACCAGCGGGCCGCCTGCTGTTGGCATGCTTTGTCCGCGCGAGCGTCTATCAGGACAGTGACCAGCGTGCGGTCCGGCTGGATGGGGTTGTAGAGCAGGCACAGCGCCGCAGCGTCAAAGGGGTTGATCCCCGCCGCATGCTCGATGGCGGCTTCGCTGGCGTGCACCTCGAAACTGCGCAGCGGCCGGTGGTTGTCAAACCCTTCCGCCGTCTCTGCCGCCGGCTCGGCGGTCTCACCCAAAGAGGCCCAAATCACACCCCCACGCTCAGCCACGGCAAACGCGCGGGTGCGGATGGTTTCGGGCGGGGTCAGGTCGGGGTGCGAAGGGATCAGGCGGCAGCCCCCACCCTCACAGCCAAAGTGCCAACCGTGATAGAGGCAGGCGAGGTCTTCACCGCGCACGAAGCCGTGGGAGAGCGCCATCCCTCGATGCGGGCAACGGTTGTCCCAAGCAGAGAGAACGCCGCTGGTCGAGCGCCACACGACCATATCCTGCCCATCCACCTGCGCCCGCATCACGCGCGCGGCTGGCAGATCACGGGTTAGGCCGACGGGGCGTGAGGCGCTCATTGGAGTTTAAACCCCAAGGGCGCTTCAGCGAGCTGACGCGGCCGCGTGCTCAGGGTCGCAACCATCACGTCGGCGGGACCAAGGCTGCAGCTGATTTCCATCGCCTCGATCATCGCCTCTGCCCCCACCACGACGATCCGCGCCGCTCCGGGGCCGCTTTGCTCCATCCAGCCGCGTAGGTCGAGCAGTTCAGCCCGGTGGCGGACCCAAGGCGCGAGTGAGGCCGCGCTCAGGTCTCCGGTCAGGGTGATTTCGGTGGCTTGGTGCATCGTACCTTCGATCCCGTCAGGCCGTGCGCCAGTAGGCTCGGTGCTGATCGGCGATGCGGTCTTCAAGCTCGGTGAAAGGTCCGCGCACCTCGACCCCGCGGCGGCCCGAGGCGAAGATCACTCGGCATTCGAGGTCTTGGGTCGGGTTCTCCGGGTCATCCCCGGTCATCTCCCCCAATCGGTGCTCGGTCATCCCGAACACCACCGCACCGATCTCAGCCCAATAGGTCGTCCCCGCACACATGGAGCAAGGCTCAACCGAGGTGTAAAGCGTGGAGCCGCGCAGGGTCTCGATGTCGAACGTCTTCGCCGCCAGTCGGGCGAGATTGGCTTCAGCATGGCCCGGCCCGCCATCGGTGGAGTGGCTGTTCTTGGCCTCCGCGAGCACTTCGCCCTCTGCCGAAACCAGCACGGAGCCGAAGGGGTGGTTACCCTCCCGCACAGCTTCATCCGCCAAGTCGATCGATCGGGTGAGGTGGATCAGGTCGGTTTCGTGCTGACTGGTGGACATGGGCGGCGCTCCAATCGATGTGGCGGGGTTGAATGGCGGGCTTGACTGAGTCAAACCTGCCCGAGCGTCTGCCCTCTGGCAAGAGCACCCTATCCTCAGGGTTGCCTGAACGCCCTTTGAACCTTGCCAACGAGGAACCGCGCGTGGCCCTTGATGCCCTCCTGCCCCAGTTGCTGGCCCGCGCCGAAAACAAACCCGCGCGCCCACGCCTGGTTGGCCTTGCCGGACCGCCAGGCAGCGGCAAAACCACGCTGGCCGCCGCACTCGCCTCCGCCCTACCCGCTGCGCAAGCCCTGCCCATGGACGGCTTTCACCGGGACAATCGCGCGCTGATCGCGGAAGGCTTGCTGGAGCGCAAGGGCGCGCCAGAGACGTTTGATGCGCAAGCGGTGCTCGCCGCAATTACGGCCCTGCGCGCGGGCCGTTTGCAGCGCTGGCCCGGCTTTGACCGCGCCGCCGACTGCACCCTACCCGACGCCATAGCGATCGATGCGAACCTTGAATGGGTATTGATCGAGGGCAATTACCTGTTGCTCGACCAGCCGGTTTGGCGGTCGCTGGCGGGACTGTTTGACGAGACGATCTGGTTGGATGTGCCGGATCCCGTTTTGGAAGCTCGCCTGATCCAACGCTGGCGCGACCACGGACTGGACGAGGCCGCTGCACAAGCAAGAGCGCGCCGCAACGACCTGCCCAACGCCGCGCTTACAAAGGCACGATCGGTCACGACCGGCGCGCTGGTGCACCGCGCGCCGGCTGATGCAGGGATTCGGCCCTAGAAATGACCCAGCAGCGCGTCAAAGCTGGCTTTGGCGTCGCCGTAGAACATGCGGGTGTTTTCCTTGAAGAATAGCGGGTTTTCGATGCCTGAATACCCTGTCCCTGCGCCGCGCTTGAGCACAAAGACTTGCGCCGCTTTCCACACCTCCAACACCGGCATGCCGGCAATCGGGGAGTTCG
>CBFHUI010000161.1:0-2940 GCA_965658725.1 Alphaproteobacteria bacterium | reverse complement strand
GTGTTGGTCGGCTGGTTACCGCTCGCGGGACTAAAGATCATGCGATCATCGTTCGACGCGGCGTTACACAGCGATGGGTAGATGATTTCGAGGTCGTATCTTTGACTGCCTTCGATCAACAGGCTGTTTGACACCACCACCCGGTCGTCGCTGCCGCCATAGGCCGTGTCGCCCTGAAAATCTGCAGCGCCGAGGTCGATGGTGACGCTTTCGCTGAGCAGGGCAAAGGTGTCTCCTGTGGTCGTGCCACCGTCGTCACCGCCGCCACCACTTCCGCCGCCGCCGCCGCCGCCATGGTTAGGGTTGTGGTCCGCCCAGAGCGTCTGACTGCCTCCAGCAGTCAGAACACCAGCAATCAACAGGACAAACCACGGTCGACTCATTCCAAGCCCAATCCTTCGACTTTTGCGGTGATGCGCACGGCTTCGACCCGCTTGCCTTGTTCAATCGGCTCGATGACCGCATCCAGACTGATGGCGCGGTTTTCCCGCACGGCGTTCTGAAAGACGGAAAGGGGGAGGGGCAGGATGACTTCCCCGGTCGTGGATTGACCGGGGCCAATGAAGCCTTCGTGCGCGAACAGGCGAGCATCGACGGCACGCCCAATCGCGCCCGGTCCTTGCAAAGTCAGTTCGAACAGCGGTGTCTCTGCGCGGGTACCCCGGTTGTGGATGTCATAGCGCAGGATCGACAGGGCCGCGTTGTCAGGCGCCGAAATGATCCGCACATTGTCGTAAACCAGCGCGCGTTCAGGATTGAAGCCTGTGTCTGCGATTTCCATGAGCACCAGATGACCCTCGCCCTCCGCTGCTGTGCCAACATCAGATACCTTCAGCCGAAGCGCCGCGTAGACCGGGCGAGGGCTGGGCACGTAGTCCGCACCCGAGACAATCATGACCCGCAAACTGCGCTGCTGACCCGGTTGCAGCGTCGTGACTTCTGGCGTCATGGAAATACTCAGATGATCCGGCGCACCAGACAGCCATTCGACAGCGTCGAGCGTGATTGTCTTGGCGGTATCGCCGGCGTTGGTGAAGCCCACAGGCACGTTACGCCGTGCACCGGGCGCAATCGGTGCGCGGAGCAGGTTGGGCACGCTCGAAATCCCGCTCGAACCCACCGTTCCGCCAAATTCGTAAGCGTTGACCAGCGTCGCTGATGTCAGGAGCGGCCGCTGACGCTTGCCGTCAATGTCAGGGGCAACCTGAACATCATAGCGACCGCTTGGCAGGTCGGCGGGCAGCATCTGTTCCACTGTCTCAGTTTGACCCGCAGAGAGGGTTGCCGGTTCCAGCGCATCGCTGAGCACGGCGCGCCGACTGGCGCTGTCCGCGTTCAAGATCTGAAACTCACCACCCAAAATCAGCGCTGCGTTGCCGGTATTCTTTATGCCAATATCGAGGGAGAAGCCTTCCTCATCCCAGCCAAAGGCGCTCTTTTCCACGTCGATCAAGGGGTAAGAAGGCCGGTTAGAAATCACGATTTGGTAGGACGTGCGATAGCCGACGGTCAGCAGTTGATCGAGCCCGATCTCCTGCATCTGAAATTCGCCTTCATACGTGCCGGAGACATTTTCGGGCAGATTTACCGTCACGGGAATGGTCTGATCTTCCGCCTGTGCGTCGATCTCGAATTCTTCCGGGAAGTCGAACCAATCTGCCTGATTGCCGTTTCGTGCTTGCAGTACGCTATCCACGCGGGCGTTGAGCGGCGAGGGGCCTCTGCTGTCTTCATAGGTCCACGCAGTTGGCTGATGCTCGATCTCGATCTGTATGGGCTCATCGCTGAACGATAGGGCCCGCACGGGGATCGTAAACGATGCACCCGACCGAGCTTCGATCGTGACCTGCTGAGGCAGGATGGCATAGCCCTGGCTTGCGGCCAAAGGGGCCCAGCACACGAGGGCTGCGATGAGGGCCGTTGTACTTAGCACCCATGGTGCAACACGCGGGATGATCGACATGAACTGTATCCTAGACTGTGCACGGCGAAAGGCCGGGAAGAATAGTGATATAGCACTAAGATAAAGGGGTAACACCATTACGGGTGTTACCCCTTTACGAGACAGAGTCATCGACCCTGTTCAACGTCCTCTCAGAGAGCTCGCTTAACCGACTTCCAAGCTTGCGGTAAGGCTCAGGGAGTACGTGCCAGCTGGGGGTTCTTGCTGGGCGCCATAGTTTGCGCCACTGTCATCCCGAGCGCCGTCTGGCAGGAAGCCCAGTCCGAAGGTAAAGGTATCGACGGACGTGCCAGCAGATTGGTTCACATCGAAGGAAATGGTTGCTTGACCAATACCGTTATTACACGAAATCGATGCGGAGACGTCGGAGCCTTGGGTGGCGAAGCCCAAATCGTTGAACGTCACCAGCGTATCTCCTGTGGCGATCAGCAATTCGCCCACAGCGCCGAAAGTGCTGACCCCGTCTTGGAAGAAGGCTGGCTGACAATCCGTGCTGCCGTAGGGTAAGGTTGGCACCGTGATTTCCAAAGTGTAGTCACTGTTGGCTCGAACAACAAAGTCCTGCCCGGAGGTAAGGTCCCCGTCCCCGATGATGTAGATCACGTCACTGATTCGCGTCTCACCAGCGTCCGCTTCAGATTCGTAGACGATCGATGCCGAAGCATTGGCCAAGTCATTTTGTACAGCGACAGCATAGGCAGCAGCTTCAGCCGAGTACGTCGCATCTTGCGCCTGGGCCACTGCACTCACGCACAGAACAGAGGCAACCAAAATGGACTTTGAAGTCCAGTTCATAAAGGAAATTTTCATTACTCGTTCTCTCGATTTTAGCAGGCTTACCCTTTTTCGATGCCCGACTCGTTAATTTGTGCTCAGGTGCTACGGATCTCCGTCCGTTACTTTTCATCGATGCGTCATGACCTTGCACACCTCTTAAATGAGACCATCGAGGGACGTGATTAACAATAAACCAACAG
>CBFHUI010000160.1:0-2971 GCA_965658725.1 Alphaproteobacteria bacterium | reverse complement strand
AGGCAACAATCGGATAGGCGATGAATGGATTGAAGGTCCTTTCGGCAAAGTATTGGGCGTAGTAGAGCGCATCTCCGCTTTGGCGTCGCACAGGAAAGCCGGCACCGAGGAAGACGATTGTGGTCGCGTGGAAGAGGAATATGGCCTCGTTGGTATAGGCGGGCCAAGCAAGGCGCATCATGGTTGGAAAGGTTACGTCCCGAAACCGGTCAAACGGGCGCAGCGCAAAAGCGCGAGCGGCTTCGAGGTCTGTGTTCGGTACTGCTCGATAGGCGCCGTATAGGATTTCCGCAGAATAGCAGGCGGTGTTGAAAAACAGCACCACCGACGCCCCATAGGCCGCTGTCCGAAACACGCCAGCGCCAAGGCTCGCGAAAATCAGGTAGCCGATGAAAAACTGGATCAGCAGGGGTGTGCCGCGGAAGGTATAGATCATGACACGCGCGGGCCCCGTCAGGTACCATTCATCGCGTGCTTTTAGCAGAGCGAGACTCAAGGCCAGGAAAAATCCTGTACCGAGCGCTATCACACCAAAAAGGATGTTCCGCAACATCCCCGAGCCAATCAGAACTGTGATGTTGCATAGGTTGATCGACGCGCCCTTGGTGTTGGTTGAACCCGGAAGGGTCCGTTCACCCATCCCAAAGCTGCGCAGGGCGTAGTTGTCGATGGCGGTCAGGCACTCGTTCAGCATTTCCATGCCTTAGACCCTCCCGCTGGAGGCTGTATTGATCGACATGCCTTTGTTGAAGCGCCTTTCCAGACGCGAAAACACCAGCTGAGAGCCCATGGTCAGCGCCAGATAGAACAGACCCAAAGCGATGAAGTACCAGAGTTTCCAATCGCCGTGTGGGTAGGTCGAATAGCGCCGCGTTGCCATTTTTCCAAGCAAGTCGGCATAGTAAATGATGTCCTGTATGCCCAGCAGGAAGAGCAACGGCGTTGCTTTGATCAGGATCAGCCACAAGTTGGAGAACCCCGGCAAAGCGAACCGCCACATCTGCGGGAGATGGATCTCCCAGAACACTTGTGCGCGGCTCATCCCGAAAGCCCAGCCGGTTTCACGCTGGCCGAATGGAACAGCCCGAAGGGCACCGTCAATGATATTCGCCGCAAAGGAGCCAAAGACGATGCCGTAGGCGATAATTGCAAGAACAATCCGATTGAACTGCGTGGGAATGATCGCGGCATCAGGGCAGGGCTGGATGTTGATCCCGTCGAAGAACGGCGTCGCGACATCTCGGCAATAGACGGCCTTATGAAGGAAGAACTCGATGCCAATCTCGATCGTGAGCGGCACAAAAAGAAAGAAGATGATGTCCGGGATCCCGCGCACCATGATCACGTAAAGCGTGCAAATCTGGCTGATGACCGGCCAGCGCGAGGCCTTGCCCAGCGCTCCGGCAAAGCCGAGCAGGAGCGACACCGGCACCGTAAAGGCAAGGATGAGCATGACCACTCCGGCAGCGCGGAAAATGCTCAAGTGTTTTTTTGTGGTGAAGTAGCAGGAGAACCACTGCAGGCGGTCCTGCAGGCTGATCGACAGGCTTTCATCACCCAGCGCAATCTTCACCTGTTCGGCTATAGCGGGGCAGTATTCAAACATCAGCGGTCTACCGACGCGGACAGGAACTGTTGCAGGCGCTCGGACTTCGGCCGGTCGAAGATTTCTTCGGGAGTCCCTTCTTCTTCGATGCGCCCCTGATGCAGGAACAGAACTCGGTCAGAGACATCACGGGCAAAGCGCATGTCGTGGGTAACCAGCAGCATGGTTCGGTCTTCCTCGGCGAGGGTCTTGATCACCCGAAGCACTTCGCCCTCTAATTCAGGGTCCAGCGCCGAGGTTGGTTCGTCGAACAACAGGGCGGTGGGGTCCATGGCGAGCGCACGGGCGATGGCAGCGCGCTGCTGCTGACCGCCGGAAAGTTGTGCCGGAAAAGCCTCGGCCTTGTCTTCGATACCAACGCGACGCAGCGTCGCTTCAGCGCGCGACCGCGCTTCGGATCGGCTTCGCTTGAGGACGCGACGCTGAGCCAGCATGACATTGTCGATGATCGAGAGGTGCGCCCAGAGGTTGAACTGCTGAAAGACCATCGAGAGATTGGCCCGGATCCGGTGCACTTGTGCAGGGTCGGCGGGAACTCGGCCTTGCGGATTGGCCTTGGTGCTTTGGCCCTTAAAGGCGATGGCTTCACCGCCGATTGCAATCTGTCCACTTTCCGGGACTTCGAGCAGATTGACGCAGCGCAGAAGGGTGGACTTACCCGAGCCCGATGACCCAATCATAGTAACCACGTCACCCTTTTTGGCACTGAGGTTCACGCCCTTCAGCACGTGAAGGTCATCAAATGACTTTTCGATTTCGGTCAGGGCGATGACAGGCGCGTCCTGATGGTCCTGTTGGCTCATGGAAAGGGTGTCCTTGGGCAGGGTTGATAAGAAGGGTCTATTGCTTGTGGGCCCTGAGTCAATGCTTGAGCACCGACCCGTAGCGGAGCGACTGTCGGCCTACGGGCGCCTTGGACTTGCGAGGTGCTGTGGGCGAAGGGTTGAGGCTGGTGTATTTGTAGTCGAAATCCTCGCCATCCGCTGAGATGTCAATTTGGCTCCCTTTCGGTTGCGCCGACTTGGTTCGACGCGCTGCGCGCGCCTTACCAAGCGTCGCGCTAGTCGCCGGCTGCGCCGTCGGTCGCTAACGCTCCGGGAAGGAGCCTGAGACAGATCGGTAGAAAACGGAGGCGACCGCCGACAGGGTCGGCGAGCTTGAGCGTGGCGCTCCTGAAGGCCGCGTAGCGGCTGAAAGGAGTGACGCGCCACACAGCGGTCTTGGCTTAAGTGCGCTGGCGGTTCAGGCTTGAAAGGATTGGGTCAGGATCGTCTTGAACCGCTGCATTGGTGGCGCCGACTTGGTTCAGCGCGCTGCGCGCGCCTCACCAAGCGTCGCGCAAGTCGCCGGCTGCGCCGCCGGTCG
>CBFHUI010000159.1:269-3204 GCA_965658725.1 Alphaproteobacteria bacterium | reverse complement strand
CCGGTAGCAACGAAGGCTTCGTGATTGCTCACCAGCTTGGCCTGCTCGTAGAGGTAATTGACCATGATCCCTGCCGACTGGTTCAACCCCGAATCAGACGTATCCGCGCCCCAGTGCATGGCGTGAAGAATGGCGCCGTTGCGGAGGTGGAAGCGCGCAACCGGGTCGCGGGGGTAGACGCCGCGCTTGGCGTATAGAAGGTACTTTGCGCACTGGCTTAAAAGTTGATCGCGGAAGGGCTCCAGCGCCTGCCGCCCGTGATCGTTCAGCGTGCTTTCGACCTGTTCAGCAAGACCGGGTTCTTCCTGCGTCAGCCATGGCATAAACCCGGGCACGGGAGAGAGGGTCGCGAACTTCTTAAGACCGGGAAATTCTTCCTTCAGCTGGCCCACCACCTGTTTCAGCAAACTATCGCCAAAGGATACGCTGCGAAGGCCGAAATGACAGTTGGAAATCGAGTAGAAAATCGCCGTATCCGCGCGGTCTTCCTTGTCTTCGACCGGTTCATTCAACACGTTCTGGATGGACGAGGCCAGCCCGCTGGTCAGCGCAACTTCGACAAAAATCAGGGGCTCACCGGGTAGAGCCGGATGAAAGAAGGCGAAGCAGCGGCGGTCGCGTTCCAGCCGCCGACGCAGATCGTTCCAATCGCGGATCTCGTGCACGGCTTCATAGTCGATGAGCTTCTCAAGGATATGGGCGGGTGTTTCCCAGTCCAGCCGCCGCAACTCCAGAAAGCCCTTGTTGAACCAGAAGCCGAAGAGGTGTTCGAAGTCCTTGTCCACCGGGCCCAAGTCAGGGTTCTGCTTGAGCACGCCAAAGAGGTCTTCGCGCATTTTGATCAGGAACAGCGTCCCGCCTGGTACTGTATTGAGCAGGCGGAAGAGATCCAGCCGTCGCGACTCAGAAGCCTTGATGAAGGCTTGAGCTGTTTCGGGCGTAGGGCCCGTTTGATGCGCGCTGATGGCAGCGTCTAGCGCGTCACCGCTGGGGCCAAAATCGGTCAGCAGCCCTTGGAACATCGCCAACCGGTCCTCGGACGACAGCACGCGGTATTCCTCGATCAGTTCCAGCGCTAGTGCGGAAACGGACGCTTCTCCGCTGCGCCGCAAGATCTCGTTGGCAAGGTCCAGAATGCTCCGCTGCGAACGCCGAAACAGGCGCGCATCGAGGCCTAGGGGTAGAAGGTCTTCTATGGACGACAGAAAATTGATCATCGGACGGCTTCTCTCTGCTTGGACTCAAGGCTAGGCAAAATCTCGGCCGAAATTCTAGAAAAAAGCTAAATTCACCCTGATTTGCAGTGGTTTTTCCCGAATCCTGCGCGGAATGTTGAAGCAAGTTCAGGGGTTACGCTTGATCAGCGAGATGCTGACGCACCAGCGGACACCCTTGGCCTTGCAACAAACGAAGGCGCGACAAGCCGGGAAATGGCGCTATAACCAGCGCCAAACGCGCGACAAGGGAGAGCGGGCAGGGATGACGCAGTGGCAGTTTTGGGTCGATCGCGGCGGAACCTTCACTGATCTGGTGGCCTGCACCCCGGACGGTGAACTGCGCACGCACAAGCTGCTTTCCGAGAACCCGGAGCAATATCAGGACGCTGCCGTTCAAGGCATCCGCGATTTGCTGGGCCTTTCCCAAGATGCGCCCATCCCTGAACACGTTATTCACAGCGTCAAGATGGGCACCACTGTGGCGACCAACGCGCTGCTCGAACGCAAAGGCGAGCCGACCGTGCTGGTGATGACGGCAGGGCTCGAAGATCTGCTCCGCATTGGCTACCAGAACCGCCCCCGGCTGTTTGATCTGCACATTCAACTCCCCGAGTTGCTGTATCAGCGGGTCATCGGTGCGCAGGAGCGGTTGGACGCAGAGGGGAGCGTGCTTCAGCCGTTGAACGAGGCGGCTCTCCGCGCTGACCTGCAAGCCGCCTTTGATGAGGGTCTGCGCGCGGTCGCCATTGCCTTTCTCCACGCTTATCGCTTTCCCGAGCACGAACAGGCTGCCGGACGGATTGCGGCAGAGATTGGCTTTACGCAAATTTCCCTCAGCCACGTTGCCAGCCCGCTGATCAAGCTGGTCGGGCGCGGGGACACGACAGTGGTCGATGCCTACCTCTCCCCGGTTCTACGGCGCTACGTGCAGCAGGTGCGCGACGCCTTGGGGCCGGCGATAGCAGCGCAGACTCGGCTTATGTTCATGCAGTCCAACGGCGGTCTCGCCGACGCAGACTTTTTCGAAGGCAAGGACGCGATCCTTTCAGGCCCAGCGGGCGGGGTGGTGGGCATGGTGCGCACGGCTGAGCAAGCGGGCTTTGACCGGCTGATCGGCTTTGATATGGGCGGCACCTCGACCGACGTTTGCCATTTTGCGGGTCGGTTCGAGCAGTCCTTCGAGACTGAAGTCGCCGGTGTGCGGTTGCGCGCGCCGATGATGAACATTCACACGGTCGCAGCCGGTGGCGGTTCGATCCTGAAATTCGAAGATGGCCGCTTGCAGGTTGGTCCGGAAAGTGCGGGCGCAAACCCTGGTCCGGCGTGCTACCGGCGTGGTGGTCCTTTGACCGTGACGGACTGCAACGTTCTGTTGGGCAAAATTCAGCCCGAATACTTCCCTGCTGTCTTCGGCCCGCAGTCAGACTTGCCTCTCGATGCGAGCGTGGTGCGGGAGCGGTTTGAAGCCTTGGCAGCGGTGATAGCGGCGGCGTTGAACGAACCCGCCCGCAGCCCGGAAGCGCTGGCTGAAGGCTTCCTGCGGATTGCGGTCGAAAACATGGCCAACGCGATTAAGAAGATCTCGGTCCAGCGCGGCTATGACGTCACCCAATACACGCTGAACAGCTTCGGCGGTGCTGGTGGACAGCACGCCTGTCAGGTCGCTGACGTACTTGGAATCAAGCGGGTGTTCCTGCACCCCTTCGCCGGGGTGCTGT
>CBFHUI010000159.1:0-259 GCA_965658725.1 Alphaproteobacteria bacterium | reverse complement strand
GGCTGGCGGACGTGCGAGCGTCCCGCCAATATCAGTTTGACCAGCCGTTAAGCGCCTTTGAAGCGTGCCGCCCGATCTTTGAGACGCTCAGCGAACAGGTACGCGCCGACATCCGCGCGCAGGGGATCGAGGAGGCACACATCGCCGCGCACTGTCGCTTGCATGTGCGCACCAGCGGCTCGCAGCAGAGCCTGCCGCTGCCACTCAGCAACCCAGAGCAAACCATCGCCGATTTCATCGACGCCCACCAGCAGCGCTT
>CBFHUI010000158.1:0-3253 GCA_965658725.1 Alphaproteobacteria bacterium | reverse complement strand
GTCGTACATGAAAGCGTCTTCTTCGACGTCGAAGACTTCACCGCCATGTGCGAAGATGAAGGAACCCAGCCGGGATGCGTCTGCGCCAAACATCAGGCCAACAGGCGCGGTTTCGGCGTCAGCGGTCTTGGAGAAGGCGTTGGCAGAACCCGCACAAGCCACTTCACGCAGCTCAGCCGGGGTTGTCGGAATGTCCATGCCCAGCTCAGCGAGCCAGTCGAGGTTGATGGCCATGACATCCATCGAGGTGCGGGATGGGAAGCCGAGGCGCTCGTTATCGTGGTCCGGGTGCAGGCCCGCGTCCCACTTGCCTTGAGCGATTTGGCCCAGCAGTTCTGCGGACACGCCCCACTTTTCAGAGTCGAACAGCGGCTGCATGTCGATCAGCGTGTCAGCGTTTTCGAACGCAGAGGACTGGTTCTGGTAAGCGATGACGATGTTCGGCAGCTCGTCGGTGCCGATCAGGTTGACGAACTTGTCGTAAATCTCGCCGTAACCGCCGGCAGACACACCCGTTGCGGTGATGCCGTAGGGATTGGTTGCGTTGAAGTCAGCGATGATTGCTTCCATCGCTTCAGCGCCGCTCCGGGTCTGACGGTACCAAATGGTGATCTCCGCGCCGGAAGGATCAACGTCTTCGTAGTTCTGCGCGATTGCGGCAGAAGCAATGAAAGGCAACGCTGCGGCTGCAATTAGGAACTTTCTCATGGGTTCTCTCCAATATTCACGTTTGGCCTGAGGGTTTGAGGGCAAAACGACTTCGATACAGAACTGATGAAACGTTTCAGTTATATGATGATACCAGACCTATCCTTGGAATGAACGGTGGATAAGTCCGCCGTTATTTGATCCCCACCCGTGCAAGGGACTGGGTGAATTGTCGCACTGCCAGGGAGTAAGCGACCATGACTGGCAAAACGACGATCAGCGCCCCTGCCATTTGCGCGGGGATGTGGCCGATGTAGTCGTCGGATAACTCGCGCAGCCCTACCGAAAGCGTAAACTTGGGGTCGGCGCCGGTTTGGGTCAGGATTGGCCAGGCGTAGGAATTCCACGACCAGATGAAGGCCAGCACGCCGATTGTGGAAAATGCCGGGATCGAAAGCGGCACCACGACCCGCACGAAATATTGCAGGTGGTTGGCCCCTTCCAGCCGTGCAGCCTGCCACAACTCGTCGGGAAGCTGGATGAAGAACTGGCGGAACAGGAAGATCGAGTAGGCGTTGCCGATGATCGGCAGGATCATGACCTGATACGTGTTGAGCAGGGTCTTGGGCGGCCACAACTCGTCAGAAAGCACCACGCCGAAGTCGCGGTTCACCACACCCGCCAGCAGCAGCATGCCGATGAAGGCGACCAGTCCCACGAACGTCAGCGGCCAGACCGGGATCTGCCGGGCCGTGATCGTGGCGTAGACACTCAGCACCGCATAGAGAAGCAGTGTCGCTGCTGTCGCAATCAGCACCAGCGTCATCACGTTCAGGATGGCAATGCCGAAAATCTGGCCTTTGATCACTGTGAAGGTCGGCGTGATAAGCACCGCCTCAGGCACCATCAACGTGATCAGCAGCAGCAGAAAGGCCATGCGCTTGCCCTTGAAGGGGATGGCGGCAAAGGCGTAGCCCGCCAACGCACAGAATACGACTTGTCCCAGTGTGCTGAACAGCGTCACGACAACGGTGTTGATGGCATAGAGCCAGAACCGCCCGTAGGCCCAGGCGGTTTCGAAGTTCTCAAATAAGAAGGTCTTGGGGACCCAAGTCGAGGCGTTGATTGCCTCATATTGGTTCATGCCCGAAAGCAGGATCATGTACACAAAGGGAATGAGCGACAGAAAGCCTGCCAGGCCCAGAATGGCATAACGCAGAATGTCGCCTGTCTCAAAGCGGTCGGGGGTGTGACTGTTGTCCATGCCTTACAAATCCGAATTGAGCCGGCGACCGGCAAGGATGAATTGAGCGGCGGTGATCAGCAGGATCAGGAAGAACAGCAGAACGCCCATGGACGCCGCTGCGCCAAAGTCGCCTGAGCGCAGCTCCTGAAACACAAAGATCGACGCGACAATCAGGCTCTCGTTCCGCCCACCCGTCTGCTCGAACATTACAAAGGTGTGGTTGAACGCCTGAAACGTTCCAATCAGGCCAGTAAGGGCGAGGAAGAAGATAACCGGCGAGAGCAACGGCAGGGTGATTTTGGTGAAGGCCTGCCACCGGCTCGCGCCGTCGATCTCTGCAGCTTCGTACAAGTCTTTCGGGATCGAGGTTAGGCCGGCAAGCAGGATGACCGCGTTGTACCCGGCGTAGGACCAAACCCCGAAGAGCATGACAGTAATCAGACCGATCGTTGGACCACCGGCCAGCCCAGCCCACTCCAGCCCGAACAGCGCTTCCATAATGGGGGTTTCATTGCTCAGCCACTTCATCGGCTCGACCCCGAACAGGTCAAGAATGCGGTTCATCAATCCACTAGAGCGTTCCCGGAAAATCACGCTGAACACGGTTGCCATGGCGACGGCAGGCGTGATGTAGGGCAGGAAGATGAGGTAGCGAAACAACCCGTCGCCCCGAATGCGGCGATAAAGCCCGAAGGCGATGATCAGGCCGATGGTGATCTGTGTGAACACCACACCGACGGAATAGAAGAGCGTATTGATCAAGCTCGCCAGAAAATCGTTGCTGCCGGCGATCATCATGCGCTGCCACGCCACCGCCAGTGCACCGCAGGCGATCAGCACAATCGCCGCCCCCGCAAGTCGATTGGACCAGCGCGGCAGCCGTCTCCAAGGCAGAAAAGCGATCAGGGCTGCCATTGCAAAGAACAGCGCGGCGTAGAGCGTGAACTGGTTGGCGGAGCCGGTGACGAGCGCCATTTGCTCCACCTCATCTCCTCGCCAGTCGGCAAAAGTCGAGCGCTTGAAATCACGGATCTCGCGCTTTTCGGTCAGCGTCGGGAAGACGGCCATAGCGTCTATCAGGAAGTTCCGTCCCCAGAGCGCGGCACCGCCCCCGATCATCAGGATGGCTGCGATCAGCGACCGGCGAAAGCGCTCGGTCAGGGCGCGTGCTGGCTGTCCGAACAGCCACACCCCGCCAATGAGCAGTGACAGGCACGTGAAGAACAGGATCCCCGGTCCCCATTCACCCAACAGGTCAGCGTAGTGCTGCAGGCCCAGATAGCGGTCGCGGATGGGTTTCCAGCGGTGCACGCTCATGAACCCGGCAATCACAATCGGCGCGATCTGCCACATGACGAG
>CBFHUI010000157.1:0-3265 GCA_965658725.1 Alphaproteobacteria bacterium | reverse complement strand
TGACGCACCGATCGTGATTATCGAATACGCTTCGCTGACCTGCCCACACTGCGCGTCTTTTCATGCGGACGGTTACCCGGAGCTGAAGCCCTACATTGACGCTGGTCAGGTGGCGTTTGCTTTCCGCGACTTCCCGCTCGACGGCGCAGCCTTCCGCGCAGCTCTGGCGGCACGTTGCCTGAGCGGAAGTGCATACTTTTCCGCGATTGACGCGCTGTTCGAAAGCCAGCGCGACTGGCGCGGCGGCGGCTCTGAAGCTGATTTGGCGCGGGAGATTTCCGCGCTGACCGGTCAGACAGAGGCTGAATACCGCGAATGTGTGGGCAACACCGACAACCAGCAAACCTTGATCGAGCGCTACAACACCGCGATCGATCTGGGCGTTGACGGCACCCCGCGCATCTACATCAACGGTGAGCTTTACTCCCCGAACCGCGGCTGGTCGCAGATTGGCGACGAGATTGAGCGGCTCGTGAAGAAGCTAAAGGCTTAAAAGAGGGTTCATTTGGTCGCGTTCACAAAACTCCGGATCCAAGGCTTCAAGAGCTTTGTTGATGCGACCGAATTCCATATCGAACCCGGTGTTACGGGTGTCGTAGGCCCGAACGGCTGCGGCAAGTCCAACATCGTGGAGGCCCTGAAATGGGTCATGGGCGAATCCCGTTCCAAGCAGCTGCGCGGCGCGGATATGGAGGAGGTGATCTTCAACGGCTCCTCTGACCGCCCGGCGCGCAACGTCGCCGAAGTCGAGCTGGTACTCTCCAACGCCGACCAATCCCTACCCCCGCAATACGCTGAACACCCGACCGTTGGCGTGTCTCGACGGATCGAGCGCGGCAAGGGCTCTGACTACCGCATCAACAAGTCCCGCAAGACGGCGGGTGAAGTAAAGCTGCTGTTCTCCGACGCTGGCTCGGGCGCATCGTCGTCTGCGATCGTCTCGCAGGGCCGTGTCGCCTCGATCATCAATGCCAAGCCGGTTGAACGGCGGCAGATCCTTGAGGAAGCGGCCGGGATCGTCGGTCTGGCCGCACGCCGCCGCGAAGCAGAAAACCGCCTGCGCGCCGCTGAAAGCAACCTTGAGCGGCTCGAGACCGTGATGACCGCGCTGCAAGAGCGGCTGAAAACCCTCGAGGGACAAGCCAAGCACGCCGAAAAGTACCGCCGCCTGACCGAGAAGATGACGCGCCTGAACGCACAACTGCATTATCTGCAGTGGGTCGCGCAGTCTCGGACCGTGGAGCGGGCAAAGGAGACGCTGGTCAAGGCCGAGCGTCGCGTTGCAGAGGCTGAAGCCGCCGCCGCACGCGCCAATCAGGCGTCGATCAACCTCTCAACCGACCTGCCCGACCTGCAAAAGAGCGAGGCCGAAGCAGGCGCAAAGCTGCAGGCGCTGCTGGTCGCCAAAGATGGACTCGAGCGCGACAAGGCGGACATCGATCGCGCACTCGCCAACAATGCCAACCAGCGCACGCAGCTCGAACACGACCAAGTACGTGAAGCAAACCTCGTCACCGATGCTCAGTCAGCACTCGAGCGACTGGCGGCAGAGGAAGCGCAGCTGACTGACGCCAGTGCGGGTGAATCGGAAGCGCTGGAAGCACTGGATGCCGCTGTTGAGGTGGCGACAGCCGGTGTCGCAGCGCTCGAAGGTGATATGGCGAACGCGCGCGCAGACGTGGCGCGGGTCGGTTCCGAGATTACCGCTCGGACCAATGCGCTGACACAGGCTGAGCAGCGCCTGACCGCGCTGGCATCTCGCCGAGAGCGGCTTGAGCAGCAGATTGCCAACGTCGAGACCCAAACCAAGGGTGCAACCGACGATACAGAAGTCCGCGCCCGTGCGCTTTCGCTGCAAGAAGAGCACGACGCTGCCGCGCAAGCACTGAGCACCGCTGAAGCCGCCATGACGGCAGCGCGGGAGACTGAACAGACCCTGCGCGGGCAGGCCGATGCCCTCGCCCGAGAAGAAGCGCAGCTCCGTGCAGAGTTGGGCGGGCTGCAAAAGCTCCTGCGCGCCAGTGAAGATCAGGGCAAGTCAGACGCTGCGCCCGTGTTGAACGCAATTCGGGTGCAAGATGGGTTTGAGACGGCCCTTGCTGCCGTGATCGGCGATGCGCTGCAGGCTCCTGCAGGCACGCAGGAAAGCGGGGATTTCTGGCACCTTGACCCGGCCAGCTTGGCTGCGGCGGAGGCTTTGCCCGCCGACGTCCAGCCGCTGAGCGCCGTGGTGGATGCCGCGCCGGACGCGCTCACCCAGCGGCTGAACGCTTGCGGGATTGTGGAATCAGCCGCTGCTGCTGTTGCGCTTCAGCCGACTTTGCGGCCGGGTCAGCGCTTGACCACCCGCGAAGGGGGTCTGTGGCGCTGGGATGGTTACACCGTGCTTCCGGGTAAGGTGCCCGGTGCTGCGCGCCTGCTCGAACAACGCCGCCGTGCGGAGGAATTGGATGGATTGGTCACGGCCAAAGCCACCGAAACCCAGGCCGCCAAGGAGCGCGCCGAAGAGGCCGCCACTGCCATGAAGAACACCCGCACCGCCGAAGCTGATGCCCGGCAAGGTTTGCAGCTGACCTACCGTGCGCTGACAAGTGCACAGAGCGAGCTGTCCCGCGTTGAAGCACAGGCGGCGAAGGTTGAGGCCGAGAGCGGCGCGCTGAAAGCAGCGCTCGCGACGCTCACCACCGACCACGATGAAGCGCAAGAGGCCGTTGCGGCCGCAAAGGCTGCTTTCGAAGACCGCCCCGACGCTGAGGCCATGCAGGCCCGGGTGGATGACCTCCGCCCACAAGTCGAAGACGCGCGCCGCACTCTGACCCAGGCGCAGGCCGAGCGGGAACAGCACAAGCGCGACGCAATGGCGCGCAAGAACCGCTTGGGTGCGATTCTCACCGAGCGTTTTTCCTGGGAAGGGCGGCTCAAAAACGCTGAGCACCAGCACGCCCAGTTGCGAGAGCGCGACCGGGCGCTGAGCGAGGAGCGACAGGCGCTGGAAAACCGCCCAGCCGAGCTGGCACAGCAGCGCGACACGCTGGAAAACTCCATCCGCGACGCGCGCGAAGCCGTCGAACGGGCCGTTGCCGCTGTCTCCGACCGGCGCGCCGCGTCCTCCAACGCCGACGCCGAAGCGCGACAGGCGGAGAAAGCAGCAGGTTCGGCACGGGAAGAACTGGTGACAGCAAAGCTCACCGCTGAGACTGAAATCGAGCGCAAGACCGAACTCGCGCAGGCCATCCGCGAAACGTTCTCTGCCGGCGCAGAAGCA
>CBFHUI010000156.1:0-3409 GCA_965658725.1 Alphaproteobacteria bacterium | reverse complement strand
ATTCTGCGCCTCCTCAAAGATGAAGAACCTAAAATCGGCAAAGGGGCCTGATTGCTTGACGATTGGCGATAAACACGCCATTTTATCAGCGTCATGAAAAATACAATTAATAATTGTTAAAAATGGAACTCTCAACGCCTCGCGACCTTCCGCTTGGCGCTGAGTAGCGGCATCGGTCCGTGTCGATATGCTCAACTGCTAGACCAATTTGGTGAGCCGATCGCTGCGCTGGCTGGTCTCGCAGATATACGCCGGAAAGACGTGCGGATTGCATCGCTCAAGGATGCTGAAGCTGCTATCGCAAAAGCAGCTGTCAATCGCGGAGTAAAAAGGGGCCAGTTCCCGGTAGAATATAGGTCCATCTTGCTGGTTCAGGATGGCCCCTTGGCCTGCGTCAGCTATAGCTGACGCAGGCCAAGGGGCGCTGTCTAAATGGCGATTTTATGGCTGTAGCTTGCGGCGGGTATGTTCAGGCTTTGCGTTTTCGGCTCTGATTAAGCCGATAGCTCTCGCCGTTCATTTCGAGGATGTGGACGTGGTGGGTCAGTCGATCGAGAATAGCGCCAGTCAGGCGTTCCGAGCCGAAGACCTCAGTCCATTCATCAAAAGGCAGGTTTGAGGTGATGATGATCGATCCGCGCTCATAGCGCTGTGAGATGACCTCGAAGAGCAGCTCAGCCCCGGTCTTGCTGAGGGGAACAAAGCCGAGCTCGTCAATAATAAGTAGGTCCTGGGCGGCCATTTGCTTTTGATGACGTTGAAGGCGTCGCTCATCGGCGGCCTCAATCATTTCGTGGACGAGAGCCGCAGCCGTAGTGAAGCGGACCTTCAGTCCCTTTTGACAAGCTGCCAGTCCTAGCCCGAGGGCAATATGCGTTTTGCCGGTTCCACTTGGTCCGAGGGCGATCACGTTCTGACGCTTTGCAATGAACTCGCAGCGTGCCAGTTCCATCGTTAGAACCTTGTTCAGCGACGGCATGACCTTGAAGTCGAAGCTATCGAGGCTCTTGGTTGCCGGGAACTTAGCGGTCTTAATCCGCCGTTCGACCATCCGACGCTCACGCTCGATCAGCTCCAGCTCGCAGAGCCGCAGCAGATATTGCACATGGTCCTTGTTCTCGGTCGCGCATTGCTGGGCCAGCTTGGCGTACTCGCTCTGGAAGGTTGGTAGCCGGAGCTTGGTCAGGTGATGCTTCAGCAGGACCTGCGGGGTGTCAGTTGTTGTGTCGATCATGCTGCCACTCCTGACAGGAGCACCGCGTAGCTGGCTGGCTTTGTCGTCTCGACCACCGCTTTCGGCAGATAGGGGTAAATATCGAGATCCAGCCTGGGTGGCCGCCGCTCGATCCGACAGAGGACGAGGTGTTTGACGGCATCGTAGCCGATGGCACCCAGGTCGAGGGCCTGCCGGATGGCGCCGTGGACATGGTCCATCTCGAAGGTTTCCAGCAACCGCAGGACCTGGACATATTCGCGCTTGCCAGGCTTTCCCATTCGCGCTTCCAGCAAGCGGCGCAGAGTTGCAAACTCACCGGGCAGATCCCACCCCTGGAGAGGGGCTGCCTGATCCAAAGCGCCGACCTTCTGCTCAAGTAGCGGCAGATAGTGCATTGGATCGAAGATCATGTCCGCCTTCTCATAAGACCGAACGTGTCGTGCGATCACCGCGGCGCCGCAACCGATGACAACCTCATGGATATAGCCGCGGACCTGAACTTCATGATGGGCAAATGCTGTCGGCACGGAGTAATCGTTGGTGCGATACCGGACCATTGAGATGGACGTTGCGCGCGTGCTGACCTTCTCACAGGCGTCATAAGGCGTCGGCGGCAAGGCCATCAGCGTATCAAGGTCGCGCATCAGACGTTCGCCGATCGTCTCACTATGTCCGCGGACAACATCATCCTGGCGTTTCAGGCATTGCGCCTCCAGCCAGGCGTTCAGTGCATCGAAGCTGTCGAACCGGGGAGCCGGAACCAGGAAGTTCCGCCGGCCAAAGCCGATCACACCCTCGACATTGCCCTTGTCATTCCCTTTGCCAGGCCGCCCAAACTTGTCCTCGAACAGATAATGGGATTGCAGCTCTGAGAAGACCCGTGTCCGCACCCGCTTCCCGTCACCGAGGATCTTGGTGACGGCAATGACGGTGTTGTCATAAAGCATCGACAACGGCACGCCGCCGAAGAAGGCAAAGGCTGCGGTGTGGCCATCGCAAAACGCCTCTGTCGTCTCTGCTGGATACGCCTTCATAAAGAACGCATCCGAATGCGGCAGCGACAGCGCGAAGTAATGCAGCTTGCATTCGACCCCGCCGATGACCCCAAGCGTCTCGCCAAAATCCACCTGAGCATGGCCCGGCGCATGAAACAGCGGCACAAAAACTTCCCGTGTCCGCCGCTGCCGCTCCCGAACATAGTCGGTCACAATCGTAAGGCCGCCAGTGAAGCCATGTTCATCACGCAGCCGGGCATGGATGCGCTTCGATGTATGCCGCTGTTTCTTGATAACCCGTTTGTCGTCTTCCAGGATCTGGTTAATGACCCCAATGAACGGATCAAGCTTCGGCCGAGAAGGCGCTCGCTCTCGTCGGTATCCTGGCGGAACCGAGTGCTTCAGGATCTTCGAAACGGTCTTGCGGTCTATCCCAAAATGCTGCGCCGCTGCTCGAGCACTAATTCCATCAACGTGGCAGGCCCGGCGAACTCGCCCATATAATTCCACAGTATACATCTCCCCGCCTTCAGCTCGTTGCTTCCAGCGTAAAGTGGCGGACTTTTAATCCGCGACGATCAGAAAATCCGACCGCTTCTGTGGACCAATTTGCCTCCGGGATTCACACTCCGAAACGATCAATGGGCTCGCATGTCGATTTGGCCATAGATTCTGCACGTCATGCTCCGGCTCTGACGACAACAGTTGCAGGCAATGCTCTGTCGAAGTTCCCGGACGGGTGTCTCTGGGCTCCGTCGTGCCAATGGCCGCCTACTTTCATCGATGCAAAGACATAAGACCCATTCGGGGAGAGTACGAACCCGGAGGCCGATGTGATTGGTGCAGTAGGTCTGACTCATCTGGCCGCTTCGTACGATTTGAACGCATGGGCCGCGCCTGTTCGTCCTGTATGGAAGACGCGCATGATCGCGTCACTCGCGAGCTCGGAATATTCGAATCCGAGCAATGGGGGTTGCGGGAGCAACGTGTTCCTCTCGGCGGAGGCAGCAAAAAATATGAAGAGGCGACCTGTGGAGCTTGCTGGCGGCCTGGCGATGACGAAAACAGGATCGTTGCAGGGATCATGAACGGGTACGCGGTCGAAACGCTATGGGCAATCTGTGCGAGCTGTTCTGAGGAGGCACAGAAAGCGTTGGGGCCAATTCCAAATGCTCAATAGACAGAAGAGGGTTCAAAC
>CBFHUI010000155.1:0-3453 GCA_965658725.1 Alphaproteobacteria bacterium | reverse complement strand
AAGAATGCCGGCGATCAGGTAAAAGGGCGTCTTGATCAGGACAGGCCAGCCGCTCGGCATAAGCGACAAAGCTGCCATGGCTGCCCAGATATAGACAGGAAGGCCGATCAAGATGACCAGAATAAGTATGATTGTTCTCCAGCGCATGGAAGTGAAATAGCCTTGCCCGAGGCCCCTGCCAAGCAGCCTTACGATGAAGCAGCCATCACGCAGTGGTGCGCCGCGCGTGGTCTCGCCGTGCGCGTTCTTGCGCCCATCGGCGATGGAGCCCTGAATTTTCACTGGTTGTTGGCAACAGAAGACAGGGACGAGCGGCTTGTTTTCCGGCAGCGCGGCGCAGGGCATTGGCTAGATCGGGGCTTTGTTGGTGAAGGGCTCGCTTTGACGTTGGCAGGGCAGGCCGGGCTTACCGTGCCGGAGGTACGGGTTGCGAACGCTGATGCCATGGTGATGGAGTGTCTGCCCGGAAGCGCAGATCGTGAGGGCGTGTTGGCTTGTGCGGCTGGTTCGACGCTGTTCAAAGATTCCGTGTGTGAGCAACTCCGTGCACTGCGGGCCCAGACGGCGCGGGCGTTTGACAGCCAGACAGGCGGAAACGCTTGGCTCGCTCGCGTGATCGAGACGTATTGCCTTGCCGATACCCCATGGTTTCAGCACCTCGACGCGCCGCATAGAGCGCGCGCAATCATGGAGGCAGTGCGGGAGCAGGGCTTTGAGCGGCTGT
Organism: Alphaproteobacteria bacterium; assembly: GCA_965658725.1. GTDB lineage: Bacteria > Pseudomonadota > Alphaproteobacteria > UBA7985 > UBA7985 > UBA7985. The sequence continues at coordinate 2,729 of CBFHUI010000155.1, read as the reverse complement.
GCCTGAACCACGGCGACTTTCGCACAGGTAACTTGCTGTTTGACGGCAACGCGCTGACTGGCGTGCTGGACTGGGAGTTCTCGGCGTTTCGGCCCGAGGAGGCGGACGTGGGCTGGATGCTGTCCTCGCCCTGGCGCTATTCTCGACCGGATCTGGAGGCGTCGGGCCTGATGTCACGTGACGAGTTGCTTGGTTCCTTGGAGCAAGCGGATTGTCCGCGCTTGTGGGCATGGGAGGCGCTGGCGCTGGCGCGTTGGGCCGTGATTGCCCGGTTGCAGGATGCCCGCCAAGGTCTTCCCTCTGGCAGCAACGCAGATGAAGCGGCGCTGCTGGACGAAGCTGAAGCCATCCTGCGGCGCTGAGGCTTAAGCGGCTTCTTCTTCGTCTTCGTCGTTTTGGGCCGCCTCAGTGAAGTATTTGCCCATGGGCAGCATGGCGACCATTGAGAGGACCATCACGCCGATCACGACAAAAAACTTGTACTGCCCATAAGGCGCGAGCATTTCATCAGGCGAGATGTCCATGCGGTTAACCATGAAGCGCAGACCTTCGTTCGCTACAGCACCGATCAGAAACACCCCAACATAGCGCCACGCCAGCGTGTTCCACACCGCATCTGGGATTTCCACCTGCATCCGCTCGCCAATAAGCAGCTTGAACAGGTTGCGCCCCGCCAACAGAAAGCCGCCAAAAACCACGGCCAGCCCGACCCACATAATCGTCGGCTTGATCATCACGAAATTTGGATCACCCGTAACCAGCGACAGCACGCCCATGGGGATAAGAACCAGCGCAGAGACCAGCGGCAGCCATGGCACCTTTCGCTCGGCCAGCCAAAGCCATGTCACAGAAATGATGGTCATCACCAGCAACGCCATCAGGGCAATAGCCTGACCATTGCCAAAGTCCGTTTCCACGCCCTTCAAAAGCCGTCCAAGGACAACCCAAATTAGGATTGGCCCTAACTCTAGCGCGAATTTCAGGAGCTGGTTCATCTTGGACTCGCCTTGGCTGATTAAGGGTGATAGGCCGACGCCTTCGCATAACTAAGTACAGCGTCTCTGAGGATCAAGGACAATGCAATCACAAGTCCGTCGGGTGTCCGGTATTGACGGTGCGTCGTTGCATCTGAGCACGTGGTCCCCTGACGACCCCACTCAAGCGGTTGGGGTGGTCCAGCTGCTGCATGGTCAAGGCGAGTATTCAGGGCGCTACACCCCCGTGGCCGAGCACCTAACTGAGCGCGGCTTCATCGTTTACGCCAACGACCACCGCGGCCATGGCCTCACGGTCTTTGACCCCGCTGAAGATGCACCCGAGGAGCACCGCATTCCAGGGCACATGTCGGACCACGACGGCTGGCGTAAATGCCTTGCTGATTGCGGCCTGATCCGCGGCTTGATCCAGCGTGAGCAGCCTGAGCTTCCGTTCTTTCTGATCGGGCATTCACTGGGCTCGTTCATGGTACAGGATCTGTTGATTGAGGACAGCACACGGTGGGACGCCGCGATCCTGCTGGGCTCGGCTGGCGGCCCTCTGACCTTGCAGCAACGGATGCTCGAGATCGTGGTGCGCCTGCAGTACCTCGTGAAAGGCAAGCGCGGCCCGGCAACGTGGACCGATAAAGTGATCATGGAAGCCTTTGCCAAGCAGGTTGGGATCAAGGAATACCGTTCAGAATGGCTGAGCACCGACCCCGAAATGGTGCTCGCCGCTCACCATGACCCCATGATGAACTTCCCAGCCTCCGCCCAGCACTGGATGGACTTGGCCGCGGCCATCAAGGCCCGCGCCGTGCCTGCCAACATTGCCAAGGTCCGCGCCGACATCCCCTTGTGGATTGCGTCAGGGCAAGATGACCCCATGGGGCAGAATGGGGAGGCGGTGGAAGCACTGGTCAAAGCTTATCAAACCGCTGGGCTGACCGACGTCACCTTGCGCCTGTTCGACGGAATGCGGCACGAGATGCACAATGAGCTGGAACGCGATGCTTTTCTCGACGAAATGAGCGGTTGGATGCTCAGCAAACTGACGGCCTGAACTGGCTTGATTGGGGACTTGTGCCGGGGCTGGGCAGGATTGCGATTCGGCCTTGTTGGCAAAACAGTGGTTTGCGCTTAATCTAACGGTTCGAAATTCACGATAGCTATGAGTGTGAGACCCGATGGCGCGCGTCACCGTTGAAGATTGTATCGAAGAAATTCCAAACCGCTTTGAGCTGGTCATTCTTGCCGCTCAGCGTGCTCGGCAGCTTGCCGGCGGCATCACGCCGGAGGTCGCGCGGGATAACGACAAGAACTCTGTGATTTCTCTGCGTGAACTAGCAGGCCGCCAGATCGATCAGGACGAGCTCCGCGACGCCTACGTGCGCACGCTTCAGCGCTATGTCGAAGTTGAGGAGCTGACAGAGCTTCCCGACTTCTCTGCACAGCGCCGTCAGCAGCAGAGTGCTAACCCGATGCTTCAGGACTTCTCGCCCTTTGGTGGCCGTCCGGCGTCTTCTCCAGTTCTTGACGGGGGCATGCGCTTCGAAAACGTGGTGATCGAGGAGGACTAGCCTCGACGGTGCCGGCCTCCCTCGCCGAACTGGGCGATATGCCCGCGAGCCTTGGCCCCGCCACACGGGCTCAACTGCTGAACCGGGTGCAGCAGGCGCACCCGGATTTTGACACCACGGTCGTCGGCGCCGCCTACGACTACGCCGAGACTATGCACGAGCCCCAGCGCCG
>CBFHUI010000154.1:0-3468 GCA_965658725.1 Alphaproteobacteria bacterium | reverse complement strand
CAGGGCGATGCAGGGGCGTTCGTCGCCGTGCGGTCTCACGTCAAGCAACCAGGCCATGTGAGCACCAGGCGCGATGGCGACCAGGTCGATGCTCTGGTCGCGCATGGTGTCGCGCAGGCGGGAAAGTCTATCGGTTTGATTGGACATTTGGGCTTCTCCTTTTTGTTTTTCTTCTTCTTGGCCTTAGCTTGATGCAGCACCGGTTTCGATCACCACCTTGCCGTGGCGGTTCCGTGGCTGACTGAGATAATCCCAGGCCTCCCGATACTGCTCCATGGGATAGACGCGGTCGATTTGCGGGGCGATCTGGCCGGACTTCAGCGCGGCATAAACGAAAGTCAGACCGCGCTGCAACGCGTCGGGGTTCTCGACGTAGTTGAACAGCGAGTAGGGGTGGAAGGTGGCGTTGGCCTGGAACATATCGACGATCGGTAGTTGAGGGAAAACCCCGTCCAGCGTGCCGTAGAAAAAGATCGTCGCGCCTTTGGCCAGCGCTGGGCTGTACCGGGCGATCATCCCCTGGCCGACTGGATCAAAGACCACGTGCGCCCCGACGCCGCCTGTTGCTTCGCTGATGGCAGCGGCGATGTCTGTGCTGTCGTCACTGACAATCACGTGGTCTGCGCCATTGGCGCGCAAGTAGGCCTCGTTGGCAGCAAACCGGGTCGTGGTGATCATGGTCGCACCAGCCATTCGACCCAACTGCAAGGCTGCCGTTCCGGCGGTCGAGGTTCCTGCTGTGGCCAGAATGTTAGTCTTTGGCCCGGCTTTGGAGATGTCGATCACTGGGTAATAGGCAGTCATATACTGCATCCAGACCGACGTTGCCTCCACAGCACTCAGGCCTTCGGGCGCTGGCGTCACGTAACGGGCATCGACGACAGCATAATCGGCACTGGTGCCCGCGTTGTCGTAGAAGTAGGGGAGCGTGCAGTACCGTTGGCCGACTTCGATGCCTTCGACCCCCGGTCCAACCTGATCCACGATCCCGGTCGCCTCCATCCCGATCCGAGCGGGGAACTTGGGGAAACTGAACGAATAGCGGTCGAGCATGAGGTCCATGTCACCCCAGTTCAGGGCAAAAGCCTCAATCTTCAGCCGGACTTCGCCCGGACCGGCGCTGGTCGGCTCGCAGGCCTGCAGCACCAGACCGGCGTAGCCCTCGTAACTGTTGATCACCCATTCACGTGCCATGGCGCTTCTCCCATCTCACCTCGACTGACTGGCTTAGGCACCGACAACGATGCGGGGGCCAAAGAACTCACCGGAGTCAAAGGCGCCGATTTCTGCGATTTCACTTTCGGGCGGCGCTTCACAGGACCACTTGCGAGAGGGCTTCCAGCCGCAGTCCCGCTTGAGCAAAGCGCCGTATTCGGCGCGCTTAAGCGCGGCGATTGACGGGTCAATGCACGGGACGCCCATTTGGTCCTCGATCCTCTTGTGGAAGCCAACTTCCATGGTGCAGCCCAAGATGATCGACTCAGCATAGTCTTCTTCGACCGCTTGCCGGGCGGCGTCCATCAGCAGGGTTGCGGTGCGGTTGTGGTCTTCCTGAAACTCTGTCACGCCCAGTTCCACGTGATAGAAGCCAGCAAGGCGGTCGCGATGCCCGTGCTCGTGCACGGTTGCCTGCATCTGGTTCACCCACTTGCGTCTCCCGACGATGATACCAAACCGGTTGGACAGGCTCGCCGCGATCTCGCAGGACGCAACGCAAGGCGCGGTCACGACCATGTCGCCTGAAACCTCTCGCGCTTCGTGCAAGGCGGTGTCGTAGAAGCAACCGATGGCCAGCGCGTCAAATCCCTCGCGCGCCGCGGCGCGTGCCGCGCGGATGATCCCAGCGGTTACAATGCCCTCATAGCTGCGATACTCGATGTGCGAGAATTTGCCGATGCTATCGGGGAAGGAGCACACGTGTACTTCGGTCCCGGGCAGTTTGTTTTCCGCTGCCATTTCAGCAAAAATCTCGTTGTGGCCCCCGTAGTCAGCGACGGGGCTCAGGTACATGATCTTGACCATTGGTCGTCTCCTGTTTCGTCGTGTTATCAGTCTGTTAATGCATAAATCTCCCGCGCATCTTCTTCGGATACGAGGCCGTTCTTGACATCTTCGCGCACAGCGTCGCGCGACCGTTGCTTGGGGTCGCCATAGCCAGCACCGCTGGAGGTAATGACCCGGATCACGTCATCGGTGGTCACGCTCAGGCCCGAGACGAAGGAATAGGTTTCCTTGCCCTCTGGCTTGATCACTTCAATGAAGTTGCCTGACCCTTCTTCGCCGCCTTCCAGCGACCAAGGCTTGATCCGTGAACGGGTGTAACCGGCGGTGACAAAGCCGTTCTCTGTGCGGATCCGGTATTCGAGGATGAGCCCCCGACCGCCGGTGTACTCTCCCGCCCCGCCTGTGGCCGTGTTCAGCTCCATGCGGTCCACGTAAAGACCGTTGCGCGCCTCTGAGATCTCAGCGGGCGTGTTGTAGGTCTCTCCATGGAAGCCGGAGAAGATACAGGGATTGCCGTCTTGTCCTTCCCACGCGCCCCAGCCGCCGATTTGCGGTTCAATGATGGTGTACTGACGGCCCGTATCGGGGTGGATGCCGCCGATGAATGTCCCGCAGATCGAGCTGAAGTTCCCAGCAGGCAAGCGCTCCGGGATATGCGGCGCGAGGCAGCGCCAAATCAGGTCGTAAACCCGCACTTCGGTCTCGAAGTAGAAGCCGATGGCGGCGGGTTCCTTAGCGTGGAAAATCGTCCCTTCGCGTGTCAGCACCTGCAAAGGCCGGAAGGAGCCTTCGTTGGCCGGTGTGTCCGGGTCGGTCAGCGACTTGAACACCATTTGCGCGCACACGATCACCCCATCGCGCGATGCGTTGGTACAGGCTGGGTCTTGATCCGGGTTGTCCCGCAAGTCCACAACGAAGGCGTCGTCGCTGATCGTGACCTTGACGTTATAGATACGCCCGTCGTCCTGCTCCTCGGCCAGCTCAAACGTGCCTTTTGGCAGCTTGGACAGTTCCGCCAGCGCGGTTTTCTCGCCAAAGTCCATAAAGCTAGAAATGGCTTCGCTGAAGGTTTCCTGTCCGTACTTCTCCGCAAGTCCTTCGAGCCGGTTTGCGCCGATCCGAACACTGGCAATCGCCGCCCAAACATCTCCCAGCAAAAAGTCAGGCATTCGCGAGTTGGTGGTGATGATATCCATCACCGACTGGTCAAGCTCACCTTGATTGATAAGCTTGATCGCCGGCAGGCGAAGGCCTTCTTGAAAGATCTCTGTGGCCTCACCGGACAGCGAGCCCGGCGCCATCCCGCCCACATCCGAGTTGTGCGCAATGTTGGCCGTCCAGGCGATCAGTTTCCCATCGGCGAATACCGGCATGGCGAGCACCAGGTCGTTCAGGTGCGTGACGCCACCGTGCCAAGGATCGTTGGTGATGAAGACATCGCCGGGCAGGATCTTCTCGTGCTTT
>CBFHUI010000153.1:0-3470 GCA_965658725.1 Alphaproteobacteria bacterium | reverse complement strand
GCGTGACGCCCCCGGCCTGCAACAGCAGGGGGTCGGCGTTCCAGGGCTCGAACAGGCTCTTGTCATCCAAGGCAGCGAGTTCCGGCACAAACTGCCGGATGAAACGCGCTTCGGGGTCGAACTTCGGCCCTTGAGTGATGGGGTTGAACACGCGGAAGTAAGGCGAAGCGTCGGCTCCGCACCCGGCTACCCACTGCCAACCAGCGCTGTTCGAGGCGATGTCAGCATCCACCAGTGTATCCCAGAACCATCGTGCGCCGATCTGCCAGGGAAGAAGCTGATGCTTAACCAAGAACGAGCCGGTGATCATGCGCAAGCGGTTGTGCATCCAGCCTGTTTGCCAAAGCTGGCGCATTCCGGCGTCCACCATGGGGTAGCCCGTCCGCCCTTTTTGCCAAGCGCGAACAGCCGCTGTGTCGGCGTCCTGCCACGGGAAGCGGTCGAAGTCAGGCTTCCAGTTTGCGTTGGGAAGGGTCGGGAAATGGTGCAGCAGGTAATAAGAGAACTCCCGCCAGCCGATCTCCCGCAACAAGGCCCAGCCGGGCTGCTCCAGTGCAGGTTCGCGGTGCATGGCCTCAAGACTCCAGTGCCAGATTTGGCGGGGAGAGACGTGGCCAAACTTGAGAAAGGGGCTGAGCCGGGAGCAAGCGTCAAGGTCGGGTCGGTTGCGCCCCTCTGCGTAGTTGATCAGCCCACCGCCCGCGCCATCCCCGGCAATAAAGGCGTCAAACCGCGCGCGCCCGCCCGCTTCACCCGGCGTCCAAGTTGCCGCCAGACCGGCGGACCAATCCGGCTCCGTTGGTAGCAGACGAAGGGCATCGAGTGAGAGGCTCGCAGGCGCAACCCCGTCGGGCAGGGCCGGGATCAACTCAGGTGCAGCTGACGGGGCCTCGACGTTATGGGTGCTGATTGTCTTCCAGTAGGGCGTAAAGACTTTGAACACGCCGCCGGACTTGTTGCGCACGGCCACGGGCTCAGAGATCAGGGTGCCGTTAAACGACTGCGCGTGCACGCCTTTTGCCTTTAAGCCGGCTTTCAGGCGTGCGTCAGGTTCGCGATCGTAGGGCGCGTAGGAGCGGTTCCAGAACACCGCGCCCGCGCCGACTTCAGTGGTGAGTTCAGCGACCACGTCTTCCGCGCGACCTTGCCGGAGGATGAGGCGATTGCCCTTGGCGCGCAGGTCGGTGTCGAGCGCGGCTAGTGCCTGGTGCAGCCACCAGCGCGAGGCCCCGCCGTGCGCCCACTCACCGGGCGTTTCATCGTCGAGCACGTAGAGGCAGACCACCGGACCACCTTGGCCGCAAGCCGCGTTCAGCGCTGGCTGATCGGCCAGCCGCAGATCGTGGCGGAACCAGACCAGCGCGGGCGCAGCGTCGGCAGCGCTTGCGGAGCGCGAGGGGGTGGCGGGGGCGGTCAAAGGTCGGCGGTCTCGATCGGTCTGAAGCGTGGGTTCAGGCAGATTACTGCAGCAGGGAAGCTCCCCTCACTGCTGCGATCTGCCGCTTGCCTAAGAGATAGACTGCGCAGTTGGTAAGACCAGTCCCGTTGGCCTCATAATTATGAGCGAACAACCTCTGAACCGAGGGGTGCGAGACGTTGAGACCGCCGGTAAATGTGCCAAAGGCCGGCATGATCAGGCGGTGGCTATCGTGGATGAAGCAAGACCGGGTGAGCGGCCGACCCTTGGGACCGCGAATGCTGGCCTTTGGGTGCCAATGTCCCGAGACTTCACCGGGCAGGGGAAAGAGCGGGGAGGCTTCGTGGCGGAAGTGAAGGGGACCGAGCGAAAGGTCTTCGTGCACTTCACCGCCCAAGTGCTCTGGCACGTCCGGGTCGTGATTGCCCGTGACCCAGATAAAGCGCTCAACCGAAGCCGTTAGCTGCTGAATGCGGTCGAGCAAGTCGGGGGTAAGCCCGGCGATCACAGCTCGATTGTGGAAGGAGTCGCCCAGAGAGATCACCCGCCGTGCCCGCGTTTCAGCGATCAGCGCTTCGAGGCGGTCGAGGGTTTCGGTGCTGTCATAGGGGGGCAAAAAGGTGCCGCTGGCGGCAAAGGCTGCGCCCTTTTCCAGATGCAAGTCGCTGACCACCAACGTGCGCTCCTGTGGCCAGAGCAGCACGCCGGATACGTGAGCGACGAGGTGCTCACCGTTGAAGCTGAAAGGATGGAGCGGGCCGGAGCCTGCGGCGGGCTTTGACATGGAGGTGGTTTAAGGGAGAGCTGCGGCCTTGTCACCCGCCCGAACGCCCGCCCAATCGGACGCCCACCCGTCCGGTCCGCGTTTGCGTCAGTGGTGTCGCGCGCGGGCTACCCTCGCTGCTGGGGCTGGTGTAGCTGGGGACCGTAACCCTTTCACCGCGAGCTTGTAACCATGACCAACCCCCGCCGCTTCGACCGCTTGCTCAACCCCGCCAGCATTGCTGTGATTGGCGGTTCGTGGGCTTCTGCGGTCATCGAGCAGTGTGAGCGCATGGGCTTCGAAGGCGATATCTGGCCCGTGCATCCAAGCAAAGAGAGCGTACGCGGCCGGCGAGCTTATCGCAGTGTCGCTGATCTGCCTGCAGCACCGGATGCGAGCTTTATCGGGGTCAACCGCGCGGCGACTTTGGATGTTGTGCAGGCTCTAGCCGCGCGCGGGGCTGGTGGGGCGACGTGCTTTGCGGCCGGCTGGGCGGAAGCAGAGGGCGAGGGTGGCGCGCTGCAACAGGCGTTGCTCAAAGCGGCGGGCGATATGCCGATTTTCGGGCCTAACTGCTACGGGCTGATCAACTACTGCACCGGGGCCACGCTGTGGCCGGACGTGCACGGCGGCAGCCGGGTTGAGCGCGGGGCGGCGCTGATCTGTCAGTCGTCCAACATCGCCATCAACCTGACCATGCAGCGCCGGGCGCTGCCCCTGTCTTTTGTGCTGACCGTGGGCAACGGCGCGCAAGTGGGGCTGGGGGATATGATCGAAGCCATGGCGGCGGACGATCGTGTCAGCACGATCGGGCTCTACATCGAAGGTTTCGGCGACCCGGACCGCTTCACCCAGGCGGTGCAGTTTGCCCACAAGCGCGGGGTTTCGGTGGTGGCGCTCAAGGCCGGGCAGTCCGAAGGCGGTCAAGCGCTCGCCCTGACGCACACCGCATCGCTGGCAGGCGGGGCTGCGGTGGCGTCGGCATTTCTGGCGCGCAATGGCGTGGCGGAGGTTTCGACCTTGCCGACGCTGCTGGAAACACTCAAGGTGCTGCACGTTAAGGGGCCGCTGGCGAGCCGCCGGGTGATGTCGGTGAGTTGCTCGGGCGGTGAAGCGGGTCTTATGGCGGATCTGGGTGCGGCGGCGGGGCTGGAGTTTCCGGCGCTGAGTGCGGCGCAGGCTGCACGGATTGGCGAGAGCCTGAACCCGCTGGTTACGGTCTCAAACCCCTTCGACTACAACACCTTCGACTGGGGCGACGCGCAGGCGCTGGGCGCCATGTGGGCGGGG
>CBFHUI010000152.1:0-3565 GCA_965658725.1 Alphaproteobacteria bacterium | reverse complement strand
TGTGACAGCTTCCCTCGATGACTTGTCTGATGACATGAATGCGCTGGTGACGGCTTCGAGCCCGAGCGTGACAGGCGATGCAACCGACGACGAGGCGCTGGATGCCGAGGAAGACGAGCAGCAGGACGAAGAACCGGAGACGCCAGCCCCGACCCCCGTAAACGCACCACCGACGCTGGCTACGCTGCCTGAAACAGGTGCCGTTTCCGAGTCAGCCGTAACTGGCACTTTGGTCGGCCTTACGGCACAGGCTGACGATCCGGAAAACACAGCCCTTGTTTACAGCGTTTCAGCGCAGGAGGTCGAAGGCGCCTTCGACGTCAATCCTTCGACTGGTGAGATCCGAGTGCTCGACGAATCAAAGCTCGACTTTGAAAGCCATAGCACACTGAGTGTCACCATCCGGGCAACGGACGCAGGCGGTGCTTATGCCGAGCAGACAACCAACATCACCCTGATCGACGACCCCACTGACACAATCAACACCACAGCACTCAACACATTAAACCACACGGCGCTCAGTTCTGGTGCCTTCGTTCAAGGGCTCAGCAGTGGGCCTCCCATCCCCTTTGGTTTGGCGGGGATTGAGAAGGATAGCGGGTCAGCCTTTGTCGAATACCACAGCACGCCAACATCTTTTCTGATGCATGACGCCTTAGGATTAGTGACCCATACGACCCTCACCGCGCCCTCGTTCACTGCCTTGCCTGAGATCAACGCAGCGAGCCTGAGCAATGGTTACGTGACGTTAAGCACGCTGCTCACACCCACGGCAAACGGCCTGATATTCAGCCAGACGACGACTGATTTTTCTGCCCTGGCAGCGATGACCCTCCCTTTGCAAAAGGTCGTGGACCGCGACATCGATGGTGTGGTCGAGGAGACATTCACCTATGGCGGCAACACGGTGACCAAAGCAGACCCGAGCGGCTTTACGCAGACCGACGCCGTCTTTGGTCTGTCGGCGGGTGATATCATTCATTTTGCGGATCTGACCGGCGATGGGCTTTCTGAGGTTCTGATCAAGGAAACCGGGGTCGGTGAGGTCCAAGTGTACCAGGGACTGGAAAGCGGCTTTGAGACAGAGCCCATGGCAGAGAGTGCCTTTACCGGCATTGATCTCGATGCGCTGGCTGGCGGCCGGGCGTTGGATTTTTCCCTGCGTGAGCACAACGCCGATGGCAACTTGACCCTGATGTTGCTCGGCGAGACGCAAGTGGGGCACTACGAGTTCACCTGAGGGGCAAGGCGCTCCTCTGATTGGGGCGCGTGTCAGGCTAAAGGTGTCTGCGCCCCCATGACCGCACACACGCGCGCCGCGTAGGCGTTCGCCACGGCGACGTGGGCCGCAAGCGGCGCGCTTGGGTCGTGGGCCAAGGCAGCGGCGAAAGCCCCAACAAAGCCATCCCCCGCGCCCGTTGTGTCGATCACTGTCGTCTTTGCAGCCGGGACCACAATAGGCGCTTTTCCCGCTTCATAAAGGATTGCACCCTTCGCCCCGAGCGTGAGCAGCACCGCGCCAACCCCACGCGCAAGGAGCCCTGCCGCGCGGTCAGCGTCACTGGCGTCTGGCGCTGCGCCGCCGCCGAGGCTGGCTTCTGCCAGTTCGTGTTCGTTCACCACCAAAACATCGATGCGCGCGCAGTCCGCTGTTTCAAGCTTGTGGGCTGGAGCAGCGTTATGCACGACCGTTGCTCCTGCGGCTTGGGCGGCGGCGTGGGCCGCGGCAGTCTGCGCCCAATCGACTTCATTTTGTGTCACCAGCACACTGCCCAACGCCATCGCGGGCAGGTCGGAGGCCATGGCGTGAGCGTTGGCCCCTGCGACGACGATGATCTGGTTTTCACCAGCGGCGTCGACGGCAATCATGGCCAGACCAGACGCACCGCTCACACGTCGGATGGCGGCCAGCGATACACCGGCTTCGTCCAATCGTGAGAGCGCTACGCCATCAAGCCCATCGTCCCCCACGGCCCCGACCATGGTCGTCGCAGCACCATTCCGGGCCGCCGCCAGCGCTTGGTTCGCGCCTTTACCGCCCGGAAGGGCTTCATAGCGGTCGGTCTTGATTGTCTCACCGGGGCCGGGAAGACGGCTGACCGGGGCGACATAATCGACGTTGATTGAGCCAAAGACGAACAGAGACGGCATGGATAAATCCTCCGGCATGGGAAAAGAGATCAGGCGAGCATCTCAGCGCAGTAGTGCGCCATGACAGCCGGTCCATCTGCGCCCAGACACAGGGTCACTGGCGCGCGGCCTTCCCAACCATCTTGCGCGGTAAAGCGGGAGACCGGCTTGGCGATCGTCTTGCCAGCGGCGAAACCGTCCGTCACCACACGGACGGACGAAGCCCTGACCTCGAACAACTCGGGCCGGACGCAGTAGATCAGCGCGCTGGGATCATGGAAGTGGCAGAACGGAAGACCCACAACGTCGCGATGAAAGGCGAAGTATTGCTCCGAAGCCCGGGCCAAGAACCGACCCTGCGAGCCACCTTCTCGCGATAGTTGATCGACCAGCGCAGGGGTCAGTTCGACGTCGTGCGTGGCGTCCAGCCCCAGCATGACCACCGGCCAAGACGCTCCGAAAACAGCGTCAGCGGCGTGCGGATCGTCAAAGATGTTGGCTTCTGCGGCTGGGGTCACGTTGCCGTTGGCGTGTGCCGCACCGCCCATAAGAACCACCCGCTTAGCCAACCCGGCGATCTCCGGCGCGCGCTGGAGCGCCAGGGCGATGTTGGTCAGGGGTCCGATGGGGACAAGCGTCACTTCACCTGGGTTGGCGCGCAGGGTTTCGATGATGAAGCTCACAGCGTCCTGCTCGATCGGCGCACCGTGAACCGCGTCTGGCGCGCAGCCGCCCAAGCCATCTTCCCCGTGCACCATGGCGGGGTGGGCTCGCTCGGGTAGGTGCAGTGGGGCCGAAGCGCCCTGCGCTACCGGACACCCCCCTGCCCCGGCCAAGTCCACCAACGCCAGAGCGTTGTGTGTGGTTTGAGTGATCGAGGCGTTGCCGTAAACCGTCGTCAGGCCAAGGACGTCAAAGGCGGGTGATTTAAGCGCATAGAAAATCGCAAAGGCGTCATCAATGCCGGGGTCGGTGTCGATGATGATCTTTTCCATGGCGGACGTCCTTGTGGGCAGGCGGTGCTCTCAGCCCTTGACCGTGGCACAGCAAAGGGCCCTTTTGAACCCGGATAAGAACGAAACCCCTGCGTGGCGCGCGCAGACCGAAGAGGAAAGACCTACCCCATGGCCCTTCGCCCCCGTGTTTTGCTGACGACCCCATGGACTGCTGATGCAACGGCCGCCATTCGGGATCACTTTGATCTCGATGTCCACGATAGCCCTTTGCCCATGCCCGAAGACGTGTGGCTCAGCGCACTACAGACCTATGACGCCATTGCGCCCACGGTCATCGACCGGATCCCTGCGCAAGCCTACAAAGCGTCGGAAAACCGAACCAAAATGCTGGGCAACTTTGGGGTAGGCTTCAACCATGTGGACGTCGATGCCGCGCGCGCGGGTGGGCTGCTGGTCAGCAACACGCCGGGCGTACTGAC
>CBFHUI010000151.1:0-3764 GCA_965658725.1 Alphaproteobacteria bacterium | reverse complement strand
CTTCCATCACTCGCAAGGTTCGCCGCATCGCACTTTGTGCCGGCGTCGTGACCGCACTTGCTGCCCCATCTCTTTCGCAGGCCGACTCTAAGGAAATCCTCTTCCCCCTTCCTCTCCCCCTTCCAACCTTCAACTTCCATGAACTCAGCGGCGTGTGGTGGGCACACAGCCTTTACGGTGAAGATGGCGCGCTGATCTGGCGTGGCGGCGAAGACGGTGAAAAGGTGACGCTGCGCGTCGATAAGGACGGCGGTTTCAGCACACAGATTGAGTGCAACGCTCTCTTTGGCACCTTTGAAGAGGCCGGCGAAGACGGCACCGTCAGCCTAACCTCTTCCGGCGCGATGATGACGCTCAAGGGCTGCTGGGGCGATTTCCCGCCGAGCATCAACGTCGGCAGCATTCACCGCTTTGAGCGCACCGATTTCGAGCTTCACCTGTTCGACGCAAACGACTTGCCGGTCGCTTCTTTCTACAACGCCTATCGGCTGCAGGCGCAGCTGAACGAGCTCCTGGGCCGGTAACCCTCTCCCCCAAACCGCCGTCTCAAGGATGATGGGGAGGCACGCGCCAAAACGGGGCGTGCCTCCCCTTTTTCTTTGCTGGCAGGCCGAGGTAGGTTCTATGCTGCGCCCAAGCACTGAAAGGCCGCCCATGATCTCCGCCGCAGACTGGTTCCGTTCGGCAGAACCCCTCACCTTCACGACGCGCGCCGATGGTGTGGAGACCGTGCAGGGAGGCCACTTCGCCGTCGTCGAAGCGGAGGGCGGCGCGTTGGTAGCGCAGGCAGGACGCATCGATCTGCCCGCCTTCCCGCGGTCCTCGCTCAAGTTCATTCAGGCCCTGCCGCTGGTCGAAAGCGGTGCGGCAGACGCCTTTAACCTCAGCCCTTCGCACCTGACCCTCGCTTGCGCATCGCACTATGCCGAGGAAGGCCACGTGGCGCTGGTTGAGCAGTGGCTGGCAGACATTGGGTGCGGGGATGCCGACCTCGCTTGTGGTCCAGCCTTCCCATGGCGTGAAGCGGACCGCGAGGCGACCATTCGGGCTGGCGGTGTACGGTGGTCGATTTTTCACAATTGCAGCGGTAAGCACTCCGGCTTCCTCACCGTCTGTCGGCACGAAGGCTGGGAGATCGTCGGCTACGATCAACGCGATCATCCGGCCCAGCAGCGCTACGAAGCCAACCTGTTGGCGCTAAGCGGGGCAGCTGCGGCGGACGTGCGCTGGGGCGTCGATGGTTGCGCCCTGCCGACGCCAGCGCTGCCGCTGGTGGATATGGCGCGGGCTATGGCGTCTTTTGCGCACCCAAAGACAGAGACGGCGCGGGGGCAAGCGCAGGCCCGCTTGCTCGACGCGGTGGCCGAAGCGCCCTGGTACCTCGCCGGAACGGACCACTTCAGCGTTGCCCTGGCGACCGTGACCAGGGGGCGGATCGTTGGTAAGATCGGGGCCGATGGATATTACGCCGTAGCCATCCGGGATCGCGGCTGGGGGTTGGCATTGAAGACCCTCGACGGGTCATTGGACGTGGTGGATGCGGCGCTGTTCTCTGTGCTCCAGCGGCTGGGCGTTTTGTCTGATGATGAAGTCACGGCGCTCTCACCCGTTGCACTCAAGCCCGTAAGGAACAGTCGGGGTGCAAGCGTCGGCCAGCGGCACGTGGTGCTCTAATCGTCTTCAAAAGGGGCAGGGCGCAGCGAAGGTCAGCGGTTCCCCGCTCTCCGGGTGGTCAAGTTCGAGCGTCTCAGCGTGGAGAAGCAGCCGCGGCGCTGCTTCCGCCCCAGCTTCCGTGGCATAGAAGCGGTCACCAAAGATCGGATGACCCAGTTCCGCCATATGCACCCGCAGTTGATGCGAGCGCCCGGTAATCGGCCGCAAATGCACGCGCGTCCCGGCCTGACCGCCCACCTCGACGCTTTCCCCTGCAGTCCACTCCGTCTGCGATGGTTTACCAAGCGCGTGATCGACGATCTGGCGCGGGCGGTTGGGCCAGTCGCAGATCAGGGGCAGGTCAACCAACCCGCCACCCGTCGTGGGCGTCCCCTCAACCACCGCCTGATAGCGCTTCTCAACCCGCCGTTGTTGAAATTGCCGAGATAGAACGCGGTTCACCTGCAACGACTTGGCCATGACGATTACACCCGATGTGGCAAGATCCAAGCGGTGCACCACCATGGCCTGAGGGTGCAATTCCTGCACGCGGGTATAGAGACTGTCGCGATGCGCTGCCAACCGGCCGGGCACACTCAGCAAACCCTCTGGCTTGTTGAGCACGAGCAGGGCGTCGTCCTCGAACAGAAGGGGCAGGGGCCCCGGCGGGGGCGGTGAGTAGACAAAGGCATCCATGCCCCTTCGATCCGTCACAGCGCCGCAGCGGTCAAGGGAAGGCATCGCGAAAAGTGGCTCTTGAGCTGCATACAGCATGCAAGGGCATAGTGATTAGTCTCTATCACGACTACGTGGCTCGATCAGTCGCCGTCATACCCCTGTCCCAGCGCCCAACTTTGATCCGTCGATTCGCATTTTTGTGGGGGAAAACCGTCGCGAAGGCTTCGCCTTACGGGATAATTGGTTTGATTTGAGGGAAAACATAAAAATCATACAAACTTAATCCTAAATCGTTGACAGTAGAAATACATTAGGGCTAATAGGGGCTTATAGATTCGCTTTTTTGGAGATATTCGATGGAAAATTGCTCGCTAAAGATGGAGCGCGACCAGATCCGAGTTGAATTTCAGGGGTCTGAGTCCTTTGCAGTGGAGCACCTCATTCCCGTGCTTTCGAAGATTGACTGGAACGAGCGCGTTGCTGACGCAAGCAGTCCCTTTGATCGTAACCTCTCCATTCGCACGACCCACGCCATCTGTACCCGCCTGGGCCACAAGTCCGGCGCTGATCTGTTCCTGTCCGCAGCGGCAAAGCTCTCTCTGATTGATGGCGTGACCCGCTTCAGCCGCAACCAGCTCCACCACGAAGCCAAGTCCGCGCGCGAAATCTACAAGCGCAGCACCCATGGAAACAACGCGTCGGCTTACATTCGCAGCTTGCGCGACAGTGGCCGCCTGGTTGTTGTGGAAGACGACATGTACGAGCTGTCTGAAACCGCCCGCGCTGATCTTGAAGTACGGCTGTTTGAAGCGTCTGCTGACTCCAAGGCTGAGTCGAGTATGCAGGCGGTGGCTTAGTCTCCGCAGCCGGCGCATCAATAAAAAAACGCCCCATCGATTTTGGAGATGGGGCGTTTTTTTGTGTGTGTATTGAGTTTGGTTGCGGGAGCAGGATTTGAACCTGCGACCTTCAGGTTATGAGCCTGACGAGCTACCGGGCTGCTCCATCCCGCGGAAGGTGGTTTTGCTGCTTGCGTATTACTGTTTTTTGGGTGGGCAGTAAGGGACGCATGAAGAACGATATGTTGAGGTCACAGACGGTGATTTTAAGAACTCTGGCGGCGACCTACTCTCCCACAGGTGAACCTGCAGTACCATTGGCGCTAAAGTGTTTCACGGCCGGGTTCGGGATGGGACCGGGTGGTGCCACTTTGCTATGGCCACCAGAGGAGCAGGGGTTCTGAGTGTCCCCTTTGGGGGATGAACCTCTGCTTCTCGGGTGAACCGGAGTTTAAGTGAGTGTCTGTTTGATACATCTGTCGATCGGATTGAATGGTTTCTGATCGAGAGGGAGACTTCCTGCATTCTTCGAAGGGATCGAAGAGATTGGGAGTTAAGCAAGTGTCGCTATCGAGCGATTAGGATCCGTTAGCT
>CBFHUI010000150.1:0-3829 GCA_965658725.1 Alphaproteobacteria bacterium | reverse complement strand
AAAGAGGAAAGTAGCGAATTTCCAGAATGGCACTCCCCAGAACCGTGATGCGGGCGTAGGCTCCAGGAACGAGTTTTTCCACCATACCATCCCAAATATCGAAGCCCCGTCGGTCGAGGGCGGCTTGTAACTCAGTCGCATTGGGCAGGTCGCACACCACACCGCGCCCCCGCGTTCCATTGTGCGGCTTCAGCACAACCGGGTATCCAATGGCTTCAGCTGCCGCCAAGGCTTCATCGTTCGTCGTGACCCGCCGATGCACAACCGAAGGCACCCCCTCGCGCTGCAGCACGTCAGAAGTCTCTACCTTTTGGCTTTGAATTTCTTTGACAAGTTCGGAGTTCACCTGCGTGAAAGTCCCACGAATGAACGCAGCATCACGGCCTTCGCCGATTTGGAAGATGTTGTTGCTCAGCTCCACCATCGAAACGCCCCGACGAGCCAGCTCCAGCACCACCACCCGCTGATTTGAGCCCTTCATCCCAACCGCCTGAAAAGCATCGAACAGAGGACGTAAACGCGCTTCCAGAGTGTCAGCGTCCGCCGGTGTCTCGGCCAAGCCTTGTTCCAACAGGGCGACAAGCAGTCTCTGGGGCAGCATAGGCGTGCCGACGCGCGTGGGCAGAACAAAGACACCGTTCAAGTCAGACACGGCGCTCGCGTCTGCAGCCCGTTCAAACGTTCCAAGTTCGAACACCGGCCAACCGCTGTTCTGACAGACAAGGAAGAGCCATCGCAGAACCGTCTGGGCTCGCCCCGACACCTGCTCATCACGTTCCGGTTTGAGCTCGGTCCCCTCAAAGGGACCAAACGTGTCCTCCATGAACGCGGCCAAGGCGGGACTCAGGTGCCGGTCGGGGATGTCTGTTGCCCTGAAATGAAGAACAGGTGTCTGATACCCTGTGCCAGAGCGTTCTTCGAATACAGGTTGAGAGAACATAGGGCCCTTTGCAGATTTGTTGAAGAAAACTAGCAATGGCTTGCCGCTAGGGACAAGCGCTCACAGACCATGACTTTCAGAGACCCACTCTGAAAAGAAATTCCTGCTTCGTTTTGAAACAAATATGCATTCAATGACCCGCATTAGCCCTGTTATTGCGGATCATTAAAGGTTTTCATATCGAGAACATTAAATGGCGTTTCTTTTGAGGGAGAGCGGAGCATGTACTTTGTCGTCAAGCACACACACAACTACTCAACGTGTCAGGCACACGTACCAGAAAGCGTTGCAGCCATGGGTGACATCGTCACGCGCGCACCCGAGCACAATGTCCAAGTACACGCCCGGTACGGCAATCGTCTGGAGCACACAAACTTCTACGTCATCGAAGCGGACAGCATGGAGGACATTAACGCCCTCTTTGACCCGGTTCTGGAATTGGGCGACTGGGATTTGACCCCGGTGATGAAGCTCTAGACCTGCCTTGACTGCACCGCCGCCCTCTTTGGCGTTGAAAGGGCTAAGCGGTGCTGTCTGGGTTAGTCCCGGCTGTCGTAGACAAGCGTGGGCATGGGCGGCGGCGGTGCAGAAGCGTCCAGCCCGTGCACGTCGAGCGCGAAGGCCGCGAAGTCTTCGTCCATGGTCTCCATGATCTTGCCAAAGCTGGCGATTGGATCGTCGCCCTCATAGGTCAGGATCACAAAATCCCCCATCGGCGTTTCCTGCAAGAATGTACGCTCATGCACGCCGGCATTTTCACGCGTAGCATCCATTTCGGCCTTCATCGACCCTTCGTTCATCTCTTTCATCATGCCGAGCCACTTGTCTTTTTTGCCAGGCAGGATGGGCATTACCATTGCTAAAGCAGCCATATCGGACTCCTCTCTCTTCAAGTCCATGTTTCCAGTTTGATTGCTGCACTCGTTTGGGTGAACGGTACTCTTAAGGGCAACGGTTTAAGCTCAACATACCTTTTGAGTATTTCCTAATTGGCTTTCATCTCATTATTGTAAAATCGAGCAAGAACGACTGCCTTTGTTCTTCGCTTGAGGCGTCCTTTGGGTTCCCTGATCTTTGCATTAGACGCTATTTTGACGGCATGAAAGCAGGCGCATCCAGTGGGGTCACACCATGACAAAAAGCATTACGTACTACTATTCGACCTACTCAGCCTATGCCTACATCGGGCACCGCCACTTTTTGGAGATCGCGGCTCGGGCCGGGCGGTCGATTGTGCACCGACCCTTTGACCTGAACCGCTGCCTGGACAACAACGGGTCGCAGCCTTGGGACGACCGGACAAAAGCCAACCTCGACTATCACTTCGAGCGCCAGCGTATGCGATGGTCAGCCTTCAGAGGCGTGGAGATGCCGCAGGTGACCCCGTCCACCCACAGCAACGCCGCCGATGTTGGTGACCGCGCCGTGATTGCTGCGGAGAAGCTGGGATTGGACGTCGATGCCCTATCAACCCTTTTGCTCAACAATCATTGGCAGCGCGACCTCGACCTGAGCCGCGCCGATCTGGTGAGAGACTGTCTCGCGCAGAACGGCATCGACACCGGCCCCCTTTTCGCCCGTATGGAACACCCAGATGTAGCGGCGGAATACGCGGCCAATACGGACGAGGCGATCGCTCTCCCGCTGTTTGGCTCGCCCAGTTACGTGGTCGATGGCGACATGTTCTATGGCCAGGACAATCTGGTTTTGGTCGAACAAGCCTTGCGAGAGCCTTTCGCCTAGTCGCGTCTTCCGGTGTCCTTAGGCTTGAACGGGCCGACGTCGCTGTCCCGCATGCCGACTGCTAGCAGTCAAATGGCGCATTGGGACTATGATGCTAAAGGGCGCACTCATCGCAGAAGATTCAAGATCAAGAACTTCCGAAATGATCAGAATTTATCGCTTCAACCGCCCAAATCGCTCTGTTTATTGATATATATTTTGCTAGACTTTTGGTGATTACTGCTCAGTTGGCGTCTGTATTTTTGCCCTGTTTGCTTCGTCGGGCGCTTTTATCTGACGCTGGGTCCATCAACATGCTCGATACAGGAAACTGATCATGAAGCACTTCATTGCAATTCACCGGTTTCACAATAGCGCAGCCCGCAAGGCTTACTGCTCAGCCCATGGCGAACCAAGCACGCAGAACGACTGGATCGCGTTCGGAAACAGCACCCACGAACACGTCAAATGTCGTCAGGAGTGGGTGGGCGACGACATCGCCTTTTGCCACTGGGAGGCCGAAAGCGCTGAAGCGGTTCACGCCTGGCTCGGAGAGCTGGGCGTTGATGAGAATATCTCAACGGAACTGTTTGAGCAGTGGCGGTTTACGTCGTTCTACAACCCAACGGACGAGATGCGTCAGTACAAGGAATACTGAGCGCTGCCGTCCCCATCCGTCTCACCTCGATTGACCACAAAGAAGAAGGAAGAAGCTCATGAAACGCTTTATCATCAAACGCGAAATGGCCGGTGCCGGCGATATCTCGAAAAACGATCTGCATTCGGCCGGAAAAGGGTCTGAAGAAGTGCTGGAGGCCATGCGCTCCGAAGGCAAGAACATCCAGCAAGAGCAAAGCTACGTCGTCGGCGATGCAATCTTCTGTGTCTACAACGCCGACAGCGAAGACTTGATCCACGAACACGGCGAACGCTCCGGTTCAGCGGTGACGGAGGTCTCCGAAGTGAAGTCCATCATCCGGCACAACACCTCGTTCGTCAGTTAACCGCTACCATCCCCTGCGTCGACCGGCGGGCCTTGTGACTTTGTGGCCCCCGGCCTGAAGCGCCTGACCGCAAAGGAAGCCACCATGCTCGTGACATTCAATTTCAAGATCAGCAACACCTTCAAGGAGTGGTCTGATTTCTACGACAATGACATCGCCGAGA
>CBFHUI010000149.1:0-3853 GCA_965658725.1 Alphaproteobacteria bacterium | reverse complement strand
GCCTGATAATCGAAACGAGGACGTTCCCTGATGTCAGACAAGAAGCAGATCCCGCAGACCACCCCGGTCAAGTCGTGGACCTTTGACGATCGTACCAACAGTGAGATCCGGCGCGCCGCTGCGACCGGCATCTACGATATCCGTGGCGGCGGGGCCAAGCGCCGTGTGCCGCATTTCGACGACCTGCTGTTCCTAGGCGCGTCCGTGTCGCGCTACCCGCTCGAAGGCTATCGGGAGAAGTGTGAAACCTCCGTCACACTGGGCACCCGCTTTGCCGAGCGGCCGGTGGAGCTGGACATACCCATCACCATCGCCGGCATGAGCTTCGGCGCGCTTTCCGGCCCGGCTAAGGAAGCGCTCGGACGCGGCGCGACGGCTGCGGGGACATCCACGACCACCGGCGACGGCGGCATGACTGAGGAAGAGCGTGGGCATTCGGACAAGCTGGTCTACCAGTACCTGCCCTCCCGCTACGGTATGAATCCCGACGACCTGCGCCGGGCCGACGCGATCGAAATCGTGGTCGGTCAGGGGGCCAAGCCCGGCGGTGGCGGTATGCTACTGGGGCAGAAGATTTCCGACCGCGTGGCGGAGATGCGCAACCTGCCCAAAGGCATCGACCAGCGCTCGGCATGCCGTCACCCCGACTGGACCGGCCCCGATGATCTTGAGATCAAGATCATGGAGCTGCGCGAGATCACCAATTGGCAAGTGCCGATCTACGTCAAAGTCGGCGGCGCGCGCCCCTACTTCGACACCACGCTGGCGGTGAAGGCCGGGGCGGATGTGGTCGTGCTCGACGGCATGCAGGGCGGCACAGCGGCGACGCAGGACGTCTTTATCGAGCACGTGGGCCAACCGACGCTGGCTTGTATCCGTCCGGCGGTGCAGGCGCTGCAGGATCTGGACATGCACCGCAACGGCGTGCAGCTCGTGCTCTCTGGCGG
The DNA here is from genome assembly GCA_965658725.1 of Alphaproteobacteria bacterium. Classification (GTDB taxonomy): domain Bacteria; phylum Pseudomonadota; class Alphaproteobacteria; order UBA7985; family UBA7985; genus UBA7985. The sequence continues at coordinate 2,906 of CBFHUI010000149.1, read as the reverse complement.
CATTCGCTCAGGCGCGGACGTAGCTAAGGCGATTGCGCTGGGCGCAGACGCCGTGTCGATCGGCACTGCGGCATTGGTTGCCCTGGGCGATAACGATCCGGCGCTGGAGGAAGAGTACCGCAAGCTCGGCACCACCGCGGGCGCCTACGATGACTGGCACGAAGGCCAAGACCCGGCGGGCATCAACACCCAAGACCCGGAGCTGGCCAAGAACCTCGACCCCATCCTCGGCGGTCGGCGTCTGTCCAACTACCTCAAGGTCATGACGCTGGAGGCGCAGACCATCGCGCGCGCCTGCGGCAAGAGCCACCTGCACAACCTCGAGCCCGAGGATTTGTGCGCGCTGACCATCGAAGCCGCCGCCATGGCGCGGGTTCCCCTGTCGGGCACGACGTGGATCCCTGGACAAGGCGGCTTTTAATTCGCGGCAAAGTGGTCTCTGATGGTCATCCCTCAGAGGCCACTTTTGCTTTAGACCTCACTTCCGGGCAGCGCCCCTTGCCGGCCCTGCCCCCACCACCATCAAGCACCTGAAGAGGAGAACGCCATGACACTGGATCTAGCCACCTTCGCCAAGGAAAAGGGCGTAAAGTATTTCATGGTTTCCTACACCGACCTGTTCGGCGCACAGCGCGCCAAGCTGGTTCCGGCGCAGGCCATCGCGGACATGCAGGAAGACGGCGCAGGCTTCGCCGGTTTTGCCAGCTGGCTCGACATGACGCCCGCGCACGCTGACATGCTCGCCGTGCCGGACCCCTCTTCGGTGATCCAACTGCCGTGGAAGCCTGAAGTGGCGTGGGTTGCGTCAAACCTGGTGATGGAAGACGAGCTGGTGGATCAGGGCCCGCGCAACGTGCTCAACCGCCTGATTGCCGAGGCCGAGGCCGAGGGCATGCACGTCAAGACCGGCGTTGAGGCTGAATTCTTCCTGCTCACGCCCGAAGGCACGCAGATTTCCGACCCGGCCGACACGGCGGAAAAGCCCTGCTACGACCAGCAGGCGGTGATGCGTCGCTACGACGTGATTGCTGAGATCTGTGACTACATGCTCGATCTTGGCTGGGGCCCGTACCAGAACGACCACGAGGACGCCAACGGCCAGTTCGAGATGAACTGGGAGTTCGACGACGCCCTGCGCACCGCCGACAAGCACAGCTTCTTCAAGTTCATGGTCAAGTCTGTCGCCGAAAAGCACGGCTACCGCGCGACCTTCATGCCCAAGCCGATCGCCGGGCTGACCGGCAACGGCTGCCACGTACACATCTCGGTGTGGGACAAGGCGGGCAAGACCAACGTCTTTGCCGACGACGCTATGGAGCTGGGACTGTCTGCGCGCGGGCGCACCTTCCTGGGCGGGATCATGAAGCACGCCAGCGCGTTGGCGGCGATCACCAACCCGACGGTAAACTCCTACAAGCGGATCAACGCGCCACGGACGACCTCGGGGGCCACGTGGGCGCCGAACACCGTGACGTGGACGGGCAACAACCGCACGCACATGGTGCGCGTTCCCGGTCCGGGGCGGTTTGAACTGCGCCTGCCCGACGGCGCGGCAAACCCTTATCTGCTGCAGTCGATCATCATCGCAGCGGGTCTCTCCGGCATCCGTTCGCAGGCCGATCCGGGCAAGCGCTACGACATCGACATGTATGCTGAAGGCCACACCGTCACCGACGCCCCGCGCCTGCCGCTCAACCTGCTCGACGCCCTGCGCCAGTACGAAGCCGACACGGAGCTGATGGCGGCCATGGGCGAAGGCTTCTCCAAAGCCTACCTCAAGCTCAAGCACCAAGAGTGGAACGCCTTCACCGCGCACTTCTCCGAGTGGGAACGCGACAACACGCTGGACATCTAGAATGAAATGAAAAAGCCCATGGCGAACACGCCATGGGCCAAACACGGCACTGAATGCCCCACCGCACTCAACTACAGTAAAACTCGATAAGTTTTTTTACCCAAACCTCAGTGTAAAAGTAACGATTCATCCGAGCGTCGTAACTACAGTACTCTGCTACAACTGTAGATTTATCCGACGCATCAGATGAGGGACGCACTTTAAACCTCTTCCACGCTTTCGTGTGCTCATGCATTGTGAAGCTTGGTACGTGTTCCTGCACACACTCGACTACATTGCGCGGCTTATAAGGATATCTAGCCGCCTTATCCACTTGTCGGATTACGACTTGATTGCCCTTCCCATCTGCATCACTAGACAGCGAAACCAACTCGTGTGCACGCGACTTACTCGCAATCTCTCTCGTAAAGTGAACCCTGCAGCTAAACGTCTCACTATCCAGAATATCTCTATCAACATTGCTTTCCATACTATCAAAAATAGCTGCGATACCACCCGGTAGCTCGCTCCTTTGTAATGAATCAAGTTGATCAGCGCTTATTTTATTAAATTGAAGCGCCAAGCTCAGCTCTTTCGCTATTCCAACACTAGGTCCATAGCTTTGCACTAAAATTTCCTCAAAATTCAGGCAGCATGCTTGAAATAACCGAGTAAGCGAAACGTCTGTATCGCCTAATAATGAATGCTCAGCGGCATCTCTAAATTTTTTAATGTATTCCAAGTTTTTTTTCATTGACTCAGACAAGGGACATTCATTAAGCCTCAAAAGCTTACTTAACTCTTTCCATTTTCCATCCGGATACTGTACATCGACGCCTTTGTCGATAAGGATTTAGTGAAGGAGATATGTCCACGCAATATTTACAAGTACAAAAAACACTTCAGTACGAAATTTGACTATTGAATTATTGAATAGAGAAATCGCGAGCATCATTGACTCGCGTGAGCGAATTAATCTTTCATCTTCGATTGAATTGAGCTCGGTAAGAGGGTCAAAACTGCGCTTTAGGCGCTTAAACGCGTCGAATTCTTTATCCGTTTCTTCAATGAT
>CBFHUI010000148.1:0-3879 GCA_965658725.1 Alphaproteobacteria bacterium | reverse complement strand
CCGAAAAAGCAGGTGGGCCCAGCAGCGCCAGGGGGAGGAAGGGAGGAGAGAGACGCGCCACCAAGCCCAGCCAATTTTCGGTTCATGCAGGCATCGAGTCCTGCCGTTCAGATCTGTGGAACAGTCTGAACCCCGTAATGCGCATCGAAAAGTTGTATCGCGCGCGCTAAGTTCTTGCCTTAGCTGGTTGGACATAGCGCAAAGCGGCCGCATCCGGCGGTCAAAAGTGCCAACAATATGCGACTTTTCCACAGGCTGTTGCAGAAATGCCCTTGAAACTACGGTGCTTTTTCCGAGCGGTATGGCACTCGGCGGTTCAGCTGGTCAGCGATTGGGCGTCCAGGCCGGTAACCACAGAGAAGGCAAATACACTGGAGAGGCAAAGCCACAGCACCTTGAAAGTCGGCTCGCTTCACCAAGCCAGCGAAAGGTCCAGAAGACAGAAGCCCCCACGGCACAGTGCCTTCTGCACCGCTGAACTCATCGCTGGAACTCGGGCAGGTGCTCGTCCCTAGCAGAGCGCTTGCCGCTTCATCCGTGCACGCGAGCCGCTGTTCGAATATCCTTCACGGAAGCCGTAGAGCTCATTCTCCTGCCAGCGCCGATAGAAGTGTCTGGATGTTGTGTTCCATCATGGCGAGGTAGGAGGTCGCCGGCCCGCCGCGTTCAGACAGAGCGTCTGAGTAGAGTTGTCCGCCGATTTCCAACTCGGTTTCTTCGGCGATTTGCGCCACCAGGTCCGGGTTCGTGATGTTCTCAACGAACAGTCCCCCAACGCTCTGCGTGCGGATTTGCCGGATCAGATTGGCAAGTTCACGGGCAGAGGGTTCAGCATCGGTGTTAATCCCGAGCGGCGCGACAAAGCGCAGACCGAATTGGTCCTCGAAGTAGCCAAAGGCGTCGTGTCCCGTCACAACCGTGCGCCGCGCGTCGGGCAGGGCGGCAAAGGCTGGGGCTGCACGAGCGAGGAGCGCGTCGATCTCGGCTTCGAATGCGGCACGATTGGCGGCAAAGCGATCGGCTGCTTCGGGGGCAAGGGCGCTGAGGCCGTCTTCGACGGCGCGTGCGTAGAGCTTGGCGTTCTCAAGAGAGTTCCACGCGTGCGGGTCCGGGGCGCCTTCGACCATGAGGGGGACAAGGGCATCCGTCACGGTCACGACGGGGGCATCGCTTCCAGCGGCGTCAATCAGGTCGCCGATCCAGCCTTCAAAGCCCAAACCGTTGACAAAGATGATGTCGGATTGCGCGACGGTGCGCGCATCGCGGACGGTTGGGCTGTAAATATGAGCATCGCTATCCGGGCCAACAATTGTGGCCACTTCAACATCGCCGCCGCCTACTTCCCGGACGATATCACCAAGGATGGAAAAGCTTGCCACGGCGCGCAATGGGTCGGTGGCGGCGGAACTGGCCATGGCAATGAGGGCGAGGAGGCACGAGAGGGCAGAAGATAGGAAACGCATTGAAGTAACCTTGTGTTGGGTACGTTTGCGATGAAAACCTCGAAGCCGCGAAGCAGCCGAGGAATGAGAAGGCAAGAAAGGCAGTCTCAACTGCGCTGAAAGGGTGTCGAGACGATGAGATGCGGACGCAGCAACCACCCTCCCTTAGCCCGGGTTATCAGGTGAACGGGGAGGGACCGTCCCTCCGTTTGATTGAACCAAGCGCGCAATCCGGCCCGCTAAGTTGAGGCCGTTTTGACCCAGCAGAAGGCTCAGGGTGAACACCCCGCCGGTAACCAACACGATACTTGGACCCGACGGCACCCGGTCGAGCCAGTAGGACAGGGCCAACCCGCTCAGCCCGCTGCCCGCGCCGATCAGCACGGCGAGCAGGATCATCGGGGTGACGGCATTGACCCAGAACCGTGCCGCCGTCGCTGGCACGATCATCAGCCCAACCGCCATCAGCGTCCCCAGCGCGCGGAACCCGGCGATCAGGTTGAGCACCACCAACACCATAAAGAGTGCGCTGATCACCCAGCCATGGCGTGACTGCGAGCGCGCAAAGACGGGGTCAACGGTCTGCAGGATCAGCGGGCGCAAGATCACCGCCATGACCAGCAGTGTCAGGCTGGTCGAACAGCCGATGAGCACCAGCGTGCTCGTGCGCAACCCCAAAATATTGCCGAATAGAAAGCTCTCCAGATTGACGGCCGTGCCCCGCACCGAAAGCAGGAACACCCCACCAGCCAGGGCCAGCAGGTAGAGCGTCGCCATATTCGCGTCCTCACGCAGCAGCGTCACCCGCGCCAGCAGCGTGGACAGCAACGCCACCCCCAGCCCTGCCAACAACCCGCCCAAGGTCATCGACAGAACGGACAGCCCGGCGATGGAGTAGGCAACGGCAATGCCGGGAATAGCCGCGTGGCTCATGGCTTCACCAGCCAGTGAAAGACGTCGCAGCACCAGAAAACAGCCCACTGGAGCCATCCCCAGGGACAGCACGATGACCGCGACAACGGCCTTTCTCATGAAGTCGAACTCAAAGAACTCAAGCATCGCCTGAGCCTCGCGCTGGCCGGCCCAGCCCATCAGCGATCCATCGTGCTTGATCGGCTGCGAGGTAGCCCATATCCACCAGCGCGTCCGTTTGTAGAACAGTGTCGGTAGCGCCAAAGCGGCCGCTGCCCTGACCGAGCAAAAGTGTCTTGGAGCAGTGCTCCAGCACGGTTGAAAGGTTATGCAGCACCATGATCAGCGATCGGCCCTGAGCGGTCCAAGCCAGAACGTGCCGCATTAGCTCGGTTTCGGTGTTTTGATCGACAGCAGCAAAGGGCTCGTCGAGAATGATGAGCTCAGCGTCCTGCACCATGGTCCTTGCGAACAGCGCGCGCTGCAACTGACCTGAGGAGAGCTTGTGCAAGGGCAGCTCCGCGATGGCGGTCAGCCCCACACTCTCAATCGCGCGCGCGGCCTTGGCTCGCGCGCTCCAGCCCGCTGCATCGAAGAACCCAAGCCCGCCCCAAGCCCCCGTCGCTACCAGGTCGCAGACGCGCATGGGAAAGCGGCGGTCAAAGTCGGTGAGTTGGCCCAGATAGCCTATAGGCGCGGGCGCACGGCCACGGGTCCACGTCATCGCGCCCCCCAAGGCTGGCTCCACCCCAAGCAGGGTTTTCACCAGCGTCGATTTGCCCGAGCCGTTGTGCCCGATGACGGCGAGGATTTCGCCCCGACCCACGGAAAAGGATAGATCACGCGCCACGACCTCGGCTCCATAGCCGACGGCCAGCCCCTTTACGGATAGCATGGAGGAACGCGCTTAGAGCAGGATTAGAGCGCTCAGGCCCAACCAGCACAGAACCGACACCGCGCCCGCCCCGATCAGGAGCATGGCTTGCGAAGGTCGCGTGACGTCAAAGGCTGTTTTTTCTGTGCGCGGCCGAAGCACGCCGCGGTCGTTGACTGCTGTCATGGTCACTCCCAGAGGGTCACCCGCCCTCAAGATGGTTTCACTGTGCCTTGGCAGGTCTTCTGGCTTGCGGGTCATTGCGCTGGGTCGCTCCAGCCTTCCCAAGGCGCAAAGTCTGCGCTTCAGTGGCTGATGGAGCTGCGCTCGCCGCTTACAGTTGCGGGGACAGCCTCGGATTTGGTCCCTAATGGGTACGCCGCACCGAGTTCCCTATTAAGTCTCCAGTCTTGGACTGTGTGAGACACCAAAGGTAAGCGTCGTTCTGACGCACCGCGCGCGCGAAGGCAAGAGGCTGGACGGCTGTTTTTTGCCCGGCCGCGACCCCTATGCGGATTGTGGCAGGCGCAGAGAAGAGCGAAGCAGAGCATTCCTAGGCAAAACATGGCAAAACGGCACCGGGGCCTTCCGCTCTCTTCCCTTGCCTTTTGTCGCGCATTGCGCAGGCTGGACCTTGCGGCAGACAGAAAC
>CBFHUI010000147.1:0-4040 GCA_965658725.1 Alphaproteobacteria bacterium | reverse complement strand
TTCGCCGGCTCCCTGCTGATCACCGTGCCGATCACCGTTTTCATCGAGCGCGAAGGACCGACCCTGACCGGGCAATACCTGTTTTGGCTGTTCTGGCTGATCATCGTGCTCAGCATCGGCGCGGTGGCTTTGCTCAACACGCTGATCCAGTCGCAATCCGCCATCAACGTGGCGAGCTTCTTCTACCTCATCCCGACGCTGGTGGCCGTGACGAGCTGGCTGGTGTTTGGCGACAGCATGCGCTGGACCACGTGGATCGGCATCGGCCTGACCAGCTTCGGCGTCTGGCTCGCCACCCGGCCCCGCACGGGCTCAGGGTCCGGTTCGGGCTCTTCAGGCACCGCAACCAAGGGGTGAACGGAAAGCCTTGGCGTCCGTGCAGCTTGCAGGGTAAGAGTCTCCCATGACCCATCCAGCCATGATCGAAGATCAAGCGGCCCTCGAGGCCTTTTGCGAGCGCGCCAGGAGCGCCGATTTCCTCACCGTCGATACTGAATTTGTGCGGGAGAAGACCTATTACCCCCAGCTCTGTCTGGTGCAGGTCGCCACCAACGATGAAGCCGTCGCCATCGATCCGCTGGCCGAAGGCGTCGATCTCACGCCGCTGTTTGCGCTGATGAGCCAAACCACCATGCCTAAGGTGTTCCACGCCGCCGGGCAGGATCTGGAGATTTTCGCCAACCTCGCAGGGGAACTGCCAGCGCCGCTGTTCGACACACAGATCGCCGCCATGGTCTGCGGCTTTGGCGAACAAGTCGGCTACGAGCGCTTAGCCCGTTCGCTGGCCGGGGCCGAGTTGGACAAGACCGCCCGCTACACCGACTGGTCGCGCCGTCCACTGACGGAGACACAAATCAATTACGCTCTGGGCGATGTCACCCATCTGCGCACCGTGTTTGTCGAACTGACCGCTCAGCTCGAGCGCGAGGGCCGCGTGGGGTGGGTGCAGGAGGAGATGAACGCGCTCGCTGATCTCTCCCGCTACCTGCCCAATGTCGAAGATGCGTGGCGTCGGCTCAAGCCGCGCGGGGACAAGCCGCAATTTCTCAACGTGCTGGTTTCCGTCGCCAAGTGGCGCGAACTCGAAGCGCAGCGCCGCGACGTGCCCCGCAACCGGGTGATTCGCGACGACACGGTCATGGAAATCGCCGCCAGCGCCCCGACCACCGTGGGCACGCTCGGGGGCGTGCGCGGCTATTCGGAGAACGCCGCCAGAGGCAAGCAGGGCCAGGCCATTCTGGAAGCGGTTCAGGACGGCCTCGCCAAGAGCCGCGAGGACGCGCCCAAGCTGAAGAAACGTAAGCCCCTCTCGGATGCTGCTGCCCAAGGGGCAGCCCTGCTCCGGGTGCTGCTCAAGTCACGCGCCGAAAGCGCAGAGGTCGCCCAGCGGATCATCGCCAACACCGAGGAGCTGGAGCGCCTTGCCGAACACGGCACGAGCGCTGACGTACCGGCACTGACCGGCTGGCGGCGAGAGTTGTTCGGGGAGGCGGCGCTGGAACTGCTTGCGGGGCGGCTGTTCATCGGGTTCGAAGACGGCAAAGTCTCCGAGCGCACGATTCCCTAAAGCCGTAAATCCCCCCGCAAAGCGCGGCGTGTTGCGGGGGCATGATGTCAGCGGTGGCCCGGCCCATCACCGGCGCCCGCGCCCTGCGGCTCGGCCCGGAGCCCCTGACAAGGGGTGAGGGGACGAGCGATACGCGCCGCGGGGCTGGAGGCGCAGCCGAAAGCCGCGCGTCCGCTTGATCCCTACCTCAAGACAGTCCGGCCTACTCGCCCTTGAACACCGGAGGGCGCTTCTGGAAAAACGCAGAGACCCCCTCAAAGAAATCTTTCGAGGTAATGCACTCTTCTTGACGGTGCGCTTCGTCATCGATCACCGTGCTCAGGTCATTCTCAGTCGCTGCCCGCAAGATGCGCTTGACGTTGCGCATGGCCAGCGGCGCCGCCGCTGCGGCTTCCGCAGCCCAGGACTTGGCGTCTTCAAGCACGCTGTCATCGGCGGTCACACGGTTCGCCAGACCCCAGTCCACCGCCTGTGCGGCCGAGATTTTCTGGCCTTCGAGGATGGCCTGATAGGCCCGCTTGTAGCCCAGCTGACGCACCAGCTGCCAAGAGTTCCCCCCGTCAGGCACCAATGCAATCGCCGCGAAAGCCATGTAGATGTAGGCGCTCTCACCCATGATAATCATGTCACAGGCCTGAGCATAGGCCGCCCCGATCCCACTCGCCGGACCGGAAACAGCCGCAATGTAGGTTTTGTCAGAGTTCGCGATCGACAGGATCCCGGGCTTGTATTCCTCGATCAGCACTTCGGTGACAGACTTGGTCCGAAGCCCGCTGGTTTCCTTGAGGTCGGCGCCCGCGCAGAAGCCACGCCCGGCACCGGTCAGCACCACAGCCCGAACGCCAGGATTGGCCTCCATTTCAGCGGTCGCGGCGACGAAGTCGGCGCGCATCTGTGTGTTGAAGGCATTGAGCGAGTCTGGCCGGTTCAAGGTGATGATCCCAACCGCGCCTTCAACCTCAGTTTTGATGGTTTCGTAGTCCATAGAAAGCACTTCCCTTTAGCGTGTGCAGACTAGCGCCCTTTCCACACCGGGTCACGCTTCTCGGCGAAAGCTTTGAAGCCTTCGAGGTTATCTTCCGAGCCATAAAGCACGTCGACGGAACGTAACTTACGTTTAGTCACAGAATTCATAACATCCTGGAATTTTGCCCCCTCCGCTTCGCGTGCAACTTCCTTAATCGACGCGAACACTAGCGGCGGGCCGCTTTCCAGCAGGCGCGCAATTTCCCAGACCCGCGCCTCCAATGCATCGACATCCGCCAGGATCTCGTTCACCAGCCCCCAGCGCGCCGCTTCCTCCGCGTCCATCCAGCGCCCGGTCAGCAGCAGGTCCATGGCAACGTGATAGGGCATGCGCTTTGGCAGTTTGATGGTCGCAGCATCTGCAAGCGTGCCCGCTTTGATCTCCGGCAGCGCGAACGATGCGCTGGCCGAGGCGTAGATCAGGTCGCAGGACAGCGCGAGTTCAAAGCCCCCGCCCACGGCCATACCGTGCACACAGGCAATCACCGGCTTGTTCAGATCGCGCAATTCCTGCAAGCCCGCAAACCCGCCCACGCCATAGTCGCCGTCGACCGCATCCCCGGTCGCGGCAGCCTTCAGATCCCAGCCGCCGGAAAAGAACTTGTCCCCCGCCGTGCGCACAATCGCCACCCGCAACGCTGGATCGTCGCGAAAGCCAGCAAAGATCTCGCCCATCTCGCGGCTGGTCTGCAGGTTGATCGCGTTCGCCTTGGGCCGGTCGAGCGTGACTTCGAGGATGCCGCCTTCAGTGCGGGTCGAAAGAGGTGAGGTCATGGGATGCGCTTCCTGTGTCAGCATGGGTTCAGGGTGAAAGAGCGGGTGAAGGGTAAAACGATCACGGGCCGTCAGTCTGCCATTGAGATCAGGGCGTCGACAACCGTTACGCCCTCCCCCTCGGGGTGAACGAACAGCGGGTTGATATCCAGCTCCAGCAGGCGATCACTGTGCGCCTCAACGAAGCGCCCAACCGCCAGCACCGCTTCGACGACGGCCTCGACGTCTGCGGCGGGGCCACCGCGATAGCCTTCAAGCAGCGGCCAGACCCGCAGGCGTTCCAGCGCCGCGCGCACTTGCGCCGGATCGAGCGGGAACAGCAAAATCGCGCTGTCGGCGAGAATTTCCGTGAGCACGCCACCTGCGCCGACGACCAGATGCAGTCCCAGCACCGGGTCTTGCGCCACGCCCACGATCAGCTCAACAACCGGGCGGTCAGCCATGGGTTCGACCAGCACGCGCGGCGCGATGGCGAGCAAGGCCCGCGCCGCGTCCTGCGCGTCCTCGGCCGTGCGCAAGCCCAGCCGAACCCCACCCAACTCGGTCTTGTGCGCAAAGTCGCCCAGAATCTTAGCCGCACTCGACCCGCCTTGCGCCGCGACATCGGCAACCGCAGCAACCACGTCCGCTTCGCTGCTGCACGCCCGGCCTGCCGGAACGCGCAATCCAGCCT
>CBFHUI010000146.1:0-4145 GCA_965658725.1 Alphaproteobacteria bacterium | reverse complement strand
GACCGGGGAGCGCGTGCTCAGTGCCGGCCAGTCCGGTGAAATCCGCGTGCGCGGGCCTCACATCATGCGCGGCTATGAAGACAACCCCGAAGAAACCGCCGCCACCCTGCGCCACGGCTTCGTTTACACAGGCGACATCGGCATGCGCGACGCGGACGGCTTTCTGTTCATCACCGACCGCAAGAAGGACGTGATCTTCTTCAAGGGCTTCAATGTCTTCCCGCGCGAGGTCGAAGAAGCGCTCCTGCGGGTCGCGGGCGTGCAGCAGGCCTGTGTCGTCGGGCTCAAGGATGAGCGGGCGGGTGAAGTGGTCGTTGCCTTTGTGATGGCTGATGCTTCTGTGACGCCGGACCTCCTGAACGGTCAATGCCGGGAGCAACTGACCGCCTACAAAGTACCTGAGCACATTTGCGTCGAACGCGAACTACCCCTAACCCCGAACGGCAAGCTGGACCGCCTGCAGTTGCGCGATCTCGCGGCTCGGACCTTTGGCCGCTAAGCCCTAGCGTTCGAGCAGACGAAGCGCTTCGTCAATCATCGCGTCGCGGTCGAGTTCCGCCTCGCTGATCCCAAGGATCGAACCGCCGAGCATGATGGTATAGGCCAAGTGCGCTCGGGTCTGCGCGCTGTCTTCTGGCCACCCAAGCTCACGAAAAATGTCGGAGAGGAAGTCGTGACGGATGCGGTCCACTTCGCGCAGGGCTTCCCGTGCGATCCCATCCTGCCGCGCCCAAGAGCGGATTGACTGCTCAACCCGCGCCGCCATGGGTGCATTTGGATGGCCGTGCAAGCTGAACAGCTGGGCAAGCCGCGTGCGGGCGCTAAGGTTCTGGGTGCTCAGAGACTGAATGATGTTCAGCGTCGCTCGCGCCCGCCAGTCGTCAAGGAAGCCCTCGATAAAGTCCGCCCGCGACTTGAAGTGCCAGTAGAAGCTCCCCTTGGTCACCTCCAGCGCCTGACACAGCCGGTCAATCCGCAGCGCTTCGACGCCCTCGTAAAGCAGCATGTCCTGCGCCGCGCTGAACCAGTCCTCACGCGCCAAACGACGCCGCTGGTGCGCCCCGAGTTCGGTGCTTGAGGCTTTAGGCGATGCAGAGGGGGGCGCAGAGGCGGTCATGGGTTCTTTGTAGCAAGAACTCACCCTCAACGAAATCGCTTAGCCGCCCTTGGCTTCACCACGCCTTTTCCCGGCACCAAAGCACTTACAATAGGATTTTTCCTTTCGTAACTTCCCATAAATAGAGGAAGTGTTAGGATTCGGCGCTCTTTGGAGTGATCTTGGCCTGCCTTGCCACTTCGATTGCACCGCTTTCAACCGAGGATCTTCGCCAACAATGCCTTTGCCCACCCTCTTGCGTGATTTTTGTACTGGCTTGGTCCTGCTGACGCTCTGGTTCAGCTCACCCGCGCTCGCGCAAGACCTTGATCGCATCATGACCGTGCGCGACGCGCGCCACCTGTTGGAGCGTGCCGGTCTTGGCGCGCACCCGGATGAAGTCGAAGCCCTGCTCCCTCTGACCCGTGGTGAAGCGGTCGAGCACATGGTGGCGCAGCTTGATGTCTCACTGACCACCCTCGAACCACCTGCGGCGCTGACAAGCGACGACTACGTGGCTTACTGGGTGGAAGGCGACATGGAAGAAGCGGAGCAGCAGACCTTCCGCGTGCAGCGGGAAAAGGAAATGGGCGAGTTCCGCCGCTGGTGGATCCGCGAAATGCTGGCGACATCCGCCCCTGCTGGCGAGCGCCTGCTGCTCATCTGGCACAACCACTTCGTCACAGCCTTTGGCAGCCTCAACGAAGAAGTCCACGCCCTGTACCAGCAACACGAGATGTTCCGCGAAAAAGGCCACGGCGACTTTCGGACGTTGCTGCAAGCCGTGGTGCGCGATGCGGCGATGTTGAACTATCTGGACAACCGCGACAGCCGCAAGGGCCGGCCGAATGAGAACCTCGCACGGGAATTGATGGAACTGTTCGTGCTGGGTGAAGGCAACTACACGGAGGATGACGTCAAAGAAGTGGCTCGCACGCTGACCGGTTACTCCTACAACGATCTGCGCGACTTTGAATTTCAGTTCAACGAGTGGGGCCATGACAAAGGCGTAAAGACCGTGCTGGGCAAACGTGGTCCGTTTGATGCAGACGACGTGATCGACATCATGCTCGACAGCGGACTCGCCTCGCGGTTCATCGTCTCCCGCTTCTGGCATGCCTATATCTCCGAATTCAGCCAAGACCCGCAGGCCATCGAAGCTCTTGCGCAAAAATGGGAAGCGAGCGGCTTTGACGTGACCGAATTGGTCCGTCTGATGCTCCGCTCCGAGGCATTCTGGGCGGAAGAATACCGGGGCACTATCGTCAAATCGCCCGTTGACCTGCTCATTGGCACGACCCGGAGCGCAGGCCGCCTGCCCGAGTGGTGGCCGACGATGAGCAGTCGGCTAGAAGGCCTAGGCCAGCACCTGTTTGACGCGCCAAATGTGGCCGGCTGGGCCGGAGGTGCGGATTGGATCACGCCGGCACGGCTGATCAGCCGCAACGAAGTCCTGAACGAGCTTGCCGACCTCTACGCACAGCCGCCTGCTCCAGTCCTGGCAGCGGATGAGGGGTCTACGATGATGATGGCGGACGATGAAAGCGCCACCGCCATGGGGTCGGGCCAGACGCTTCGCCTGCGGTATGGTGCGGAAAACTTCGAAGGCCCGCCGATGATGATCGTCCGCGCCTTCCACGACCGTGAAGGTGAGCGCCCCCAGCTGCTATGGAGTTCGCCCATCATCCGAGCAGAGGGCGGCATTGATACCGAACGGCTTGGCCGGATCGAGAGCCTCGCTGACCTAAACTGGCAGGTCGCGAGCCTTGATGTGACCGAAGACATCAGCAGCGCCAATCGCTTCAGCGTAGCCTTCCGCAACGACCACTGTTGCGGACCGGGCGGGAGCCAGGGCGGAGACCGGAACCTGTTCATTGACTGGCTCAATCTGGACGACCGCGTCTATCTCGCGCGCGAAGGAACCCAGCGCTCGAACTGCAGTGGAACCGATGCGCCGGGGAGCCTTTACTGTTCGGGCGAGTTGCAGCTGAAGACTTTCCAAACCCTCACCCCAGATCCGATAGCCGGTGACGACACCACCGTGCCGGAAAACCAATTGGCAGTGGGGCGTGTGCTTTACAGTTGGGGCCAAGCCTTCCGCGGAACGCAGAACTGGAACAACTTTACCATCGGCCTGCTGGACGTGCGCATGAACGGCCTGCACTACGACGCCCTTCGACTGGAGGTCGTTGAAACGGAACGGAACAACCGGCGCGAACTGATGATCAAGCTGCGCAGTACGGATTGTCGCCCAGACTGCTTCTACGGCGAATGGCCTTCAACGACGTTCGACGATCGCGATCGGGACATGCTGGAGGTCGAGTACATGCTGCGGCCCGGCTGGGACTATGAACTCAAGCAGCAATACGCCGAACTGGACGACGACCATCGCCTGCTGATCAACGCGCTCTGGTCTGGCGTTCCGACCTTTTATGAAACCATGAAGACCGGCAGACGCTGGCGCCGGAACGGAACTGAGCAACTGGGCACGTCTTGGGATGCTGTCATCGCGCGCATTGACGAAGTGCTGCCAAAGACCCGCTACGCCAAGGGTCTGTCTAATCCCATCCCCTTGATCTTGCCCATGCCCGCGCAATCAGGCTCGATGATGGCCTCGATGATGATGTCACAGTCCGCTGGTTCATACCTGCAGCTGCTCGACCGTGACGCGGTTGAGGTTGAATGGTTGAGCCGCGAACGAGGCGCCGCTTATCAAGGTGACGCGCTGATCGATCTCGTCCTTGCCGCTGCCCCTGCAGCCCCGACTGGTGCGAGCCCGACGTTTAGCGACCTGATCACCGACCCGGTCTTTCAGTTGAAGTGATAGTGGAGACAAGAACCATGCACCGTCGAACCCTTCTCCGCTCCCTTGTCGCTGGCCTGTCGCTACCGCTTGCGCCGCTGCATCTGGCCGAAGCGGCCGCTCGGACCGGGCGGCGGCTGGTCCTTGTAGAACTTTCCGGGGCGAATGACGGCCTGAACACCGTTGTACCTTTCGCCAACGACCGCTATCGCGCGCTGCGCCCGACGCTGGCGCTGGAACGGCAAG
>CBFHUI010000145.1:0-4153 GCA_965658725.1 Alphaproteobacteria bacterium | reverse complement strand
TACGCCGCTGCGCAAGGCGACGTTCAGTTACAGCTGGAAAACGGTGAGGTTGTTCGCAGTCAAGCCATGGTGCTGGACGAGCGCGCAACAACGCTACTGATTGCCGGCCTATCGCTGAAAATGCGTCAGGAGGCCATTCTCGCCGCAGCCTCTGCGCAGGTAAGCGAGCAAGGGATTGTTCTCGAGTACGCCTCCTATACCGCGTGCAACGCCCCTTGCGACATCGACGAGAGTCGCCAGCGCAATCCCCTGCCCTGGCAGCTGACAGCGCGCGAAGTGCGACTGGATCAACAGAGCCAGACCTTGCACTTGCGCGGTCTCCGCTTGTCGCTGTTTGAGTGGCCCGTTTTGCAATGGCCTGCGCTGAGCCTGCCTGCCCCCGACGTCGAGCGCCGGTCGGGCGTGTTGGCTCCCGTGGCTGGGTTTAAGTCGGGTGAAGGGGCGTGGGCGGGCCTGCCGCTCTTCCTCACGCTCGGCCCATCAGCCGATTTAACCGCGACGCCCGTGCTTTACTCCAGCGCGCTCACGCGGCTGGATACCGAAGCCCGCATGCACACCCTCAGTCTCAAGGGCAAGGCCGCGGCGAGCCTCGACGCCGATGGGCGCGGCGGGGCCTTTGTCGAAGCTGATCAGACACTCTCACCAACAGGTTCGGTTCGCCTCAAGCTCGACTGGGCCGGTGAAACCGAGCGCGGCGCCCTGCGTGCGCTGTCGCAAACCGGGAAGTCTTGGCACGCCAACCGCCTCGGGCTGGACATCGCCCGTGGGCATTCGGCCTATGCGATAACCCTGCACCAAGACCGCATTCTGAGCACTGAACAGGAGTGGGCCGCCCTGAACTGGGACGAGAGCTGGGTGCCGCGCGCACAGTTTGACCTGCGCCTTCCCCCGTTAGCGGGGGGAAGTCGCCTGCGTGTTGAGGGACAGGGCTTGCTGGTGGACCGCGAGGCTTTGGTTGAAACCAGCGCCGCGTGGAACCTGCGGGCTGTCACCCGCGGTGGGATCGAGTTGACGCCCTTGCTGCAGGCCGGGCTCATCGGCAACGACGCCAGTGGCGAAGCCAGCCCATGGATCGGCGGTCAGATGGGGGTAGCCCTTCCGCTGGTGCGCCGGGATCAGAGCACGACCATCCGCCTCGCCCCGCGTCTTGCCCTCTCAGGCCTGACCCCGGCGTCGGTCAAAGGAAGTCCACACCACGACGCCGTCGTTCCCTCACGCGCCAGCCTTTTTGACCTCCGCTCCAGCGGTGATCCCTATGCCCACGCGGGCGATTTGCGGGTTGATGCCGCAATCGACTTCGCGTTGTACCCGCACCAGACCAGCGGCCGCGCTAAACCCGACCTCGGCCTGCGAGGATCATTGGCGCAGCGGGTGTCTTGGAACGACGATGCCCTGCAGCCTGCTCTGGGGCAGATGTTTGTGCAGGCCGGTCGGCTCAACGTTGACCTGCAAGCCACCATCGATACTCAGACGCTGTGGCAAGCATCACCGAACTGGCCCGATGCCCTGCCCCGCATGAGCCTAGACATGCGCCTGCCGCTCGGTGCCTACGTTCAAGTCAGCGGCCAACTCAATCGTCTGCGAACAGCGCAGGATCAGATCGACAGCAGTGGCTTGCGGCTGGATTTGGGGCTGACAGACCGGCTCGACGCCTCTGCTGGCTTCCGCACCAAGCAGACACGTGATGGTACCTCGCTTGGCGTCACATCGTCATTGAGTTGGAACTTTGCCGGGGACTGGTTTGCTGAAACTGCGGTGCGGCAGAACGTGTTTTCGAGGGAAGATCAAGATCTGTCCTTCGACCTGTTCCACCGCTGCGACTGCCTGGGCCTGCAATTCGGCGTCCTGCGAGAGCGCAGCCCCTCTGGCACGGAGTACAGCGCGCGGCTCGGGTTGGACCTGCCCACGCTGTTCCAAGGGCAAGCTTCGCCCACGGTATTCCGCCACCGCTAGTCGGTCTTTTTGCCCAAAAGGTGCTCCGCCCCCTGATTGAACAGAACACGGTTGTTGCTGGCGTTCTGGTCGTGCTTGGCCCCAGCTTTACCCAGATCAATGGCCCGCTGCACCGCTGGACGCTCCTTGATCCTTTGTCGCCAATCCGTCACCGCCGGAAAATCCGCAAGTGACGCACCGAGAGACTTGGTCAACAAGATCCACGGAAACGCCTGCATGTCCGCAATTGTATAGGCCTCGCCCATGATGTAGGGCCGATCAGCAAGCCGGCGCTCCAGAACCGCCAGCGTGCGCTCTGACTCGCCCTTATAACGCTTGAAGCCATAGGCTTGATCAGCCTCCGGAGCGTAGTTCTTGAAATGACTCAGCTGCCCCATCATCGGCCCCTGATTTCCCGTCTGCCACAGCATCCACTGCGTCAGTTCTAGGTCAGCACGCCAGCCGCCGTCGGGCAGAAAGCGGTCAAACTTGCGAGCCAGATAAAGCAGAATCGCCGCGCTTTCCCATACCGACACCGGCCCGCCCTCAGCCTCGTGATCCACCAACGCCGGCATCTTCGCATTGGGGTTAATGGCGAGGAATTCTGGCGTGAACTGCTCGCCCTTGGTCAGCTTCATGATCTTCAGCTGATAGGGTACACCCAACTCTTCAAGCAGGATCGCAGGCTTCCAGCCATTCGGCGTCGGGGCATAGTAGAGGTCTATCACGGGTCCATGTCCTTGATTTCTGCATCTGTTAGCGGTCGGCTTGGCACCCAGCAGTAACCGTCCGCATCCAGAATATAGGCCTCTCGCAGGCCATGGGGCTTGTTGGTCACGGGCTGGAGGATGCTTGCCTCTGCGACCGTGTCCGCAGCACGGACCGCCGCGTCAGGATCAGAGCCATAGAGCCGGATCTCCACCCCGCCACCCCGCGCACCGTTCTCGGGCAGTAAACTGGGCAACGGGTTGGCGTGATAAGTATGATCGGCGTGAAGCTGCAAGATCGTGTCCCCGGTCTGGATGATCGCAAAGTCAGCCGTCGGCTGAAACGCCTTCATCCCAAATACAGCGCGCAGGAAAGCCACCGATTGCCCCACGTCGCGCACCAGCAGGTTCAGGCCCACCCCTTTCAGGCTCCGCCCAAGGTCCACGGCGTCGATGCTGTCCAGATCCATGAAGTCCTCCGCCCGGGGCCTAACGCTCTTGCGCGCCCTTACCGCTGATTATTTTTGGCCGAAACTTCTCGATCCGCGCCATCCGCGTCGAAGACTGCTTGGCCGTGCTCAGATTGAACAGATAGCTTCTCTGCCGCCCTGGTGTCAGCTTGAAAAAGGCTTCAGCCAGTTCCGGGTCCGCATCGAGCGCATCGATCAACTCCTCTGGCATCTCCAACTGCCGCTGAGTCTTGGGCGCGGTGCGCCCTTGCTCGGCATAGTCCATGGCTTCCCGCACGTAAGCGCGCAAAACGGCGTCCAGCTGTGCGACCGCGCTGGCCTGAGTAAAGCGCAGCGTCCCGGCACCCTGACTGTTCGGCCCGGCCCGCTCCAGAACACCGCTTGGGTCGGTCATCAAGCCCGCATTGAAGAAGCTCAGCCGGAAATCATCGCGAAAGGCCCCAAAAACCAGAATGTTTCGCCCCGCGTGTCGATACGTCGGGTGTCCCCACCGAACCACCTCCTCTAGCCCCAGTTCAAGACACAGCGCCCGCAGCGCCGCTAAGCCTTCAGCCCAGAGCAGCGCCGAACAGTCTGCCGTCTCGAACCGCGCGCACCGCCCGCAGCCTTTGGCAAAGTAGTCTTCCACCTCCGTGATCACTGCGCGCCTTTCCTGTCTTACCTCAATCGCGGGGTCTGCCTCACCCCAAGCCTTGCGCCCGTCGCCTGTTCAGGCATCCTGACGTCCAAGCAACACCGGAGGCAAGCCCATGAGCGAAGGTAAAGTGGTAATCGTGACCGGCGGCGCCCGCGGGATCGGATTGGCAACAGCACGCACGTTCGCGCGCACAGGCTGGCGCGTGGCGCTGGTGGACTGGGACGGTGAAGATCTGGCGCGCGTGGCGGCTGAGTTCCCCAAAGCGCTGGCGCTGACTTACGACGTCTCTCAACCCGAGCACGCGATCGCCATCATGGCCGACACGCTGGCTTCGTTCGGCCAGATCGATGCGCTTGTGAACAACGCAGGCGTAGCGGACTTCGGACCGATCGAGGAAACCAGTTTCG
>CBFHUI010000144.1:0-4239 GCA_965658725.1 Alphaproteobacteria bacterium | reverse complement strand
GTGCAGCGGCACACCGAGAAAAGAAAGCTGAGCCATGACATCCTCAAAACCGGGTTTGGCCCAAGGAATGCGAATTTTGCGTTGGTCTCAAGGGGACAGAGTGCTCTAATTGTTCAGCTAACTTTACAAAGTGATAAGCATGACAGAGCACCTTGATGAATTAGACCAACGCCTGATCAGCGCCCTGCGGGACGATGGCCGCGCCGCGCACGCCTCGCTGGCCGCGCAGTTGAACGTCACCCGTGCGACCATCAAAGCGCGGCTGGCGCGGATGGAAGCGCGCGGGGTTATTCTGGGCTATCGGGTCCAACTGGCCAGCGACACTCTACGCCCCAACGTGCGCGCGCTGACCCACATCAAGATTCTGGGCCACCGCACCGATCGCGTGATCCAGCGGCTCAAGGGCGTGCACTGGATCAAGTCGATCCACACCACCAATGGCCGTTGGGATCTGATTGCCGAACTGGCCGCGGACTCGAACCGTGAACTGGATCAGGCCCTGCTCGCCATCCGGGAGATTGAAGACATCGCCGAGAGCGAGACCGCGATCCTGCTCAACCAAATCGCCTGAGGCTCAGTAGAGCGCCTCACCCATGGCCAGGCGAAAGTCGCCAACGCCCTCGACCGAGCCTTCCAGAACGTCACCGGCCACGACTGGCCCCACGCCTGCAGGGGTTCCCATGAAGATCAGGTCGCCGGGCTGCAGAGTGTAGAGCGTGGAGAGGTCCGCAATGATCTCCTCGATCTGCCAGACGTGTTCGCTCAGGTCGCCTTCCTGCGTCACGCGGCCATTCACGCGCAGCTCAATCCGCCCGCGCGCTGGATCAGCAACCGCTTGTGCCGGGCGCAGGGGGCTGCAGAGGCCCGAGCGTTCCACGTTTTTCCCTGTGTCCCAAGGCCGACGCCGGTCTTTGCTGCGGCTCTGCAGGTCCCGCCGGGTCATGTCCAGCCCCACGCCATAGCCAAAAACATGGCCCAACGCATCGCGCGCCGCGATGTGGTTGCCGCCGCTACCCAGAGCAACCACCAATTCAATCTCGTGGTGATAGTCCTCGGTCCGCGAGGCCATGGGCACCATGCCTTCAGCCCGCGCGATATGCTCGCTGGCCTTCAGGAAGTAGAAGGGCGCCTCCCGATCCACTTCCGTCCCCATTTCTGCGGCGTGAGCGACATAGTTCCGGCCGACACAAAAAGCCCGGCGCACGGGAAAAAGCGCGCTGCTCCCCTCCACGGGCAAAGCGGTCACGGGGGCGGGATCAAAGATGTAGGACATGGCGCGTGCCTCTGAAAAACTGCAATACAGCGGGGTTCATGGCCCAAGAGGCCGTTGCGAAGGAACCCCTGTCAAGCGCTGTACAGTGTTGGGTGCCGGGCACGCAGGGGTGCTTGGCGAGGTGGGGAAAGTGTGATTGCGTATGGACCTCTGTAGCGCGTCGGTGCCGAAAGCAAGAAGCGCTGCTTCTGTCTGTGTGAGCCCTGCCCTCTATGTCCACCCCAATCCGTCGCGCCCCTCCGCCTGCCCTGCTGACCCTGATCCTGCTGGCTTCGGTGAACGTGGTGACGTTGAACATGTTCCTGCCGTCGCTGCCTGACATGGCCAAGGACTTTGGGGTCTCGGTCGGGGTCATGGGTTGGTCGTTCAGCGGTTACTTGTTGGTCATCGCCGGAATGCAGCTGATCGTCGGCCCGCTTTCGGATTATTTCGGGCGGCGTCCAGTGCTGATCGGGTGCTTTCTGATCTACATCCCCGCCACACTGGCGTGCATGCTCGCGCCCACAATCGAAGTGTTCTTTCTGGGCCGCTTCTTTCAAGGCGTCGTGATTGCGGCAGTGGGAATGTCCCACGCCATCATCCGCGATACCGAACCCACAGCCGAGCACGCTGCGAGCCGCTTGGCGACGGTGGTCATGATCATGGCGATCATGCCCATGTTGGCCCCGCTGGCCGGGGGCGTGCTGGCGGATCTATTCGGCTGGCGGTCGAACTTTCTGCTGATGGCGCTGTTCTCGCTGGTGACCTTTGCGCTTGTCTTTAGCACCTTGGCAGAAACCAACCTGAACCGAGCGGCCACCTTTGGGCGGCAGATCCGGTCCTATCCGACCCTGTTGGCCAAGCGGCGGTTCTGGGGGTTCGCCCTGACCATCGTCTGCAACGTTGGGGCATTTTACGTGTTTTTGGTCGGCATGCCGATCGTCGGCCAAGCCTCGTTCGAGCTCAGCCGGACGGAGATCGGTCTGCTTATGGCCTTGATGCCGCTGGGCTACATGGCGGGCAACAGCATCGTGCGCGTCATGGTCCCGCGCGCGGGCATCGAGCCACTGCTGATGACGGGCCGGTTGCTGGGTGTGGGGTCTGTGCTGCTCAGTCTGGGAGCATTGAGCCTGGGCATCGGCAATGCGTTTGTGATTTTTGCGCCGCTGATCCTGATCGGGCTGGCCAATGGATTGATCATGCCCACTTCGACCAGCGGTGCGGTGTCGATCAACCCACAACTAGCCGGAACGGCCTCAGGGCTTACAGGCGCATTGGGACAGTCCATCGGTGCGGCCCTGACGGCCATCGGCGGTGCAATCATGACCGCCGCGCCCACGCCCGGCGTCCTACTGACCATCATGCTGACCATCGCCGCGTTCGGCGTCCTGCCTGCCCTGCTGCTACGCGGAACCGCGTCACCTGAACCCGTTTCTGCGGCCGACTAGAGCCCGAGCGCTTCGACGGGAAAGTTTTCCTCGAGATAGGCCAGCCGGTGCGGGATGGTCTCCTCAATCACCGCGACATCTTCATCGCTGATCCGGTCCGGCTTCATCACCAGCCCGTAATAGAGCGTAAAGGTCTCGGCCAAATCCTCGTTTTCAGGCGATGAAGCCGCATAGTCAGAAATATACCGTCCATCCTTCTGCTGCGCCCACCGCCAGCCGCGCGACAGGGCGTGCTCGTCATCGATGCTCGCGTGCACGCCTTCATGGATCATAGACTCTTCGAGCGCCCCATCAGCAAATTCCTGCGCGTACTCACCGTGATGGATGGTCACTTCACCGGTCGATGCGTACCAGTCACCGCCGGTCTTGTAGATGACAAGCTCCTCGATCCCAGTGCGCAAAACAGCGGGCAACTGGCCGATGATGTAGACATAAATCAACGCCACATCCGAGGCCGCCTGAACGCCGCCAAACTCGTCACTCACATCGACCGTCAGCAGCGACCCACCGTCAAAGGATGCGGTAAACCGATAGAAATCCGCCCAGCGCTCCGTCTCCACGCGCTCGTCATAGTGCTCCATCTCCACCATTTCGTTGAAGGAGAGGGTGCGGAACGTGCTGGGGTCGTCGGCGGTTAGGATATCTGTTTCGACGTAGACCGTTCCGCCAAAGGGCGCATCGTGCGCCCAAGCCGCTGGTCCGCCGAAGAAGCACAGGCCAACAAACAGCCAAACCGCCCTAAGCTGATTAAGGGAAAAGCGCATGGATTATCCAGTCTAAGAGTGTGCGCGCTTTATTTCGTATTTTAACAGCAGGGTCAACGCGTGGAGCATCACAGCCGCGTGGCTGGCCAGTTTCTTCTTTCTTTTGCCCTCAAGTTGAGGCCACACTGCGGGCAAGGGATGGGCACCGCGTGTCAGCGGATCGCGGCCTCGTACAGACCCGTTCAAGACCTCCGACCAGCCCTCCCAAGACCCACCGTAGAACCATCAGGAGTCTTTTTGTATGCACGTGGTTATCACCGGCGCAAATCGCGGGATCGGCAAGGAGCTTGCGGCCCTTTATGAGGCTCAGGGGCATGAAGTCACCAAGACCAGCCGCAGCCCAGCGCCGGGTTTGACCACGCTGGATGTAGACGATCCAGACTCCCACAAGGCTTTGGCTGAGGCGATGGGAGATCGGGCGATTGACCTGCTGATCGCCAACGCTGGCGTGAACTTTGACAAGGGGCAGCGACTGGAAACAGGTTACCCTGCCGCTGATTGGGCACAGACGTTTCAGACCAATGTCACAGGCGTGTTTCTCGGCGTTCAGTCGCTGCTCCCAGCCCTGCGCCGGGCCAGCGCGCCGAAGATTGCCATCATCTCGTCCCAGCTCGCCTCCTCGACCAACTCTGGCAAGGGCGCGCTGATCTATCGCGCCTCCAAGGCCGCTGTGCTCAATCTGGGGCGCAATCTGGCCAAGGAGTTCGCGGACGAAGGCCTGCCCGTGGGGATCTATCACCCCGGCTGGGTCATCACGGACATGGGCGGCACGGGC
>CBFHUI010000143.1:0-4267 GCA_965658725.1 Alphaproteobacteria bacterium | reverse complement strand
AGATTATCCTGCACGGATGCGCGCGACCCTTCTCGCATGATCAGGTCATAAATCCGGTGAAGCGAGTTCGGATCGAGACGCTTGGGGTCGCCGAACATTGAGGCCTGACCGGCCAACACAGCGGCCTTGGGCGTAACCGATTGGTAGGCTTGGCCCACCAGCGGGATTTTAAAGGCCGAGACCGCCAGTGGCAGTTTAACCGTACCGCCGGCTGGGTCCAGCAGGCCCACCGCCTGCACCCGCTCGGGCGCTTCCACTGCGAGCCGCCAGGCCAGAAATCCGCCCAGCGAGTTCCCCACCGGAATGAAGCGCTCGACCCCCACCGCATCCAGAAACCCCAGAAGCAGCGCCATGTAGGTCGCTTCGTCCAGTCGCCCTTTGGGCGAGGGGCCAGTGATGGCAAAGGGCGGGACGTCCAGCGCGATCACTCGGCGATCCGCCGCCAGCGTGGGCGCCCAGCCTTCCCAGCAGTAAAGCGAGGACCTCAGTCCGTGAATCAGCACAAGCGGGGGCTTGCTGCTCTGCTGCGGGCCAAGGTCGTGATAGTGGATCTCCAACCCATCAACATCGACAAAGCGAGAGCGTTCGTCGCAGTAGCGTTCCTTGAGCACTTCGACGGGGATGTCTTCGAGCCCGGGATTGAACCAGTCCATCAAGTCCTGTGCGCGGGCGCGGCCTTCGTCGGCCAGATGGCTCCAGCGGTTGGATGTGTCGGACACGGCGAAGGCTCCTCTGATGATTACAGTGTATAGTTGTGAGCTGAGGGGGTGGACTGCAAGGGCTGACATTGCGCTGGGCGCGAACGGACCGCTACACTGTAGCCCCAGAGTGAAGCGGAAGAGTGATGCAGGCCCTATGAGCACGGGTGACAAGCCGGATTGGCGGCCAGATAGTACCGATCTTGCGCCTGAATTCTGGGTGGGGCGTCGGCTTGCGACCCTTAACCCGGCGGAGTGGGAAGCACTGTGCGACGGCTGTGGGCAGTGCTGCCTCGTAAAGCTGATCGACGAAGATGATGAGCGCATGTACGTCACCGATGTCGCCTGCCGGGGCTATGATTGTCAGAACGGCGGTTGTGCGGTCTATGATCGGCGGAAGTCTGTGGTGCCTGAATGTATCGTCCTGACCCCCGAACTGATCCAGGACTCCCCGCACTTGTTCCCCAAGACCTGCGCTTACAAGCGGTTGAACTGGGGTTTGGATATCCCCGATTGGCACCCGCTCAAGCACGCGGGCGACCGCCAGCCGATGATTGACGCGGGCGTGACGATCGCGGGCCGAGTTGTAGCGGAAGGGGACGTTCGGGATGCGGACCTCGAAGACCACATCCGTCCATGGTTCAGCGACGCGCCCTAGCCTTCGATCTGCAAGCGCCCGATCAGCGTGGTTCGCGCCTCCGTCAGCAGGCTATCAGCCAACTCGTCGGATATGTTGGCGGTCGGGTTGAAGATGCGCGCGAAGATGAACCAGTAAGAAATCAGGCCAATATAATTCTCCGCCATAGCGGTAAAGGACCGCGTTGGGATCACACCACGCTCGGCTTGGGTCTGTAGATAGGCGATCAGGCGCGCGCGGAAAGGATTGCGGCCCAGCGTATAGATCTTGTCTTTCAACTCTGGAAAGCGGCTGACCTCGCTGATGATCACGCGGAACATGTTCAGCGTGTTGTCGTCGCGCATGAGGTCGATGAAGCTCGATGAGACCTGCTTGATGCCTTCGTCCAAGGGCAGGGATGGGTCCACATCGTCAGGGGGTGAGGCGATGTTGAACTCCTGAATCCGGTCCGCGACCACGGCATCGAAGAGCGTTTCCTTGTTGGCGAAGTGCTTATAGAGGGTGGCTGTGGAGACGTCCGCATCCTTGGCAATCGCGGCCATGGCTGCGCCCTGATAGCCCCGCTCCAGAAAGACACGCTGAGCCGATTGAACAATCGCCTCTCGCTTTCCTTCACGGATGGTTCTCCGGTACGTCTCTAAACTCACGCTAACCCCTTCATTCCTCTGCGCCGAAGCAGGGTTTAGCGGTTTGGAAGGCTAAAGTAAAACCATCAGTTTAGCTTAGAATCGACACTCAAGCGCGGACCTTGTTGGCCAGTGGCTTGTAACGCGAGGGCCAGCTGCGTTCTGGTCCGGTGTCGATGTGAACGAAGTTGGAGCTAGGGTAGTAACCCACTCCGCCGTCACTGGCCTTGAGCGCGGCGACGTGCACGTCTTTGATTGGCGCGCCATCAACGAACAGGTCCATGGCTCGGCCCCGGACGTGGTAGGAATTCTTCGCCACGCCGGACGATTTCGAGCGCAGCATTTTGTTTGTCTCTGGCGAGCGATAGCCGGAAACCAGATGCAGCACGGCCCGGTCATGCCCTCGGGTGCGCATGGCAATCTCGTAAGCGGTGTCGAACAAGGCGCGGTCGATGTCGCGCACTTTGTCATTCCGATGATCGCGCAGCAGGTGGTTCAGCTCTGCCAATGCACCTTCGTCGTAAAGGCCGTTAGAGACAAACGTGGCGCGCAGGCGCTCGCCGGTGTGGGTGCTCTGAATGGTGATGGTCTTGGTCTGCGCGTCGGCAACGCGGACGGTGCGCGAACTGCTGGTCGGGGTCTGGGAGCGGACCGGCGTGGACGCACGGTCTTCACTGCGAGCGTTGCTCGCCACCACTTTGCGTTCGCTTTCAGGAATCACATCGGGAACGCTTCTGTGCGGCGGGATATCCAGCGCAGCGCGTAGGCCGGGCAGAGGCGCGAGCGCCGTCGCGGGAGGAAAGTCAGAGGGCGCCAGCCTAGGATCCGGCGCAGGAACAGCCGCGCTCTCCTGCAAAGTCAGGCCCGGGATCTCCGGCGTTTGTCCAATGATCGGCGGAATCGGCAAGTCAGTGACGTCCTGCTGCTGCACGTCGAGCAAGGCCGCAAGCATAGCGTCGAGGTCTTCACCGGTTTCCTTGTCCACGTACTTCAGCGTGGCGTCATTGATTTGCAGGTTCAGGTCGATGTCGGCGTATTCGATCAGTTCTACCGGGGCCAGATCGTAGAGGCTCGCGCGCTGCAGCATGAGATCGTTCATGGGCAGCTTGTCCAGCCCCAACTCGGAGAACGCTACCCGGTCCGCAACACCGATCCGGCTGCCACGATAGAACCCGTAAGCTGTTCCCGCGACGCCGAGCGCCAGCATGGACTGGAGCGCTGCGCGTCGGCTCGGGCTGTGCGCAGCTTTGCGCGCCGCCAACCGACCGCTGCCAATGGCTTCAGCAATTTTGTCGAGGACAAAATCCATGCTCTTTCGGGTACCCCAAGTCGACATCAAATCCAGCCGCTCTTCGTTCTCAAATCACACTTTTGGCGCGTAATATACGCCGAGAAATTCCGGCAGGTTATACGTGCAAAAACTGTGCTGAGCAATGCCAAAAGACGGCGAGATCACTAGAAATAACGCATTAATGCGTTGGAATTACGACACTATTTCCTACAGCGGTAGGATTCACAGCAGTCGCGCAATCAGGTCGCGATCGAGATCGTAAAGGTCATTTGCCAACTGCAAACGCCCGTCTGCGTCTACGAAGGCGGTCATGTAAGAGAGAAAGACCTGAACGTTTTCGGTGGGGCGGGCAACTTCGATAGAACCGGCGTACATGGCGTTTTGGATCCGCGTCCGATCCCAGGCCGTACCTTCAAGCATGTATTCAGCGAGTTCTGTCGGCTGCGAGACCCGAACACAGCCGGAAGAATGCGCGCGGTCTGCGCTGTTGAACAGGTTTTTGGTCGGCGTATCGTGCAAGTAAATCGCCTGATCGTTCGTCAGCGAAAAGCGGACGCCGCCCAAGGGTCCGCGAGAGCTTGGCGGCTTGCGTAGCGTGACTTTGGCAGAGATGTTCTCGTCGTTCCAGTTGACGTGGAAGGGGTTCACGACGCGGCCACGCTGGTAGACTTCAAACCCTGCCGTGAACACGTAGTTCGGGTTCGCGCGGATCTTGTCGAGGTAGTCTTTTTCCATGATGGACTGCGGGACGGTCCAGTCGGGTGAGAACTTCAGCGACGTGATCCGGTCTGAAAGGACCGGCGTCTGCCGCGTCTGCCGCCCCACCACGACGGCCATGTTCAGCACGTCTTCGGCGCCCTTCCGCGCGACCAGTGTAAAGTTCGCGATATTGACGCGGACATGGCGGTTGGTGACCAAAGCCTCTTCCAAACGAAGCCGTTCAAGATTGGCGAGAACCAAGCCGAGGCGGTCTGTAGGGGATGTGTTCATGCGCTTCTTGGTGTTGGAACCAATG
>CBFHUI010000142.1:0-4382 GCA_965658725.1 Alphaproteobacteria bacterium | reverse complement strand
TGAAGCCCACATCGCCTTGCGCGCCGGGCCAAAGCCAGAAAACCCGGATTATGTCGTGCAGTCCTTCGGCGACATCAGCATCGGTCTTTACGCTCACCGGAGCTATCTTGCGCGCCACCCCGCACCGCAAACTGTCGCCGAGCTGAGCGACCACGCCTTCATTCTCGCGCCCGACGCCACCCGTGGCCGGGCGCCGTTCTGGGAGTGGGTGGATCAGCACGTTCCAGCCGGGGCCGTCGCCGTTGCCTCAGAGCACTATCGAGTGCGAGAGGAAGCGACCTTTGGCGGCCTGGGCGTCGGCTTTCTCACGGCCGTCGAAGCCCAGGGCCGAGCCGATATGGACCGGGTGCTGCCCGAAGCAGCGAACTGGTCCGTCCCGCTCTGGCTTGTCGCGCACGTTGACCTCCACCGGACGGAGAAGGTTCAGGCCATGCTGGCGTGCATCAAGGCACACGCGCGTCGGGGATAGTCACCTCTCCCACTCCTAGGCGTCGCAAAGGATCGCGGCACTGTTACGGCTCATCCGTGGTACTCAGAGGACACGCCTTAATTGCATTTTGCACAGGTTTTCTCCTTTTTGCAGCAACGATAAAGCTGCTGCTCTATTGAGTTTGGAGGCTTGTGTGTTCCTGCGCAGAACTCCGCTCTTCTACCCCTCAACCGAGTTGCTTAAGCAACCAGCGAGCGGAGCCTTTGCCAGCCAATAATGAAATCAGGGAGTTTCCCCCATGCACGCCGTCTCTTCCGTACAGAGAATGCTGGGCGGGCTGCTGCGTCGGCTATCCACGCTGAGCTTCGCCGCTGGTATACTCGCACTGCTGATCGCCCCGGCTTCACAAGCCGAACCTTATGCCGATCCAAGTTCTTACGCCCCGGGCGCTTTCCACCTGTCTGAGGGCCTGCCCTACAGCGCCCTTAAGCTGCCGGTTTACCAACCGCCGAAGGTTCAAGTGCCGAGGGTCCATGCACTCAAATTCCGCCAACCGATCTTTTACCCGACAAAGCGGAGCCACTATCCGGTATACCACGGCCCACACAGCCACACCGATCCCAGCACGCGCGTCGTGTACCTGCCAGCGCCCCCAGTCTTTAAGACCAAGCTCAAAGTCTACGCCGATCAACCGCACAAGCGCGTCACCAAAACTAAAGTTGTGCACCGCTACCGCGTGAAAGAGCTGCACGAGGGCCTTTGCGCCACCTACCCAAAGGCGCTTGTATACCCAAAACCCAGTGCATCCGTTACGCCGCTGGGAAAAATTGCTAACGGCACAAAACTGCACATTAAGCAGTGCTTGCTGACCCGCGACGGGGCGGCGCACTGGTGTTCCTTTGACGCGGCACCGAACAAGACCGCGTGGATCCCGGCCAAGTTCCTCGACCCTTGCCCGCCCTGGTAACGCGCCCGGCCCGCGTTCCCAGTTGACGATTAGGTTTTCTTCGATAAAACTAGTTTTGTAGTTTCGAAGGAACCCTTATGGATTGGGAACAGGCCGCACGCGCCTTCTCCGCGCTGGGCTCAGAAGCCCGCCTGCAGGTCCTGCGCACCTTGGTGCGTGCAGGGCCTGAAGGCCTGAGCGTGGGGCAGATCCAAGAGCGCACGAGCATCGCGCCCTCGACCCTTGCCCACCACCTCAAATTCCTGCGCGCAGGCGGGGTGATCGAGCAGTCGCGCGACGGCCGCTCCACCCTCAACCACGCCTGCTTTGACCAGCTCGAAGAGCTGGCAGGGTTCATCCTTTCCGAATGCTGCACCGACGCGCCCCCAAAGGATCCCGACCATGTCTGACACCCAGCAACTGAGCCCGAAACGCTCTCTCTTCTCTGCGCTCAGGACCACGCTCAAGCCGTTACAAACGCCGTGGACACTGGTGGTTCTGATCCCTCTGGTGGTACTCGCCCTGGACCAGGAGCAAGCAAGCGGGGTCGTAACAGACGCCGCTCGATCCTTGCTCAGCACCCTGCCCTACATTGTTTTTGCCGTGCTGCTGATCGCGACGCTGAAGGCTGCAGGGGCGGAGACGGCCATCGCGCGGGTGTTCCAAGGCAACCAGAGCCGGATGATCGTCATGGCCGCACTCTTCGGCGGGCTCGCGCCGTTCTGCAGCTGCGAGGTCATCCCGTTCATCAGCGCCCTGCTGATTTTGGGTGCGCCCCTTTCATCCGTGATGGCCTTCTGGCTGTCCTCGCCCTTGATTGACCCGCCGACGCTGATCATCACCAGCGCGGCGCTGGGCTGGCCCTTCGCCCTTGCTAAAGCCGTTGCCGCCGTGGGGATCGGCCTGCTCGGGGGCTTTGCGATGCAGGGTCTGCTGCGCGCGGGCTTGTTCGCTGACCCTCTGCGCGCGGCCCCGTCACAGGGGTGCGGCTGTGGTCCTTCCCCCCTCGACGGTCGTCCTGTCTGGCGGTTCTGGACCCAAGCGGATCGGCGCCGAACCTTTGGGTCCGAAACCGTGGCGAACGGGCTGTTTTTGCTGAAGTGGCTGGCGCTGGCTTACGTGCTGCAAGCGGTGCTGATGCGTTATATTCCCGCTGAGGCCATTGCCGGCGTGGTGGGGGGCGAGGGCCTGCTCCCCATCATCATCGCCGCGCTGGTTGGGATGCCCGCCTACCTCAACAGCTACGTCGCCCCGCCCCTGCTCGCCGGACTGACGGAACAGGGTATGAGCGCCGGGGCCGCCATGGCCTTCATGGTCGCCGGCGGGATCAGCAGCATCCCAGCCATGGCGGCGGTCTGGTCGCTGGTCAAGCGCCCGGTCTTTACAGCCTATATCGCGCTCGGCGTGACAGGCGCGATCCTCTCAGGTGCCCTGTTCGGTACGGTTTATGGGGTGATCTGACGCCCAGCACGAGGCGCGGACGAAGCAGAGCGGACGTGGACCCTGAGGCACTTTGAGTGGCAGCTCACGGGGCGATTCCTGCGCGAGACGCCCAGGCCCGACACGACCAAACCCGCCCGCGAAAAGCACCAAACCCCACCCCCAAAATCTGCAAACCACACCGTCCCGATCTTTAGCTTGCCTGCCCCTCCCGCAGGCCCTACAAGGGCCCTGCTTCGCGGAGCAGCCACCGGCTCCCTCCGCACAGCACCCGTCGGAGCAACGGTGCCCAAACACCCCGACCCGCCCGGACTGATGGCGGCTGATTGCACAGGTTTGGAGGGATGGCTGAGCGGCTTAAGGCGGCGGTCTTGAAAACCGTTGTGGGCTGATACCCCACCGTGGGTTCGAATCCCACTCCCTCCGCCATCTGTTTCGCTCCTTAGTCAAGTCGCCAAAAAACAAAAACACCACAACTACTTAGTGGCTGACCACCCGTCTTGCGCCTCAGTACTTTTGTACCCACTTCTGTACCAAACTTAACAAGCGAACGGTACCAGATGGGGCAACATAGAACAGTGACACCAAAGCTTGCGGGCAAAGCTTGGCAAATTCGCATCGCGATTCCTCAAGATTGCCGGAAGCACTTCGGTAGAACTGAGCTTAAGCTGTCTAAGCGCGATCTCACTCCGATGCAAGCGCAGCTTTGGGCGAACAAAATCGGCGATGAGTTTTGGAGAAGTGTAGATCGATTTCGTGAAGGCGGAACTGATGTGAGTTGCACATCGGTCTTTGATGTTCTGAAGCAAATCCAAGTTGAAGATAGGCAAGAATATGTCGAGGCATCACGGATCGGTGGTACCACAGAGGAGATGGCACATACGATCTTGATTGATCGAATTCTAGATCGCCTCAGGCAAGTTGGTGTCGATCCATACGCTGAAGATGCACTTGCTCCGGGAGCGCCGGCAAAAGTAGCTTTGAGCGTCTTCAATGGAGAAGCCGTCGTCTATGAGGTGATGGCGCGCCAATGGAATGCGCAACGCGGTGTGAGCGAAAAGACCAAAGACCAGGACATGTCCGCCATTCTTGAGATGACACGGAACATTAAAGCAGTTGGCTTAGTTACTCGCCAAGAAGCCTATCTCTATGCCGACCATCTCCGTGCGCAATCCAGACCTAAGACAGTAAAACGCAAGATCTCAGCTCTAGCTGGATACTTTGACTGGTTGATTAACCGCAGTTACCTGCCTGATCACGCGAACCCTTGGAGAAATATGAGGGAGATCACTCAAAGATCATCCAGTGAGGGAGTAAATGAGCGTTTGCCTTGGACCAACCAGGAGGCCGTCAAGCTTCACAGGGAGGCTAGGAAGTCTGACTCTGTTGTCGCCGATGCCATCGAGCTGGCCATGTACACCGGCGCTCGCATTGAGTCCCTTTTCCAGCTGCGGGTGTCAGACGTTCATGGCGAACTCCTACAGATCGGCACCGGTGGCGACAAGACCGCTGCTGGGCAAGGCCGATGGGTGCCAATCCACTCTGCTCTGCAGCCAACAATTGATC
>CBFHUI010000141.1:289-4401 GCA_965658725.1 Alphaproteobacteria bacterium | reverse complement strand
AACGCGAGGAAGCCATCTTCACCGCCTTCAGGTTCAGCTCCGCTGACAATCCACCGACCACGATCGCCAGATGATAGGGCGGACAGGCCGCCGTCCCCAGCGTCCGGATTTTCTCATCCAGAAAGGCCACCAGCCGCTCCGGGTCGAGCGTTGAAGGTGTACTCTGGAACAGGAAGGTCTTGTTGGCAGACCCGCCCCCCTTGGCCATGAACTGTAGCTTGTAGGCGTCCTCGCCTTCCTCAGCGATATCGATCTGCGCAGGCAGATTGGTGCGGGTGTTCTTCTCTTCGTACATCGAGATTGGTGCCAACTGGCTGTAGCGCAGGTTGTTCTTGGCATAGGCGTCAAGCACCCCCTGACCCAAGGCCTGTTCGTCGCCGCCTCCCGTCCACACCCGGCGGCCTTTCTTGCCCATGATGATCGCCGTGCCGGTATCCTGACACATGGGCAACACCCCGCCCGAAGCGATCGACGCATTCTTGAGATACTCCAGCGCCACGTATCGGTCGTTCTCGCTGGCCTCTGGATCGTCGAGGATCGACGCCAACTGCTGCAAGTGGCCCGGCCGCAGGAAGTGGTTGATGTCGCGGAAGGCCTCATCCGAGAGCGCGCGCAGTGCTTCCGGCTCGATCACCAGCACATCTTCACCCCTGAAACGGTCGAGCGACACCCCGCCGACATCCAAACGGCGGTAAGGCGTCGGGTCTTCGCCCAGCGGAAACAGTGGGGTCACGGTCTGCGGTGCCGACATCGGTCATTCTCCCTGCAAAATATTCAACGTCATCGCCGCACGCTCCCACGAGTGCACGGTCAAAGCCCCAAAGACGGGGCGGCGGCATTACTGGCCGCGAGGCATTCTAATATAAGTCGTTGTCATGTGCGCAACGTCGCGGGTGCGGCCGTCTTCGAACACGGCCATGGCTTCAGCCTCCATGATCAGCAAGCGCCCACCGTCCTTGATGGTCCGCGCCGTGCCGAGGATGTATTCGCCCTCGCCAGGGCCGAGGAAGTTCACCTTCAGCTCGCTGGTCAGGGTCATCTCATCTTCGCCGATCATGGTCACCGAGCACATGCCGGTCGCCGTATCGAGCAGCGCGGTAATCGCACCACCGTGGACGTAGCCCATCTGCTGATAGACCTTGGGCTGCACGGGCATCTTCAACGTCACCTGACCGTAATCAATGCTCACCGGCGTGATATCCAGCGTCTTGGAAAAGTGCTGCCCGCCGATGGCCCGGCGTACGCGGGTTTCAAAGTCGTCTCGGTGCTCGGGCATGGGGCGGCGAGGGCCGCGGCTGAACTGCCGGCTCACCAATGGTTCACTCATGGACCTTATCCCCCCTTTTGTCGCAAAGCCTTCGAGGCTAAAAGTAGCCGACCCGATGCTGTCGAAGCACTGGCATATCCGCCGATCAGGCTTGCTTATTCAAGCCTGAACCCACGGAGACCGCCGAAAAGTCGCAGCCTCGGGCCTGTCGATGCTCTGGGGGTGAGAATGAAACGTGCTTTAACCTTGGCCGGACGCGCTGCCGCAGTGACCACGCTGGCTGTCGGTGCTCTGGCCCTGAGCGGCTGTGACGAAGCCATCCTGATCAGCACCAGCGAGCTGGGCGCACCGGGCTCCGGTAGTGCGAGCGCAACAGTTTCGGGGGAGAGCACCATCTCGACCAGCGCCCTCGCCCGCGCGCGCCCGGCAGAGATCGACGTGACCAAGTACGGCATGGTCGTCCCGGTGGTCGGAGACGACTTCCTGCACATTCTGTTCAAATCCCCGATCCACGCGCAGGAAGCGGGCTACTGCCTGTCTTCCGGCTATGGCCCCGTGACCAAAGTGCTCCAAGGCGTGGACCCGCAGACACGACAGAGCTTCTACTTCATCGAATGCGAGAAGACCGATCCGGCCGCCGCAAGCATCGCTGACCGGATTGCCGCGCTGGAAGCGGAACAAAGCCAACACGACGCCCGCAGCACCGAAATGCAGGCGGCGGCAGACGCGGCAGTGGAAGCGGCGGGCGCGTACGTGGATCCCTACGCTGATTGTCCTGTGGGGGAAGGTGGTTATCCGATCGTGACCGACGATTGCGGCCCGCAATAGAGCCTGACTGCAGTGCCGGGGTCGCGCCTCGGCCCTGCTAGCCTAGCCTAACGCCAGCCTGATACGCCCTAGCTTTCGCGGCGCGACATGAAGGCCAGACGCTCGAACAGCTGCACGTCCTGTTCGTTCTTGAGCAGCGCGCCGTAGAGCGGTGGAATCACCTTTTTCGTCGCAGACTCCCTCAGCACGCTTTCATCGATGTCTTCAGCCATCAGCAGTTTGAGCCAGTCGAGCAGTTCCGAGGTCGAAGGCTTCTTCTTCAGCCCCGGAATCTCACGCAGGCCAAAGAACGCTTCCATCGCCGCCTTGAGCAGCGATTGCTTGATCCCCGGATAGTGTACGTCCACGATCTGCGCGAGCGTTTCCCTGTCAGGAAAGGTGATGTAGTGGAAGAAGCAGCGGCGCAGGAAGGCGTCGGGTAGCTCTTTTTCGTTGTTCGACGTGATGATGATGATGGGCCGGTTCTTCGCCTTGATCACCCGGTTCAGCTCGTAGACGAAGAACTCCATCTTATCGAGTTCCAGCAACAAATCGTTGGGAAACTCGATGTCGGCCTTGTCGATCTCATCGATCAGCAGGACCGCGCGCTGGTCGCTGTCAAAGGCGTCCCAGAGCTTGCCCTTGACGATGTAATTGCCAATGTCGTGGACCTTTTCTTCGCCCAACTGACCGTCACGCAGTCGGCTGACTGCATCGTATTCATAGAGACCCTGACGCGCCTTGGTGGTGGACTTGATATGCCACTGGATGAAGGGCGCGCCCAGCGCCTGCGCGACCTGCTCGGCGAGCATGGTCTTGCCCGTGCCTGGCTCGCCTTTGACCAGAATGGGTTTCTCCAGCGTGATCGCAGCGTTGACGGCCATCATCAGGCCTTCGTCAGCGACGTAGGCATCGGTCCCGGTAAAGCGCGTGGTCATGGTGTCTCTTATCCTTGTGCTCGGGTCGGCTGGCTTAAGCCGCGCGGCGAACGATCACGCTACCGGCGGAGTAACCCGCCCCAAAGGAGCACAGCACGCCCAGATCGCCAACGCTCAGATCGCGAGAATGGCGATGAAAGGCGATAATACAGCCCGCAGACGAGGTATTGGCAAATTCATCTAACACCACTGGTGCCTCATCCTCATCAGGGACCCGCCCGAGCACCTTTTGCGCGATGAAGTCGTTCATGTTCTTGTTGGCCTGGTGCAGCCAGAAGCGGCGCACGTCACCGGGGCCAAGTTCGTGCTCTCCTAGATGCTCACCGATCATTTGTGCGACCATCGGCACAACTTCCTTGAACACCTTGCGGCCCTCCTGCTTGAACAGGAGATCCCAGCCCGTGCGAGCATCAGCCTCCGTGCGGTTGAGGAAACCGAAGTTGTTTCGGATGTTGTTGGAGAACTGGGTTTTGAGCTTGGAGCCCAGAACCGACCACACCGGTCCTGCCCCACGCTCCAGCGCCAGATCCTCCCGCTCGATCACCGCCGCCGTGCAGACGTCGCCGAAGATAAAGTGACAGTCCCGGTTTTCCCAGTTCAGGTGTGCCGAGCAAATCTCGGGGTTGATCATCAGGATCCGCTTCGCTTGCCCTGAGCGTACCGCCGCCGCTGCCATGTCAACGCCGAAGGTCGCCGAAGAACAGGCCACGTTCATGTCAAAGGCCCAACCAGCGTTCATGCCGAGCGCCGCTTGAATCTCGATCGACATAGCCGGATAAGCGCGCTGCATGTTCGAGGCGGCGCAGATCACGCCGTCGATGTCGCCAATCTCCAGTCCTGCCGCTGCAATGGCATCACGCGCGGGCTGGATCGCCATCTCAGCTTGAATGGAAAGCTCATCATCACCGCGGGTCGGCAATGAAGGGGCCATGCGCTCGATATCGAGCACCCCTTCTTTGTTTAGCACGTAGCGCGACTTGATCCCGCTTGCCTTGACGATGAACTCGTCCGAAGACGGCGCGAGCGCTGCCACGGTACCGGCTTCGATGGCTTCAGCGTTCTCGGCGTTGAAGCGTTCGACAAAGGCATTGAGCGCCACC
>CBFHUI010000141.1:0-279 GCA_965658725.1 Alphaproteobacteria bacterium | reverse complement strand
AGCCTGTCCCGGAGATAGCAGCAGAATACATACGCACGAGCCCTGTTTCCTCAGTCATTGGCTCGGTTTATGCCGGATTATCGCGGCTCTGCCTAGAACGGCCGGTGGATAAGGTCGGTCCCTATCCACGCATGGGTCCGCATCCTAGCGCCGCATCAGGAAGAATGACCCATCCGGTGCCTGAAAGGCCTGATAGCCCTGTGGCACGGCCAGCTGAAAGCCCGAGGTGACCGTCACCGGGACCGATCCGGCGGGAAAGGCGATCTTTGGCCCCGGAAC
>CBFHUI010000140.1:0-4493 GCA_965658725.1 Alphaproteobacteria bacterium | reverse complement strand
TCGGGCGCACGGCTTGACGCCGATTGCGCGCGTGGCGGGCGCGGCGGTTGCGGGCGTGCCGCCTCGGATCATGGGCATCGGTCCTGTGCCGGCGACGGAAAAGCTGCTCGCCCGGTTGGGGTGGAGCATGAGCGATATCGACGTGATTGAGCTGAATGAAGCCTTTGCCGCACAGGGTCTCGCTGTTCTGCGGGCGCTGGGCGTGGACGAGACCGGCGCGGGTGTGAACCCCAACGGCGGGGCGATTGCCTTGGGCCATCCGCTGGGTGCATCCGGGGCGCGTCTGGCGCTGACGGCGGCTTATGAGTTGCAGGAACGGGGGCTGGAGCGGGCGCTGTGCACCATGTGCGTTGGTGTGGGGCAGGGGATTGCGCTAGGGCTGGAGCGGGTCTGAACCGCCGTACCAACACTCTACACGGCCAACATGGGGCGCAGGGCTCTGAAGGGTGAGGGGGATAAGGCGCCCATTGTGGTTGCGTCGCTCGGCTAGAACCCGCCGGTGGCAGCGAGGCCGCCGAGGCGGCCGGTGATGGCGTGGAACTCTGCGATCATGTCGTTGATGATGGCCTCGACCGGGCGCACTTCGTCGATCAGCCCGGCAGACTGACCTGCGAGCGCAACGGACGATTCCATATCGCCGCCAAAGTAGAGATCCTTGATGGCCCCCATGACGGAGAAATCCATCCGGCCTTCCTCGGCAATGGCGGCTGTGCGCTCGGTCATGAGCGCGCGGATGCAGGGTGAGGCCTGCTTGTTGAGCACAAACGTGCCGGTGGTTTCCGCTTACACAATGGCGCGCTTGTAGTTGGCGTGCACTGGGCTTTCTGCGGAGGAAACAAAGCGGGTGCCCATCTGCACGGCTTCTGCGCCGAGTGCAAAAGCAGCGGCCATGCCGCGACCGTCACAAATCCCGCCTGCCGCGATCATCGGGATATTGCTGACCGCGCGGATGCCTTGGAGCAGGACCATGGTTGAGACTTCTTCGGGGTTCTTGAAGCCGCCGCCTTCCGCGCCCTCGACCACCAACCCGTCAACCCCGCACTCAATTGCTTTGAGGGCGGCTTTGACGGTGGGCACGGCGTGGTAGACGACGATCCCTGCGTCTTTCAGCGGGCCAATGAACTTGGCGGGTGAACCGGCTGAGGTGGTGACGAACTTTACCCCGCTCTCGCAAATGTACCGCAGCATGGCGTCATCGCGGAGGAACAGAATGGGCAGGTTGACCCCGAACGGCGCTTGGGTGAGGTCTGCCATGGCTTCGATCTCAGCTTTGCAGGCGTCGGTTTCGCCGCTGCTGGTCTCAATGATGCCGAGGCCCCCGGCGGCGCAGACGGCCGAGGCGAGTTGCCGGCGGGCGATCCAGCCCATGGGGGCTTGCACGATGGGGTATTTGGCCCCGGAGTGGGCCAGGAAGCGGTTGTGTGGGCCGGTGGCTGTCATGGTTTTCAGGCTCCCGGAATGCCAAGCTCGGACACACCGCCCCGCGTGCCTGACCAGCCCAAGGGGTCACCGAGGAAGGCTTCAACCTGATCGAGTGTATCGGTGTCAAAGGCGCTCTGCTCGCGGGCAACTGCCAAGACGTCGCGCCACGTGGCCAGCGCGTGCAACTCGACGCCGTGGGCGGCGAGGGCGGGGCGGGTCTGGGGGAAGATGTCGTAGAAGAACAGGACGAACGTGTGGCCGCACGTGCCCCCAGCGTTGCGAATGGCGTCGATGAAGCGGAACTTCGAGCCGCCGTCAGTGGTCAGGTCTTCAACCAGCAGCACGCGCTTGCCCTCCACGGGTGCGCCCTCGATCTGGGCGTCGCGGCCAAAGCCCTTGGGCTTCTTGCGCACGTAGTTCATGGGCAATTCCATGCGGTCAGCGATCCACGCGCTGAACGGGATACCGGCGGTTTCGCCCCCTGCGATGGCGTCGAAGGCTTCCAGTCCGACGTTGCGATAAAGCGTGGAGACGGCGAAATCCATCAGCGTCGAGCGCAGGCGGGGGTGCGAGATCAGGCTGCGACAGTCGATATAAACCGGGCTCTTCATGCCGCTGGTCAGCGTGTAGGGCTCGTCGGCGCGGAAATTGACGGCACCGATTTCCAGCAGGGCGCGCGCAGTGATGCGGGCCATCAGGGCGGGGTCAGCGAAGGCCGGGGACTGCATGGGCTCTCTCTTTCGCGGGTTGTTGGGGGATTGGTTCTGGGTGGTCTACGGCTGTTCTTGGCTAGCGCGACTCACTTTGAAGGGTCAACGCGCCACGCGCCAGTAAATCGGTCGAATGGGGTCAAAGACGGTGACTGTGCGCTCGCCGACGGTGACAGGGTCCGGGACGGGTTGCGGCGCGCTCAGGCGTTCGAGAGTGAGGGTGCTTGTATTGACGGGGAGGCCATAGAAGCGGGCGCCATGACGGCTGACAAAGCCCTCAAGCCGGTCCAGCGCGCGTGCATCCTCGAACGTCTGGGCGAGGCAAGCCAGCGCGTTCGGCGCGGAGAACACGCCCGCACAGCCGCAGGCGTTTTCCTTCAGGTCTGTGGGGTGTGGAGCGCTGTCCGTGCCCAAAAAGAAGCGCGGGTTGCCGGATGTTGCGGCTTGGAGCAAGGCCTCCTGATGGGTCGAGCGCTTGAGGATGGGCAGGCAGTAGTAATGCGGACGCAACCCACCGACCAGCATGTGGTTCCGATTGAGCATGAGGTGCTGAACGGTGATGGTCGCGCCCATGCTGCCCTCTGGCGCGTTGGCCACGTAGTCTGCGCCGTCCTTGGTGGTGATGTGCTCCATGACCACTCTCAGGGCCGGATTGCGGCGGCGCAAGGGGTCGAGAACATCGCTGATAAAGCGGGCTTCGCGGTCGAAGATATCGATTTCTGGGGCGGTGGCTTCGCCGTGGGTCAGCAGCGGGATGCCTAGCTCTGCCATTCGTTCGAACACCGGCTGGGCTTTGTCGAAATCGCGCACGCCGGCGTCGGAGTTGGTCGTCGCGCCGGCGGGGTAGAGCTTGAGCGCGTGGATCAGACCGGCGGTGAAGGCTGCCTCGACGTCGTCGGGGTCTGTGGTCTCTGTCAGGTAGAGCGTCATCAGCGGTGTGAAATCATCGCCCGCCGGGATCGCGGCCCTGATCCGCTCAGCATAGGCGGCCGCATCGGCACCGGTGCGCACGGGCGGGACCAGGTTCGGCATGACAATGGCGCGGGCAAAGTCTCGAGCGCTGCACGGGACCACGGCACGCAGCATGTCTCCGTCGCGGAGGTGCAAGTGCCAGTCGTCGGGGCGGGGAAGGGTTAGGCGCTGTTCCATGGCCCGTGCTTAGCGGAAGCAGCCTCGGCTTGTCACGCGCGAAGCGTTCATGGCACAGCCGCCCTTATCCACAACTTATGCGCGTCATTTACTTGATTTATAAATTCTTAAAGGGAATACTGATTTTAAACTAAATTGATGGACCTTTTCAAAACCAAATTTGGGGAAGACGAAGATGACGAAGGTGCAAAACTTGGATGTTCAGGCTGCGGCGCGCGGTGTGGTGAGGACTATGGTCGCAGGGCTGATGCTGATGCTGGTGTCAGTGGCTGGGCTGACGGGGTGTGTCTTTGGTGCGCTCGACGGCGAAGTCGATGAAGCGCTGGCTGCGATCGACGATACATCACTGGCGAGCGCGTCGGAAATCGAAGGCTTCATGTCAAAGAATTGGGCGGGCAATGAGGGCTCAGCGGACATTTCGATGCGACAGGGAATGCTGACGATTGAGTCCAAAGGCCGCCTCGAAAAGGCGCGAAAGGACACGCTGGCGACTTGGACGTTCAGCTTTGACGCTGTCGATGAGGAGGGCTACGCCCGCTTCTCCTTTGTCGAGGGGCGCATGTGTGTGGGCGGGTCGAAGGACTGCAACCGTGATGTCGGTGGGTCGGCGACGGCGCGTTTCATCAAGAGCGCGGATACGGACCGAGCGGTGCTAATCATCGCCCAGAT
This sequence comes from Alphaproteobacteria bacterium, assembly GCA_965658725.1. GTDB lineage: Bacteria > Pseudomonadota > Alphaproteobacteria > UBA7985 > UBA7985 > UBA7985. The sequence continues at coordinate 543 of CBFHUI010000140.1, read as the reverse complement.
CAACACCCACGGCGACAACGGCACAATCCCTTTCACCAACTCTCGGTACTCTGGGACTGGCGAGTTTATCGTCCACTCTTGGTTGACCCGTTGAGGCGAGCTTGAGTTTGCTCTCTGAGGTGGGGGTAAGCGGAGCCAATCGGTTGCGCCGACTTGGCTCGACGCGCTGCGCGCGCCTCACCAAGCGTCGCGCAAGTCGCCGGCTGCGCCGCCGGTCGCTAACGCTCCGGGAAGGAACCTGAGACAGATCAGGAACGGACGGAGGCGATAGCCGACCGCCGACAGGGTCGGCGAGCTTGCGCGTGGCACTCCTGAAAGCCGCGCAGCGGCTGAAAGGAGTGACGCGCCACCCAGCGGTGTTGGCTCAGGCGCGCTGGCGGTTCAGGCTTGAAAGGATTGGTTCAGGATCGTCTTGAACCGCTGCATTGGTGGCGCCGACTTAGCTCAACGCGCTTCGCGCGCTTCGCCAAGCGTCGCGCAAGTCGCCGGCTGCGCCGTCGGTCGCTGACGCTCCATGAAGGAGCCTGAGACAGATCAGGAAAA
>CBFHUI010000139.1:0-4504 GCA_965658725.1 Alphaproteobacteria bacterium | reverse complement strand
TGGCGTATGGCAGCGGCTGGTCTGGGTATCCTGTTGACCGGCGGTGCCTTTCCCATCCTGATCGATCCAAACGGCCTTGGGCTTTCTCACGCGCTGGCCATGGCCGTATATGCGCCGATCGTAATTGGAGCAATTTGGATCGCGGCTTTTTCTACCTACGGCCACCGGCAACAGGGTCCAGCTGAGTCCGTGCAGTTCACGCGCCAGATCGGCGCTGCGCTGCGCAATCGTCGTTTTGTTGTGCTCACTGTGATCTACGGGGTGCAAACATTTGGCATTGCTTTCATCACCCTGGGAATCCCTTTCGCCGCACGTGAGTTGATCATCACGGTAGACGCGCCGGGTGTGCTTGCGGTGGTTTGGACCTTGGGCGCATTTTCTACGTCTTTCGCACTCTTCGTTCTCGGCTCCATGCTTTCGCAGTTTGTCTGGGTCAGTCTGTCTCGCGCTTATGGGAAGAAGGCGACCTTTATGGGCGGGACCGTCTTTTACGGCGTGATTCTCGTGGGTTTCTTTTTCGTCCTCCCGACTTCTGCGGGGATCGAGGCGGGCGTGACCAACATTGGATTGATCACACTATTCGTCTTCCTCATTGGTGCGGCGAACGGCTGTTACCAGCAACTTCCGTGGTCGATGATGCCCGATATGGTGGACTGGTCGAACCAGCGTGAGAGCTTTCAGGTCGCGGGTGCGTTCAGTGGCTTGTGGCTGCTGGGGCAGAAGGTCGGGAATGCCTTTGCGCCACTCGCGCTCGGCTCGCTGCTGGCGCTCTATGGTTGGATCGAGACGACAGCGGGCGGCCCGGAGGTGGTTCAGCCTCGGGAAGCCGTGGACGCTCTGCGGTGGGCGCTGACGCTGGTACCGGCGGGTTTGATGGTCGTTTCCGTACCGCTCTACTTGCTGTTTGACGGCCGTGCTCAGGCATCCCAGCGCTAGGTAGGGCCATGTCGATCGACGTTAGCGTCATCATCCCGGTCTATCGCGCCCAAGAAACCCTCGCCCGCGCGTTAGCGTCGATAGAGGAGCCGTACGGGCTGCGGATCGAGATCGTGCTCAGCGTCGATGATGGCGCGGACTACAGCGCCTTCGCCGCCGCGGATCCTCGCATCAAGCTGGTCACAACGCCGATGGAGAAGACCGGCCCTGGTCCCGCGCGGAACCGGGGCTTTGCCGCGGCTGAAGGTCGCTTCATCGCGTATCTCGACGCAGACGACAGCTGGTCCCCCGGTTATCTCGCTGCGCTTTATCCTGTTGCGTTGGTTGAGGGCTGTGCCTTCGCGCCAACGCAGATAGAGACGGCAAGGGGTGAACCGCTGCTCAAAGTGCCCTCAGCGGGGCAGGAACGTCTTATGCTGGGTGACTTTGCCAGGTGGGGAGCGTCGTTTCATCCGGTGCATGCGGCGGGACTGCCCCGCGGCACGGATGAGGGACCGTTCTGGAACGCACCGGCGCAGGACGTGATGCATGCGGTAGAGGTGTTCATGGCGTGCGGGCTCACCGCGGCCCTTGTGCCGACGGTGGCTTATCGGCTGCGTTTGGGTGAAAGCACCGTGACCACAGCAAAGGGATTTTCAGAGCGGCTGACGCAGGCCTACGCCGCCTACGATCGTGCGCTGGAGAACACTTGGGCGCAAACGCTGTTCGCCCAGAAGAGCGCGCTTAACGATCGCTACATCGCTGAAGGTCTGGAGGGCGAGAGCTTCTACGCCTTTGTTGCGCGGATCAACGCCGCCTGAACCGTCTCAGTTGTCCAGCGCAGCGACCCATTGCTCCTGCGCCTGAACCAAGGCTAGTTCTCCCAGACCGCGCGCCTGAGTGGCTTCGAGAAGGACGACCAGCGCTCGTGTGATGCGCTCGGTCCTGGCGCGCAAGCTGCCCTGACCGTAGAGGCCAGCAGACAGCGCAGCCACGAAGTCGCCAACGCCGTTTGGGTCGCGGGGAAAAACGACGCCCGGATGGCGGATCATGTCGTGTTTGTCACCGTTGGCTTCGAAGGTGATCAGCGCCTTGTCTCCCCCAGTTCCTTGCGCGACATCGGGGAGGCTTTCGGCAGACGTGATGACCCCTTGGGCGAAGCCGGTGGCGCGTAGGGCCGTGACCAGTTCCGCAGCTGTGCCGGTTTCCAAAGCCGCAAGCGTCTGCGCTTCAAAGGCATTCGGGGTGATGAGGCTGGCGAGACTCGGGGCGCGTTCGCGGTAAAGGCTCACCAGAGACGGTTCGACGTAGAGGCGCCCTTTATCTCCCATGACCGGATCAACGATGATTGGTAAGTCCGGCTTTCCGGTGCGCACGTTCGCCAGAAAATCAAAGATGGTTTGCGCCTGTCCAGATGTCGCAATGAAACCGGTCTGGACGGCTGAAATCGTGTCGAGGGCGCCGCGTCGATCAAGCGCTGCGAAGTAATCGCGGAGCAAATCCGGCCCTATGACCTCACCAACGGCGTCAGAATACCCCTTGTGGTTGCTCAAAACCACCGTTGGCACCGCAATTACCGTGTGTCCGAGCCGTTTGAGGGCGAAGTCCGCGACGGCATTGCCGACGTGCCCGTACAGAACCTGACTGGAGAGTGTCAAAATTGTCATTGCTGAGCCACTGGTCAAAAAACGTCGCAGGTGATTGAAGGTATGCCGGAGTTAAGCTACTCGAAGTGCATACCATCAAGTCACCCGAACCCCGGGATTTCCCATGACCGAACAAAATCCTTCTGTCCAGCGGCCTTTGTCGCCGCACTTGCAGGTTTACCGCCTGCCGCTGCTGCCCCTGATGTCGATTTCGCATCGCGTGACCGGGGTCGGCCTTGCGTTTGGAACACTCGTTCTGGCGTGGTGGCTGGCAGCTTTGGCCACGGGTCCAGGGGCCTATGCGGTGTTTACGGCGTTCATGATGCCGCTGGGGGGATTGGCCCTGTTGGGTTGGATGGTCGCCATCGCTTATCACTTCTGTAACGGCATTCGGCACCTGATCTGGGATACCGGGCATTCGCTGGATCTGGAAAGTGCGGAAAAGGCCGGGATTGCGGTGCTGATCGGCTGGGTCATCCTGTCCGTCGCCATGGTCGCGCTCGCCCTGTTCTTCTGGCTCACCTAAGCGCGGAAAGGAAAAAACCTCATGGCCAAGACCACGACGTCTCCGTCCCTGAAAACCGCCCGTGGGCTGGGTTCCGCCAAGGAAGGCACCGATCATTGGTGGATGCAGCGCTTGAGCGCCATCGCCATGATGATCCTCTCTCCGCTGATGATCCTGCTCGTCATCACGCTGATTGGCGAAGACTACGCCACGGCAGTGGCCAAATTGGGCTCTCCGTTCTGGGGCGGGGTCGCACTGCTTTTCATTTGCGCGTCATTTTACCACGCCCATCTCGGCTTACAGGTCGTGATTGAGGATTATATTGGTAGCCATGCCGCGCGCCTCGTCACCATCATTCTTGTGCGCGGTGGTTTGATCGTGCTCGGCCTGATCGCAGCCCTCTCGGTCCTGCGTCTCATGCTCGCTTGAGCACCAACGAATTCTTAAGGAACCCGTTTCATGGCCACCAAAGACTATCAGTTCACCGACCATACCTTTGACGTCATCGTTGTCGGCGCGGGCGGCTCGGGATTGCGGGCGACCCTCGGTCTGGCTGAAGCCGGTTTGAAGACCGCCAACATCACCAAAGTGTTCCCTACCCGATCTCACACGGTCGCGGCACAAGGCGGCATCGCGGCGTCGCTGGGCAACATGGGCGAAGATGACTGGCGCTGGCACATGTACGATACTGTGAAGGGTTCGGACTGGTTAGGCGATCAAGACGCGATTGAGTACATGACGCGCGAAGCGGTTCCGGCGATCATCGAGCTTGAGCATTACGGCATGCCCTTCTCCCGTCGCGAAGACGGTAAGATTTACCAGCGTCCCTTCGGCGGCATGACCACCAACTACGGCAAGGGCGGACAGGCGGAGCGCACGTGCGCGGCGGCGGACCGGACCGGCCACGCCATGCTGCACACGCTTTATCAGCAGTCGTTGCGCGCCTCGGCTGAGTTCTTCATCGAATACTTTGCCATCGACCTGATCATGGACGCCGAAGGCAACTGCCGCGGCGTTGTGGCGCTGAAGATGGACGACGGCACGCTGCACCGCTTCCGCGCGCAGCGCACCATTCTGGCGACTGGTGGTTACGGCCGCGCATACTTCTCTTGTACTGCGGCGCACACCTGTACTGGCGACGGTGGCGGCATGGCGCTACGAGCGGGGATCCCTACGCAGGACATGGAGTTCGTCCAGTTCCACCCGACCGGCGTCTACGGTGTCGGGGCGCTGATCACCGAAGGCGCGCGCGGCGAAGGCGGCATCCTGCGCAACGCAGAGGGCGAGCGCTTCATGGAGCGCTACGCACCATCGGCCAAGGATCTGGCATCGCGCGACGTTGTTTCTCGCGCCATGACCATGGAAATCCGCGAAGGTCGCGGGGTTGGTGAAGACAGCGATCACATCATGCTGGACCTGTCACACCTGCCAGCCGCAC
>CBFHUI010000138.1:0-4549 GCA_965658725.1 Alphaproteobacteria bacterium | reverse complement strand
TCGGCGCGCCGGGGTGCGCGCGGTCGGTGGCCTTCAATGGCTTTGATTGGGTGCTGGAGCGGGCCTGCGCGGACCTGTTTCCGACGCCAACCGATATTCAGGGGATGGGCGTGGGTGGCTTGCTGAAGGAAATCAAATCCCGGCCCCTGCCCCGCCTCAAAGCCTGAACCACAGGGCGCGGCTGGCTCATCCCTCCGGGTTGAGCACGTGCCAGATCAGCGGGGCGTCGTCGAGGGCGTTGCCGGTGATGGGGTCCGTCTGCGTGGCTTGGCTCTGAAACGCCCAGAAGTAGGCAATCCACCCTTCTTCGGGCGACCGCAGGAACAGCGCGCCATCCTGATGCGGGCCATTGACCCGCTTGTACCGGCCCAGCGAGCCCTGATTCATATGGATGTTGTGCAGTCCGCGCCGCGCCCTGTCGTTGAACGGCTCGCCAAAGGCGACCGCTTCCCACCCTTGTTCCCGCGCGCGGTTGCCGTCGCGGTAAAGCACGTCGATCAAGTCGTTATTCCGGCCCGGACGGTGATGCGGCAGGGCGACCAGCTCGTCGATGCGAAAAAAGTTGTCACGCAAGTAGTCGAGCCCATGCCGCCGCCTGTCTCGGCGGTGGTTGAGCGGCGTCAGCCCCAGTGGCAGGTCGTCGAGGCGGTGGGTAAAGGCGTGGGTGAAGGGAGACAGGCGGGTAAAGGCAACTTCGCTGGGCCAGCGGCGGGATTTGACGTTGATCGCCAGCCGCCATTCCCGCTGCCCGCAGTCGAGTGTCATGTAAAAGTGTGGTGACTTATCGTCCCGCCGCTCCCCGTAAACATCACAGACGCGGCCCTTTACGGCACCGTAGCGTTTCAGTGTCATGGACCGCCCCTGTTTGCTCCATCGCGGTCAGTCGTCGCTTTCCTTCAGCGGAAAATCAAGCCATAGGACTGCATGGCTTTTCCCGAACCGCTAAAAATTGAGGAAGCGCGGCTCGCCATTGATGATGGCAAGGTGATCGATGCCGTGCATGGGGACTGGTACTTCCAGTACGACGGCCGCGATGAGACTCGATATGTTTACCTTGAAGGCTCAGGGTTGCTCGATCAGCTGGCGGCGAACGAAGACTTGGTGGTCGGCGAAATTGGTTTTGGAACAGGGCTAACCTTCGCGCTGGTTCAACAGGCAATGGCCGAGACGGGCTATACCGGCCGTCTGGATTATATCGGCGTCGAGGCCCGCCCTCTGACCGCTGCACAAGCGGCGCAAGCCAACGCCCTACGCGACCCAAGCCTGCACTGGCTGCCCCAGAGCGAGACCCCGCGCGCGGGCTTTGTGTCCAGTGAACGGGAAAGCCGAGGCGGCGCGCGCCTGATGCTTCTGCACGGCGATGCGGCGCAGTCGCTGGCGCGCTTGTCAGCGCAGGTCGATATCTGGTTTCTCGACGGCTTCTCCCCTGCCAAAAACCCTGACATGTGGACCGACGCGATTTTCTCGCAGCTTGCCCGCCTGTCCCGCCCCGGTGCGCAGCTGTCGAGCTTTACGGCGGCAGGAGACGTGCGGCGGGGCCTTGAAGCAGCGGGCTTCAGCGTCGGCAAGCGCCCCGGCTGGGCCAAGAAGCGCGAGCATCTCACCGCCGCCTACGCCGGTTCCTGGCGCCCACGCACCCGCCCTGACGCACCGCTTAGCGTGGCCGGAACAGGCGTTGCCGGGCTGAACGTGGCGCTGGCCGCCGAAGATGCCGGATGGCGCGCTGTTTTGCACGGCGCTGGCACGGTGCCAGAAGGGTCAGCTGTGCCCCACGCCTTGGTCAACTTCCGCCCCAGTGGCGACCGCGGCCCGTTTGGCCACCTGCGTCGCGCAGCTTTCTTCCACCTCGCTCCCTACGCCGCCTTTGCCGAGCGGGGGGTCGAGGCGGTGGTGAGTGACGCGCGATTGCGCGAGCGATGGGCGATGGAGCGCGATGTCGCGCATCAGTGGCTCAACGCCGACCGAGTGCTGGTGAACGACGCGCTTTCAGTGGATACCCACGCCTTCCGAACAGCCACGTTGGAGCGGATCGAGAACCGCGCCGACGCGCTCGATGCCCTGCCTGCACCGGGCATTCTGGCCGCTGGGCTGGGGTCGCTTGAGCTGGTGGAAGGCTTGCGACTCAATCCCAATCGAGGGCAGCAGGATCGGGTCAAGCTGGACGAACGCGCCGGATTCGAGCGGCCGCTGAACTTTGGCCGGCTGCTGCTGCCAGCAAAAGATCAAACCGCATGGCTCGGCGCCAGCTTTGACCGTTCGCCGCCCGACGACTGGCGCGCACCCCGCGGATCGGACAGCGCCGAAAACCTAGCCCGCCTCACCGCCGCTTTCCCGGAGAGTGGCGCGACACTGACTGGCGAAAGCTGGGTCGGCCTGCGCGCTACGACCCCTGACCACCTGCCGCTGACCGGGTGGCTGGGTGAAAATTTGGGGGTTCTGACCGGTTTGGGGTCCAAAGGTTACCTTTACGCCCCCATATTGGCCTCGTGCCTGATCGCCGAAGCCCTCGGCCGGCCACTGCCGCTCGAAACCTGGGTGTGGCAAGCGCTTCACCCTCACCGTTTCAACCCGCTGGAGTCCTGACCCGCCGATGCCTCCCGTTTCAAAAGTCGCTATGGGCAACTGGCCCCGCGCCCACGACGGCAAGACCCAGCCCAAGCTCCGCGACCTCGTGGGGCTGGTGAAAGAAATCGTCTGGTCGAAAAACCCGGAAGAGCGTCGGCCCGGAATCCTGCTGCTCATCGCTGTGATGCTGGTCGCGGACAAGATCTTCGTCATCGGTCTGCCCTTCGTCTACGGCGCGCTGATCGATGCGCTGGGGATTGGGATGGAGCTGGCCTTGCCGTTGGGGCTGGTGCTGGCTTATGGGCTGTTTCGCGTCGCGGATACGGTGCTCGATAACGTCATGGACATGCTGATGGACCGCGTGACGCTGCGAGCCATTCGCCGCGTGACGACCGATGTCTACGGCCATATCCTGCGCCTGCCGCTGTCGTACCACCTGGACAACCGCAAAGGCGGGTTGGCGCAGTCGGTGGAGCGGGGGACGCGGGCGCTCGAAGAACTGGCGAACGTGGTACTGCTCAGTTTTCTGCCGATCATCATTGAACTGATCATCGCCTACATCCTGCTGACCACCCGCTACGACATGTGGTCCGCGCTGATCCTCGCCGGGACCATGGTGCTCTATCTGCTCGCCGTGGTGCAGTTCGATCGCTTGCGAGCGCGACTGGTGGGCAAGGTGAACGAGACCGAGGACAAGGTCTCCGACCTGATCGTCGAGGGGCTGTCCTACGCCGAAACCGTCAAGACCTTTGCCGCTGAAGACCGGCAGGCCAAGGCGGTTGATGGGGCGATGGAAGAATACCGCGCGCGGGCGCTGCGGGTGTCGGTCTACTTCATGATCCGCCAGGTCACGATTGCGCTGATCCTGAGCGGTTCCTTGGTTCTGCTGCTAGCGATCACGGTGCCAAAGGTCTCGACTGGCGCGCTGACCGTCGGTGGTTTCGTGGCGCTGGCCGCGCTGATCCTGCGCCTGTTCCAGCCGTTGCGGGGACTAGGGATCGTCAACCGGCGTATCCTCGACAGCCTGCGCCACACCGAACGCATGATGTCGCTGTTCGAAGTCCCGAACACCATCACCGACCGGCCCGGCGCAACCGACCTGGTTCCCGGTGACGGCACGCTCTCGTTTGAAGACGTCCGCTTTGACTACCCCTCCAAAGGGACCGTGCTGGAAGGCCTGAGTTTTGTTGCGCCGGGCGGGAAGACCACGGCACTGGTGGGACCGACGGGCGCAGGGAAATCGACGATCCAAAAGCTCCTTCTGCGCCTCTATGATCCGCAGAGCGGTGCCATTCGCATCGACGGGCAGGATATCCGCGACGTGCGGCTGCAAAGCGCGCGTGATGCCTTGGGCGTGGTGCCGCAAGACTGCGTTCTGTTCCACGATACCATTGAGGCGAACATCCGCTACGCTCGGCCAGACGCGAGCATGGAGGACGTGATCGAAGCGGCACAAATGGCCGCTTTTGCCGACTTTGTTGATGGCTTGCCGCTGAAGTATGAAACGGTCGTGGGCGATCGTGGGTTGAAGCTGTCAGGCGGGGAACGCCAGCGACTGGCCATCGCTCGCGCTTACTTGAAGAACCCGCGCATCTTCATCCTCGACGAAGCCACGTCATCCCTCGACAGCGCGACGGAGGCGGAAATCGTGCGCAACTTTGCCCGCGCGGGCGAAGGGCGGACGCAGCTGATCATCGCGCACCGACTTTCGACGATCATGCATGCGGATCAGATTCTGGTACTCGATGGCGGTGAGCTGGTTGAGCGCGGCACGCACGCGGAACTGCTGACCCGAGACGGCCTCTACGCCGATTTGTGGAAGCGACAGACCGAAGAACAAAGCCCGTCAGACTAGAGCGTTGCGACCCGCAGGATGTTGGTGGAACCCGACGCACCCAGCGGCATGCCGGCGGTGATGACGATCACGTCGCCCTCGTCCCCCAACTGCTGCTCCCGCGCGGCCCGCGCTGCGACTTCAACGATC
>CBFHUI010000137.1:0-4671 GCA_965658725.1 Alphaproteobacteria bacterium | reverse complement strand
TGCTTCCCGTGCAGCATGGTGGACCGCATCATCCCTGCCGCGACCCCCGCGATGATCGAACAGGTCGCCGCTGCGACCGGGGTGCACGACGGGGCCGTGGTGGCCCATGAACCGTTTTGCCAATGGGTGCTGGAAGATACCTTTGTCGACGGCGACCGCCCGGCGCTGGAGCGGGTGGGTGTGCAGTTGGTGGCTGACGTGGAACCCTTTGAGCGGATGAAGCTGCGCATGCTCAACGGCACGCATTCGGCGCTGGCCTACGGGGGCAGCCTCGCGGGCCATGAAACCGTGGCCCAGGCCATATCTGATCCGGTGATCGCGGCGCAGATTGACGCGCTGTGGCAGGACGAACTCGCACCCTCCCTGACCGCCCCCCCGGACACCGATCTGGCGGCCTACGCCCAGACGCTCAAGGCTCGATACCAGAACCCCAACATCCGCCACTTACTGGCGCAAATCGCCATGGACGGCAGCCAAAAGCTGCCCCCGCGCATCCTCGACCCGCTGTTTGAAAACAGGCAGGTAGGGCGGGCGCATACGGGCCTGATCGCGGTCGTCGCAGCGTGGATGGCCTTCGTCGCGGCGCGCGTGCGCCGGGGAGAGCCGCTGGGCGACCCGCTGGAGCCTGCGCTGGTCGATGCGGTCAGGCAGGCCGGCGACGATCCTGCTGCGTTGGTCTCGCGCCAGCTCGACCTCAGCACCATATTCGCTGGCTACCCCGTGGCCGAAATCGCGCCGGCACTGGTCGAGCGCGTGGCCGCACAGACCCATGAAACTGGAGGGCAATAGCGCCTGATGAGCTTGCTTGATCCCGACCGCCTGTTCCCCACCGACCCGAGCACGCGTGCGCTGGCCCGAACGCTCTACGACGCCGTGGCCGACGCGCCGATTTTCAGCCCCCACGGGCACTGTGACCCCCGTTGGTTCGCCGAGAACGCCCGCTTTCCCAACCCCGCCGCGCTGTTCATCACCCCGGATCACTACGTCTTTCGGATGCTGGTCAGTCAGGGGCTGTCGTTGGAGGAATTGGGGATTGAACGCACCGATGGCGGCGCGGTGGAGACGGACCCGCGCCGCATTTGGCAGCGCTTTGCCGCGCATTTCCACCTGTTCGCCGGAACGCCCTCTTGGCTGTGGCTCAACCATGCCTTTGAAACTGTCTTCGGGATCAGGGAGCGGCTCACGGCGGACAGTGCTTCAGCGATTTACGACGCTATCGAAGCGCAGCTCGACCAGCCCGAATGCCGCCCCCGCGCCCTGTTCGAGCGCTTCAACATCGACTTGCTGGCGACCACAGAAGGCGCGCTCGATGATCTGCGCTGGCACCGGCAGATCGGCGAAAGCGGCTGGGCCGGGCGAGTGATCACGACTTACCGCCCTGACGAAGTGGTGGACCCCGATACGCCGGGCTTTGCCGGAAAGGTTGAGCAGCTTCTGTCCCTTGCGGGCGAGGGCCGGATGGACTGGGACGCTTATCTCAACGCGCACCGGGCGCGCCGGGCAGTGTTCCGCGCGCACGGGGCCGTCGCCAGCGACCACGGTCACCCCAGTGCCGCCACCGCTAACCTGTCCCACGCCGACGCCAGTGCACTGTTTTCGCAAGTGATGGGCGGGCAGGCGAGTGCGGGACAGCGCGAGGCCTTTCGCGGGCAGATGCTGACAGAGATGGCGCGGATGAGCTTGGAGGACGGGCTGACGCTGCAGATCCATGCAGGCCCTCGCCGTAACCACAGCCCGCAAATCTTCGCCGAGTTTGGCCGGGACAAGGGCTTTGATATTCCCGGACCAACGGACTACGTCGCGGCGCTCAAACCCCTGCTGGACGCGGTGGGTTTGGAACGGGATCTGCGGATCATCCTGTTTACCCTCGATGACGCCGTCTATGGTCGGGAGCTTGCACCGCTAGCGGGAGCCTATCCGGCGCTGCGGCTGGGGCCGCCGTGGTGGTTCTTCGACAGCTTTGAAGGCATGAAGCGATTCCGGGAGGCCACCACGGAAACCTGCGGCTTCTACAACACCGCCGGGTTCAACGATGATACCCGCGCGTTCTGCTCCATCCCTGCGCGGCACGACGTGGCACGGCGCTGTGACAGTGGCTATCTGGCCGGTCTGGTAACCAGTGGGCGGCTGGATGAGGACAGTGCCTTTGCCCTCGCGCCCGAATTGGCGGGCGGGTTGGCGCGCCGCGCCTATGGGCTGGTTTAGCGACCAGAGCTTGCGCTTAGAGGTCATGCGCGGCAGTCTAATCTGTGTCGTTCAGAGTAGAGTTTTGGAGGGAAGTCGGCATGAAGCGCCCCGATCCGTCAGACGTCGAACAGTTCTTTTCCCAAGGCTACGCCATCGTTCCCCACGCGCTGAGTGCGGACGAATTGGCGGTGCTGTCATCGGTCTGCGACCGCCTGTTGCAGGAGCCGCCGGACGATGACTTGGGCGGCAAAGCGCACGACATCGGCAAGGGCCACGACAGGCGCTTTCTCCGCCACCGCCACCGGGATAACGCGGACCTTGCCGGGCTGATCCTTGGTCCCGCCATGCGGGCGTTCATCGCGCCGTTCATCGGAGAGACACCGCACCTGTTCAACGAGCAGTTTGTCGTCAAAGGCCCGCGCACTGGGGCAGCCTTTGCCTGGCATCAGGACGGCGGCTACGTGGGCTTTGACCATGCGCCTTATTTGTCAGTCTGGATCGCCATTGACGATACCACGGACGACAACGGCCCCGTGTTTGTTCTGCCGCGCGACCTGCGCAGCGACACGAGCATTGAACCACACGAGTGGGACGCCGCGGGTAAGGAGATGGTGGGCTATTCAGGCAGCGAGCCGGGTATCCCGGCGATTGTACCGGCGGGGTCGGTCGTGCTGTTTTCCTCCCTGACCCTTCACCGCTCCTCACCCAACACCACAGACCGTGCCCGCCGGGCCTTTCTTGCGCAGTATTCCAGCGCCCCGCTGCTCAACCCCGAAACCGGCGCGCCCAAGACCTTCGCCGTACCGCTCTAGCGCCTGTGCAGGGCGGCGGCTGGTCAGGGAGGCGGGCTTGAGGCTATGCTGAGGGTCGCGAAGACCCAAGGAGCCGCGCCGCCATGACCCAGACCCCTGAACAGCCCCAGCCGGACCATCCGCGGGGCGAGAGCCTCAGTGCGGAGGCCATGGCCCGGCATCTTGCCCACGAGCATGGCCGCAGCCCCTTCGCTGATAACCTCAAAGAAATCGTCTACGGCGGTCTTGATGGCATCATCACCACCTTTGCCGTGGTCTCCGGCTTTTCCGGCGCTGCGCTGCTGGGCGCGGGCGGCAATGGGGAGATGTACGCGATCACGCTGGTGCTGATCTTCGGGCTGGCGAACTTGCTCGCTGATGGGGTGTCCATGGGTCTGGGAGATTTCCTTTCGACCCGCTCGGAACAGGCACGCTGGAACCGCGAACGGGCGGTTGAAGTGCACGAGATCGAGCACAACCCCGAACAGGAATACGAAGAGACCCTTCACCTGCTCGAAGACTCTGGCATGAGCGCGAAGGACGCCCAGACCGTGGCTGAGATCTACAAGCGCTATCCCGGACTGTGGGCAGACTGGATGATGCGGCACGAGTTGGGGATGGAAGACATGAGCGACGCCAGCCCTGCACGCGATGGCTTTGTGACCTTTGTCAGCTTCCTGATCTTCGGCGTGATCCCGCTGCTGCCCTATCTGGCCTTCTGGGGCCGAGATATGGAGGCGAACACGCTGTTCATCATGGCCTCGATTGCAACGGTGATTGCTCTCCTCGCGCTGGGCTTCGCGCGGTCTGTTGTAACGCGTGAAGCGCGGGTGCGAGCGATGAGCGAGGTCTTTGGCGTTGGCCTGATCGCGGCTGTGATTGCCTTCAGTGTCGGGGTCTGGTTGGGCTAAAGGCCTTTAAAGGTAAGGCCTAGAAATCCACCGCCATCACACCCGGTACTGACTTGATCGCCGCGCGCACCGCTCCGCTGAGCCGGAAGCGCTTGTCGAGCACCACTTCAGCCTCTCGATCCTCGTCCAGTTCGATTACGATATGCACCCGATCATTGCCGCCCGAGCATGCGTCGATCAACTCTGAGACAGGCGGCAGGCTTTCAGGCGAGGACAGGTAGAGCTTGAGCCCGGCGGACTCGTTGGCGACCATGGTGTCGAGCTGCTCGATCTTCGCCGCTGCCAGCCGCAAGTCGCCTTCTTCCGCCCCCTTGCCCCGATCGCACTCGACATAGACCGTGGTTCCGACTTCGAGGTTATCGCGGTTCGCCATCAGCATTTCCGAGAAGCACACAAACTCCACCGAGCCCGTCGGGTCCGAGATTGTCACCCACGCAAAGCGGTTGCCATTGGCCGAGCGGCGTTCGTTCTTGGCAGAGACAACCCCCGCCATCCGCGCCCGTCCGCCCTTGATACCGTTCTTGAGGATGTCACCGATGCTCTGCACCCGCAGTTTCTCCAGCGCATCGCTGTAGGCGTCGATCGGGTGGGCAGTCAGATAGAAGCCAATGGCGTCGAACTCGCGGTTCAGCTTTTCCTGCAAGGGCCAGTCTTCAGCGGTCAGCAGTTGCAGCGTCGCCGCCCCGTCGCTGCCTTCCGCCGCAGACCCGAACAGCGAGGACTGGGAGGAGTTGCGTTCCTCTGTCACAGCGATGCCAAACCGGTTAAGGCGCTCGACGTTG
>CBFHUI010000136.1:0-4728 GCA_965658725.1 Alphaproteobacteria bacterium | reverse complement strand
GCCTCAAGCATTTCAGCCTCTTCCGCCAGTTCGTCGAAAGACGCATTGACTTGGACTTGGGCCACGGCAACGGGGGCACCAAACCACAGCAGGGTCAGGGCCGCCAAAAGGAGTATGGCTCTGGAAAGTGTCAACTTTATTTCATGCATACTGAAACATCGACTGCAGTCTGACCGTGGTCAAGCAAACGCGCATGGAACGAGGCAAGAAATTCACATCAAAGATCAATGCGTTAGGGAGTGTCCTAAATGTACAACACTGTCTGGGACGGGCTTTCTATAATTGATTGCCCCTTACGTATAGTAAAGAGAGAAAAGAAAAAACACTTTACACCTGTTTAAGGAGTTGAAAATAAAGGATATGAGTCAAAAATCATGCTGATTTCTTCATTTAAAATGACGTTATTCCCAGAGTTTTAAGTGCGATCTTGACCCAATTTTTATTCGTAAACGAAATGGAGTTTTCCTTCCTTTTTTACCCCTGAAAAGAACGTTTCACCCCCTCCACGCCACTGGAGTCTCAATTGTTCCTCCGGCTCAGACATCAGTGGTCACAAACAGCTCCGCGCCTGAGAGGGATTGAGTTTGGCCTGTCAGCTGTTCATGGCGTGTTGGTAAACGTTCTCTTCTTTGCGGGCCCCGAGCGGCGGCTTTAGTGATCAGGCAAGCGGATGGAAGCAGGCTGCTTCGTGGCGGGGCGGCCCATCAAGCGTCGGTTGTTGTGCACGGCAAATGTCGCTCGCATGAGCGCAGCGAGGTGCAAAGGCACAACCCGAGCCCTGAGCAGGGTTGATCGCGCCGTCGTTCAAGGCAGTTTCCTGGCGCGGCATGGGCTTGCCAATGACTGGGGCGCTGTCGGCGAGGAGCTTGCAGTAAGGGTGCCGAGGCGCAGCAAAAATCCCCTCTGCCGGGCCAATTTCAACGACGGAGCCGGCATAGAACACGGCGACGCGGTCGCTGATGGCCTCGACTACAGCGAGGTCGTGGCTGATGAAAATATAGGTGAGCCCGTAGGCGGCCTTGAGGTCGGCGAGCAGGTTGAGCACTTGGGCTTGGATCGACACATCGAGGGCAGAAACCGGCTCGTCGAGCACCAATATGCGGGCGTCCGCCGCAAGCGCCCGAGCTATTCCGATCCGTTGCGCTTGGCCGCCCGAGAACTCATGCGGGTGGCGGTCGAGGAATTGTGGGCGGAGGTTCACAGCTTCGATGATTTCAGCGATGCGGGACGTGCGCGAAGGTTCATCCATCCCGTGTAAGTGCTGCAACGGTACGCTCAGGATCTCGCGGATGGTCATGCGGGGGTTCAGGCTGCTGGTTGGATCTTGGAAAACGTACTGGATGTCGCGGCCAAAGCGCCGTGTACTTTCGCCCGTTCGCTCTACGCCGTTGATTTCAATCCGGCCTTGGGTGGGGCGGGTCAGGCCGACGAGCATCCGGGCGAGCGTCGTCTTGCCACAACCAGATTCGCCGACGATGCCCATGGTTTCACCCTGTGCGACGTCCAGATCAACGCCTCGCACAGCGTGGACGGTACGGCGGGACCGGCCAAGCAATCCGCTGGCGTCGGTGAAGGTCTTATGCAGTCCCGTCACTCTCAGGGCAGGGTGGTTCATGCCGCTGCCCCCTGCTGCTCAGGTTGATTGTCACCGCCGGGACGAATGCAGCGGACGGCGCGCTGGAGCCCTTGGTCTGATAGAGCGATCGGCTGTTGCAGGCAGGCGTCATGAACCCGGTCACAGCGGCTGGCAAAGGCACAGCCGGTAAGCGGTTCATCTGCGCGAGGGGGCAGGCCGGGAATGGCATCCAGCCGCCGTCTGCCGGCCCCCAGTTGTGGGACGCACTGCATGAGCTTGGCGGTATAGGGGTGCAAGGGCTGTTCAATGATTTGCTGCGTGGTACCCAGCTCAACCACCTCACCGGCATACAGCACCGCCACACGGTCACACAGCTGGGAAACCACGCTGAAGTCATGGGTGATAAAGATGACGGACAATCCGCGCTCCCGCCTCAAGTCATCGATGAGCGTCAGGATCTGAGCTTGTACCGTGACGTCGAGTGCCGTCGTTGGCTCATCGGCAATGATGACATCGGGGTCGTTGCACAGCGCCATGGCGATGCCGATGCGCTGACGCATGCCGCCTGAAAGCTGATGGGGATGGCTGGTGAAAACGCGTTGAGGGTCGGGAATGCGCACCTGATCCAGCAGCGACAGCGCCAATTCTTGCGCCTCCCGCGTGGTGATCCGTTGGTGGGCCTTGATGGCCTCGAGCATCTGTGTGCCGACGGTGAGCAGGGGGTGCAGGGTCGTCAGGGGGTCTTGGAAGATATAGGAGATCCGATTGCCCCGGATCTGGCGCAGGCGGTGGTGAGGCAGTCGGACGAGGTTTTCATCTCCAAAGTGGACAGACCCGCCTTTGATAACTCCGGGTGGGGAAGCAACGAGGCGCAAGATGGAAAGGGCGGTTACGGATTTACCTGAACCGCTCTCACCGATGAGCCCCAGACACTCTCCCCGGTTCAGGTGCAAGCTGACTTCCCGGACGGCCTGGAGGTCGCGTGCGCCCAAATCAAAGCTCGTCGAAACGTCTGAAAGCTCCAGTACCGCGTCAGGCTGTTGCGGCTCAGTGGCGGCAAAGTGGGCCACTTTCGTGGCGGGTTGCGGGCGGCTTAGCGCGCCGGACTTGAGCCGGGGGTCCAGCGCATCTCGAATGCCGTCGCCGAGCAGGTTCACTCCCATCACGATCACCAGAATCATCGCGCCCGGCACGAAGGACGTATGCGGGCTGGTGATCAGCGCGGCGCGGGCTTCACCGAGCATGGACCCCAGATCGGCCTGCGGCGGTTGCGAGCCGAGGCCCAGGAAGGAAAGCCCTGCTGTCTCCAGGATCATCCAGCCTACGGTGGTCGAGACAGCGACAACGATGGTGGGAACCACGTTCGGCAGGACTTCGCCCAGAATGATGCTCAAGTGATTGCGGCCATTGAGGCGGGCGGCGTCAACATAGTCGAGGTGAGCGATGGTAACGGTCACGCCCCGAATGTTGCGGGCAAAGAAGGGGATGTTGACAGCGGCTACAGCGATCAGTGCGTTGAACAGTCCGGGCCCGAGTACAGCGACGATGGCGAGTGCCAGCAGGATGTAGGGAAAGCCCATCAAGGTATCGACGCTGCGCATGATGATGTTGTCGGTCACGCCACCGAAATATCCGGCGACGATCCCCATGCTGGCGCCAACCATTGCAGCGATCATGGCCGCGGAGAACCCGACCAGCAGAGACAAGCGCGTGCCCCAGAGCAGCCGGCTCAACAAGTCGCGGCCTAAATGATCAGTCCCCAGGACAGCCCCTTCGGTGAAGGGACGCTTGAAGCGGCGCGCTGTATCGATCACGTCCGGATCAGCCAGAGGCAACAAAGGCGTGATCAGCGACACCACCACCAAAGCGGCTAGGACAACCAGCCCCACCAATGCCAGCCGGTTTCGGGCAATAAGCCGGATCAGCGCGATCATGTCTTGATCCTTGAGTCGAGCAAGGTCTGCAGGACATCGACGATGATGTTGAACAGGACGTAGCAACTCGCGACAAAGACGACGCCGCCCTGCACCAGCATGATGTCTCGCTTTAGAATGGCATCGACCAGCATGCGGCCCACGCCGGGCCACTGAAAGACCATCTCGATATAGACGGCGCCGGATAGCACGAAACCGGCTTGGAGGCCGAGGATCGGCAGGATCGACACCATCGCGGTTTTGAGCGCGTGCAGCCAGACCACGCGGGTCTCTCGCAGTCCTTTAGCGCGCGCGGTACGGATGTAGTCAGCGCGGAGGACTTCCAGCATGGCCGAGCGGCTCAGCCGCGCGATCACCCCGGTTGCAACGACAGAGAGCGTTAGGGCGGGGAGGGTCAGATGCCGGACGAGGGCGTTGAAATCGCGGTCTCCATAGATCGGCCACATGCCCGAAACCGGGAACATGCGTAGGTTCACTGAGAAGGTGAGGATCAGCATCATCCCCAGAAAGAACGAGGGGATGGAGATGCCGAGAATGACGGCGAAGGTGATGCCCTTGTCGGCCAGACCATACTGGCGTGTCGCAGAAATGACCCCTGCGAT
The DNA here is from genome assembly GCA_965658725.1 of Alphaproteobacteria bacterium. Taxonomy (GTDB): domain Bacteria; phylum Pseudomonadota; class Alphaproteobacteria; order UBA7985; family UBA7985; genus UBA7985. Next base: position 616 of record CBFHUI010000136.1, on the reverse strand, counting down.
GATGCCTAACAGGGAACACAGCACAAAGGACGTTCCGGCGAGAATCAGGGTCGCGTTCAGCCTTTCGAGGACTTCTTCGAGAACGGGCCGGTTCAGCGAAAATGACTGACCAAAGTCACCTTGTAACATGTTGCCCAGCCAGATCAGGTAACGCAGCGGCAAAGGGCGATCGAGGCCAAGCTGCCGGTTCAGGCGCTCAACGTTTTCAGGCGTCGCGTAGGAGCCGAGACTGGCTGTTGCCGGGTCGCCGGGTATCATCGCCATGATCAGGAAAACGATGACCGTGATGCCAAACAGCACCGGCAAGGCAGAAAGCAGTCTTTTGACGATGTACTCGCCCATAGTGCAGGCAACCCGGATCAATCAATCAACAATGACGGTCGCAAACAACGGACAGGCCGTCAAAGGGAATAGGAAAAAAGGGCGGCTCACCTGCGGTTGGTGAGCCGCCCTTGGTCTAACCAGACGAAGCGTCTTGCTGGGTTTAGTTCTTCGCTACGTCCTTCAGCAGCAGGAAGAACGAAGGCTGCAGCGCAAAGTTTTCGACGCGGTTGCTGGAGACAGCATTCTGCTTCCAGTTTGCGACGAAGACCCACGGCGCATCTTCTTGGACGAT
>CBFHUI010000135.1:0-4748 GCA_965658725.1 Alphaproteobacteria bacterium | reverse complement strand
CCATCGCGGCCCAGCGCGCCCAGCGGCTTGGCGTCGAGGAAATAGAGCCAGTGCCACAGCGGCGGCAGGGCCTCTCCATCGCTCAGCGTAGGTTCACGATCCAGTGTCGCCTGCATCCGGCGACTGGGCTGAGCGTCCAGAACATCGTCCTGCGCCTCTTGCCGGCCAATCCAATCGCTCAAGCCTGCTGTCATCGCCTCAACCCGCCGCCCTCGTGTGGCGGAGCCTTCAGCGGGCTGCGCCGTTGAGCAAGCGCTCCTGATCCGTTGCCGGGGCCAGACCGCCTACAGGGGGATTGGTATCAAGGTTAAGCGGGAAGGCATAGCCCTCGGCCGTCGACGCAATCACCGCGCGCCGCTCAATGTCCGATAGCCGCGCCGATGCCAGCGCGGGTTCAACCGCAGCCAGCATGGCGCTGCGGTCGATGGTCTCCATGGGACGACCAAAAGCGGAAGAGACCTGAAACAAGTTCACCAATCGCTCTACGTCCGGGGTGCGGTTTTCACCGGCCGCATGGAAGGTTGCGGGGTTAAACCACAGCAAATCACCCTTCCCCAGCGCCACTTGCACAAAGCGCTCCTCAAAGACATCCCGGAACGCTTGCTCGTGGTAGGCAAGGTAGCCGAGCGCGTATTTCTGGCTGTGCGGTAGCAGTTTGGTTGGCCCGGCTTCGATCGGAATGTCCACGTGCGCGATGGCCCCTTGCAAAGTCAGCGCGGCGGTGAGCAGGTGGGCGTGCAGGGGAAACTGCGCGGACTGGTGCTGCTGCATGAACCCCAGATGGTAATCCCGATGCGCCGTCTGCGGCTGACCGCCGGGATGCACGAGATTGACCTGCGCGGTCATCTGAAAGCGCGGCCCAAGCCAGGCCTCAGACGCCGCCGCGATCCATGGGTTGGCGTAGTAAGCAATGAAGCTTTCCGGAGAAGCCAGCGCGTGCTTTTCCAAGCTGTTCCAAAGCCGATCATTCAGCCCAGCGGCGGCAAAGTGATCGCCTCCGCCTGCACTCCCGGCCTTCTCTTGGTTGATCAGGTCGAACAAGACCGCTGAGGCGTCGTCGACGACGGTCGGGTCTGGCGTCGCGCCAAGGATCGCAAAGCACCCTGCCCCGTTCATCAGCACGTCCGCCCATTCGTCGAGCATTTCCGCGCGTCCGGGACCGTCTTCGAGCCGACTGGAAAGCGCTGCAGCCTCATAGACCGGCACGCCAGATTCCAGCGAAGCCGCCAGCGGCGGCTTTATCGCGGGCGTGTCGAGTAGAGCCTTGAAGGCTTCGAGATCAAGCGCGTCGGGCGAGAGGCGTTGTGTGGTCATCATAGCGTAGCATCCGGCATTGGAGTGGTTCGGCCAAACTCAGTGCTTGCGAAGTCCAGATCGCAGCCTTTATCGGCCTGTTCAATGTGTTGTGCGACCATCCAGCCAAAGCCGCGCTCAAACCGCGGTTCGGGCGCGACCCACTGCGCCCGGCGGGCGGCGAGTTCGTCGTCACTGACGTGCAAGTGGATGGATCGCTTGGCGACATCGATGCTGATCAGGTCGCCCGTGTTCACCAGCGCCAAGGGCCCACCGATGAAAGCTTCCGGCGCGCAGTGCAGCACACACGCGCCGTAAGATGTTCCGCTCATCCGAGCATCTGACAGGCGCACCATGTCGCGCACGCCCTGCTTCACCAGTTTAATCGGCAGGGGCAGCATCCCCCATTCCGGCATCCCCGGCCCACCAATGGGACCGGCATTGCGCAGGATCAGGACTGTGTCCTCGGTAACCTCGAGGTTAGGGTCTTCACAGGCGGCCTTGATCTCCGGGTAAGAATCGAAGACCAGCGCGGGGCCCGTGTGCTGGTGAAACTTGGGGTTGGCCGCAGCGGGCTTCATCACCGCTCCGCCCGGGGCGAGATTGCCTTTGAGCACAGCCAGCGAGCCTTCAGCGCTCACGGGGTTGGCGCGGCGGCGGATCACGTCGTCGTTGTGGATCGCTGCGCCGTCGATCCCCTCTCCCAGTGTTTTGCCGCTGACCGTGGTGCAGTCCAAGTGCAGCAGGTCGCGCACTTCCCCCAGCAGCGCCCGAAGGCCGCCTGCGTAGAAGAAGTCTTCCATCAGATAAGTCTCTCCGCTGGGCCGTATGTTTGCCAGCACCGGCGTTTTTGCCGAAAGCGCGTCGAACTCTTCGAGCGTAATCGGCGAACCAGCGCGACGGGAAAGCGCGAGCAGATGAATGATTGCGTTGGTTGATCCGCCCATGGCCATGGCGCCGACAACAGCATTCTCGAAGGCTTTGCGCGTCTGAATGTCCACGGGGCATAGATCTTCCCAGACCATCTCCACTGCCCGTCGCCCCGTCGCCGCCGCCATGCGTTTGTGGCCACTATCTGGGGCAAGGATGGACGACGCTCCGGTCAGGCACATGCCCAGCGCGTCCACCATGGCCGTCATCGTGCTGGCCGTGCCCATGGTCATGCAATGCCCATAGGAGCGCGCGATGCCCGCCTCGACCTCCCGCCAGTCTTGATCGGAAATGTTGCCCGCGCGCTTCTCGTCCCAGTACTTCCAGGTATCCGACCCCGAACCCAGCGGCTGACCCGCGTAGTTTCCGCGCAGCATAGGGCCGGCGGGAAAGAAGATCGCCGGTACGTTGGCCGACGTCGCCCCCATCAGCAGACCGGGCGTGGTCTTGTCGCAGCCACCCATGAGCACCACGCCATCAACCGGATACGTGCGGATGAGCTCTTCGGTCTCCATGGCGAGAAAATTGCGGTAGAGCAGCGCTGAGGGCTTCATGAAGGGTTCGGAAAGCGACATGGCGGGCAGCTCGATCGGGAAACCCCCGGCCTGATAGATGCCCTTCTTGATCTGCTGCACCCGTTCGGGGAAATGGGCGTGGCACTGGTTGATGTCGGACCACGTATTGATGATGCCAATGACTGGCTTGCCTTCCCAGTCCTCGAAACCGTAGCCGATCTGCAGCGCGCGGCTGCGGTGGCCAAAGGCGCGCAGGCCAGGGTCTGCGAGCCATTGGGCAGAGCGCAGTTGCTCGTAGGTCTTGGTCTTGCTCACGCGCGCTCCCCTTTGGTTACTGCGGTTGTTCGGTTCCCCGTAAACCTTGCCCGCGTCCAGGCGTCACTGTGTACAGTCAGGCACCCGGTTTCTTGCCCCCATCGCGGACAAAAATGTGCTCCGAGCGCGGGTCGTTGGTAAAGCGCCACTTGCGCATCGGTCCGGCCATGACGTTGAGATAGTACATGTCGAAGCCATAGGGCGCACCGCAAGGGTGATAGCCCTCCGGCACCAACACCAAATCACGGTCGTGCACAGCCATGTTCTCGTTCAGGCTCAGGTCATCGTTGTATACCCGCTGATAGCCCCAAGCGCGGTCGCCGGGATTAAGGCGATGGTAGTAGGTTTCTTCGAGGTAGGTTTCAGCGGGAAAGGCGTCGGTGTCGTGCTTATGACTGGGGTAGCTGGACCAGTTACCGTTGGGGGTCCAGACCTCGGTCACCAGCAAGCTGTCAGCCCACTCGCGATCTTCCATCATGATGGCGTTCACGTACCGGGTGTTCGCGCCCTTGCCGCGCGCTTCCATTGGAGCAGCGTCGGGCGCGATGATCCGAACGGGGTGTCCGCCGCCCTTTGACGGGGCTTTGCACACGGCGACTTCAAGCGTGCCTTGGGCCGTAATCTCCCAACGGTGATCACCGCCAGGGATGTAAGCCGCGTGCGCTTTCTGCCGCTCAAAGATATCGGACCGGCCACCGATGACGCCGTGGTCTTCGCGGTCGATGTTCAGCCGTCCCTGTCCTTCAATCAGCACCAGCAAGTGCTCATCCGCGCCAGTCTTCGCCGACGCAGTCTCTCCTGCGCTCAGACGATGCAGGTCAAAGCCGACGTAAGCCCAATTTGGGCAACGCTCAGACAACGCTGAACGGTCAACGCTGTGGACCAGCCCGGTTGAGCCGTCGCTGGTCATGAGCAGAGGGCTAGAGGTCTGCTGCATCACTCTCCGGCGAACTCCCGTTCCAGATTGGCCAACTCGGCCCCACCAGCCATGAGCGCGCGGACATTGTCCATGTCGATGGAGCTCCTGTCACCACTGGCGATGACTTTGCCTCGGTTGAGGAAGGCAAAGCGGTCGCCTACGAGTTTGGCGTGCAGATCGTTGTGAGTGATGAAGACAATCGCCAGATCACCCCGGTCGCGAACCCGCTTGATGGTCCGCAGAACTTCCAACTGCTGCTTCTGCCCCAGGGCCGATGTCGGCTCGTCGAGGATCAAGATTTTGGCCCCGAAGTAGATGGCGCGCGCGATGGCGAGCGTCTGACGCTGACCGCCGGACATGGTGCCGATGGGTTGGCTTGGATCGGCCACGTCGATGCCAATCTTGGCCATTTCGTCACGCGTGATCTGATCCATTTGCACAAAGTCGAGAAGCCCGCCCACACGGCTCAACTCGCGGCCCAGAAAGAAGTTACGGGACACGCTCATCAGTGGCTGCAATGCCAGATCCTGATAGACCGTGCCAATCCCCGCAGCTGCAGCCCCACGTGGGGAACTGAAGTTGACGACTTGACCGTCGATCAGGATCTCGCCCTCGTCACGGCGGTACACGCCGCTCAAAGTCTTGATCAGCGTGGACTTGCCCGCCCCATTGTCGCCGAGCAAGGCCGTCACTTCGCCCTTGTAGACCTCGAAGGAAACGTCTTTGAGCGCGATGATGTTGCCGAAGAACTTGCTGAGATTGCGGATCTCGATGGT
>CBFHUI010000134.1:0-4810 GCA_965658725.1 Alphaproteobacteria bacterium | reverse complement strand
TCGGAGATCGAGACAGGGTACCGGCTGGGGTCAGGTCAGGCGGGGACGCTAGACCTCTTCTTCGACTGCGAAGATGATGGGAACCGCATAGACCACTCGCTCGCAACCTACAACTGCTGGTGGGTCTTCGCCCGGCGCGAGCGGGAACACGTCGCGCTGCACGATGGCGGGCGAGCAGTCCACGCCATCGCTCGATCCCCCTGCTGCAGGGCGGTAGCGAGCAGAGCGACACTTCTCGTGGGTGATGTCGCCCAGCGTGCGACCGTCAGAGATAAACCATGCCTGTTTTCCGTCCGAGTCCGGGGCTTCGACCGTGAGCATGGCAACGTTATCGATCGCATTGGTCACCAGGAAACGGCCCGACGGCATGGGGAAGTTTGGAGACATCATCAGCAGGCCGTTTTCATCCAGCCACCAATCGTCTTTGTCAAAGGGCCAGCCGCCCGGACCAATGCCGCCGGTCGAGACCAGTTGCTCATAGTCGCGCAGCCAAACGCCCAGCGGGCCGGGATCTACGGGCCAGTGGCCCCACGTGTGAGCGTTATCGCCTTCGGTCGCGTCGGGCGCAGACAGTGCGGCGATGTACTGGGAACGCACGCGGCGGAACCGGGTGTTCTGCGCTGCTGCGGGAAGAGAAATCGCGGACATAGCCGCTGCCGCAAACGCGGTGCTCATCATATGGCGACGGGTAAGCACGATGGAGGTCTCCAAAGCCTGTTGTGACATCAATAAGGGTTGTTCGACGCCCTGAAACTTCAAGGCCCGGAGCACCGCGTCGCAGGTATGGGAGAGGCTTAGAGCAGGGGGCTATCGTGCGCGCCCGGTGCAGTGGTGAAACGCGTCTCGCCTTCTTCTTCCGCTGCGGCGCGGAAAGGCGCAACTCGGTCCAGCATCATCACGTAGCCCGCCTCAGCAAGCTCCGTGCTGTCCCCCGCAACGCTGATCGTGCCGGTGATTGTGATGGGTTGCCAGTTGTGAAAGCGCTTGGCAGCCTTTTCAGCGTAGACGGAAATCACTTGATTGGGGGGCGGTGCGGGGGTGTGGATGCAGGCCCCCTGAAACGGAACGAGCAGGAACTGCTGCGTGGTGCTCCGTTGATTGTCCAACGGAACCATGAAGCCCGAAATGGACAGGGTTTGCCCGTCGAGAGCAGCGACAGTGCTCGTCTCAGCAATCAGCAGTGCGTTGTCGTCTTCAGGAGCGGTTGCCAGCGCCTCATAGGCCACCAACGCTTCCTCGGGCAGCAAAACATCCCATCCCAGCGTCAGACTGGCTGCGGCCTCGGCCTGCACGCGCGGGGCAATGACTTTGCGCGCGATGAACAGGCTCGCCACAGCCACCGTCATGACAATGACGACCGCAATGGGCAGTATTCTCGTTAAGACCGTGTGCATCCGCTCGAATGCCCCCTCGCAAACCCTTTCAGTACCGCGCTCGCATGCCGTCTTGCAGCGATGAACGATAGGCCATGACGGCCGGGATCAAGCCCGTCAGAATGCTCACGCCAATGAACGCAGCCAGCGCAAGCGCCTGACTTGCGGTTAGCATGATAGCACTCAAATCAAGTTTCAGATACGCCCCCAGCAGCTGCCCCGCCAGCCAAGTTCCCGCGAGGGTCAGGAGCAGCCCGCCGATTGCCGCCGTTGCGCCGATCAGCATGGCTTCGACCACCAGCAGCCCGGCGATGGTGCGCGGTTGAGCGCCCAGCGCGCGGTAAATGGCAATTTCCCGCCGACGCAGGTCCAGCGTCGCGACCAGCAGTGTTACCTGCCCCGCCAAAGCGACAACGACAATCAGGACGGAAAACAGCTGCAGGGCCCGTTCTGCTGAGCCAACCAACACCCACAGCTGTGAGAGTGTAATGCCGGGAAGAACAGCGCTGAGTGGTTCGGACTGCGCACGATCCTCTACGTCTTCGATGAATTGGAAGATTCGGCGCTTGGACTTCAGCCCGACGTAAGCCGCAGTCATCAGAGACGGCTCGAACTCAGGCCCGGTAAGGTCAACGTCCAACCGCGCTTTGCCCGCACTGGCCGCCTGCAGCACCTCGGACTCGCCCGGCACGCTGCCCCGCCAGCCATCATGAATGGCTTCAAAAGCACGAATGCCGACCAATAGGCTGTGGTCCAGGGGCGTCCCAGTGGGTTGCAAGATGCCGGTAACGATAAAGGGGTCGGCAGCGTGGCTGTCATCCCCTGCCGATGCCAACCCGTGCTGAACAACTAAGGGAGCCCCAAGACCGTAACCCAGTGAACGCGCCGTCTGCGCACCCAGAACGACGCCAAAGCCTTCAATCCGCTCCCCGCTCTCGGTGCTGAAACGGAGGGGTTGATCTTTGCCGAAGCGAACATGGTCAAAGTAGGCCGAGGTCGTCGCAATGACCCTGTGGCCGCGATGACTGTCCCCAAGGCTCAGCGGCACTGACCAAGCCACCCGCTTGTCAGCGGCCAGCGCCTGGTAACTCGACCACCGGATGGACGGGGCCGCGTCACCGATCTGGAAAACGGTGTAGAGCAGCAAGCCCAAGTCACTCCCACGCGCACCGACCAGCACGTCAACACCGCTGACTGTTCCATCAAAGCTGTCTCGAGCCGACAGCCGCAGGCGTTCTATGGTCAGAAAAAGCGCGACTGACAGCGCTAGGGTGAGCACAGTCAGCAGCAGACTCAAGCGCCGCGAAAGCATGGAGCGGAGTGCAAGGCCAAACATCATCGCCATCAGCTGACACCCTCGCTCAAGTCGATCACGCGATCGAAGCCTTTGATCAGCCGGGGGTCGTGCGTGACAAACAGCAGCGCCGCGCCTGAAGCCTGCCGCGCGGCCTGCAGCAGATCCATGAAGCGCGCTTGATTGCCCTCGTCCAGTGCCGAAGTCGGCTCATCCGCGATCAGTAGCGGCGGCGACCCAAGCAGCGCACGGGCAGCAGCGACACGCTGGCGCTGGCCTACCGACAGTGTATGGGCGGGCCGGTCGAGCAGACCGCCGGCCGGGGTAAGTTCCATGGCCGATAGCAGTCGGGAGATCTCCACCTCCAAGCCAGCTTCCGGCAGGCGCGCGCGACGGGCTGCGCTGAACTGGACGCCCAGTGCCACGTTCTGGCGCACGGTCGCGAAGGGGAGAAGGTTATGCTCCTGAAAAATCAGGCCCATAGAATCGCCCCGCAGGCGGTCCAGCGCTCCGCTGCTCAGCGCCGCTGTATCCTGCCCGAAAAGGCTCAAGCATCCTGAAGTTGGCTTCACCACCCCACCGATCAGATCCAACAACGTTGATTTTCCCGAACCCGATGGCCCGAGCACCGCTACGGCTTCTTCTGCAGCAAGCGAGAACCCAGCCAGCGAAAGCGAAAAGCCGTTGCTGCGCTCGAACCGCAGGTCGGTTGCTTCAATGAGCGGATCACTTAGCGCGGGCATGAGACCACCACCCGTTCAGCAAAGTGCGTGCCCAGCCCATCGTCCGGGTTCTCGTCGCGATCGAGGTCTGCGGCGTAAACCATCAGGTCTTCGTTTGGCTCAGGCTCAATGATCCGCGCCCGGCACCCGCGCGCGGCTCCTTTTAAGCGGGGGCGGTGGCCTTTGGCGTGCAGGATTTCAATAAAGTAAGTCGGATCGAACACACGGTATTCAAAGTCGCCGGTGCTGAGGTCCAAGGGGCTGCCCAGATCAATCTGAAAGGTCAGCTCCATCTGCCCGCGCGTCACGCGCGTTGACACAAATCGACCGTTGAGACCGTCGAGCCTTTGGCCGTCGAAGGTCCATTCGTTCAGGTAGCCATGTTGGTGCAGGTTGCTCACCATTTCCGGCGCAATCGCCTCCGCCTGTTCCCGCACGTCGCTGCGCTTGGGGCGTTCGTCGTTCAATGCGTCTACGACATAGGCGCTAAAAAAAGGATCGAAGAGCCACGATTGCTCCAACCCCACCAGCCGCTGGTCGCGGTCAAACAGAAGAGAGACTCGAAGGTCTATCCATTCATGCGGATGCCCCACGGCCCTTCCCGCACCCAGCACAAGCAGGGCGGCGAGGATCAGGATGGGGCGCAGTGTGGGTCGGATCTGCAAACTACGCCCCCTTTTTGGTCGTAGACCTAGAAATCAAGGCTATTCCTGCTCGGCGTCAGTTCCGCTCCCTTTTGTCCCGAGGCGGTGATGACTTCAACCTCCATTTCCTGAAAAGCCGGGAAAGTGCCAAAGACGGCGGTGGTCAAACCCTCAATCGCAGCGGCATTAGCACAGGCCAGATCATATTCAGCGTGGAAGGACATGTGCTCGACGATCTCCTCATGCTCGTTATCGTCGTGATGCTCGTCGCCGTGCTCGTCATCATCGTGATGCTCGTCGCCCTCCGCTTCGAACTCAACATCAACCATAGTCGCCTCACACCCAGCAGCAGGCGTCAGTGTCAGGACAGTTGAAGGGTTTGACAGCAGTGCGATGCCGTCGGCAACCGCTTGTTTTTCAGCGTCCGTACGGGGTTCGTACTCAAAACCAACGATGTCGACGGCGGGCACTTCGAAGGTGGCCAGAGCCCCAGCGTCATCGACCACGATTTTCAGCACGGCTTCGCCATGCACGTGGGCATCCTGCGCCAATACGGGAGCTGCATAGAGGCTGAGAGAAAGAGCAGGAACCAACGCGGTGGCCAGCAGCGTGCGACGGACAGAGAACGGGAGGGCGAGTGATATCATCGGGCTTGATCCAATTTGTTACTGTATAACATAACAAAACGACCTTGCATTTCCCGTCGTTGAATTGCAAGAAAAAGATCAGCCGCGGCACATCGTGTGCGTCATTCTTTGGGTCAGGACAGTGAGGGGA
>CBFHUI010000133.1:0-4877 GCA_965658725.1 Alphaproteobacteria bacterium | reverse complement strand
AACCATGCCGCGGTGGTTCCGCGCGCCCTCGCCGGGCGCAAAATCATCCACCAGATGCGCGTGCGCCAACCAACTGGCCAGCCGGTTTTCTTCCGGTGTTGATAGCGCCAAGTGCAGCGCAGCCGTGTCAGCCAGCACCGTGCCGCCGACGTCCTCAACGTGCATTTGCCAGCCCACGGCAACACAAAAGTCGCGCACTTGCTTAGTCCGGGTCAAGCCACCGAGACGATTTGGCTTGATCTTGCACCCCTGTCCGGCCGACCGCTTCCACGCATCAAGGTGATCGCCAAAGGTGTGCAGGCACTCGTCCAGCATGATTGGCTGAGGGGTATTCGCCGCGACGACTGCGCATTGGTCGAGGGTCTCGCACGGCTGCTCAAACCACCCCCGCGCCACGCCAGAGACCGCCTGCATCACTTGGATCGCCACGCCGGGCACCCAGGCGCGGTTGACGTCGTAGGTCACGCTTTCGTCGGCGGGCAAAGCTGCCTCGATGGCCTCGATCCGGGCGATATCAGCGGCAATATCCGCACCGCCAACCTTGGCCGAGTGCGTCCGATAACCCTGCGACCGCGCGGCTTCGATCAGCGCCACCATCTCTTCCGGTGTGCCGGTCGAGATCGACGAGTTGACCGCAACCCCGTCCCCCTCTGCCCCGCCGAACAGCTCGAACAACGGAGCATTCGCCCGCTTGCCCGCCAGATCCCAGAGCGCCGTGTCCAGCGCCGCTTTGGCGTAAGGATGGCCCGGCAAGGCGCGGTCCATGGCGCGGTTCAAGCGCTCGATGTCCGCCGGGTTCTCGCCGATGAGAACAGGCGCGAGCAAGTCGAGCGCCGCCCGGATCCCACCGCCAAAGGCTGGAAGATAGGTCTCGCCCCACGGACAGCCTTCGCCCCAACCCACCAGACCGTCGCTGGTTTCGATGCGGACAAAGGTACTGTCCAACGCCTCAAACTTCAGCCGCCCGCCCGACAGCCAGTAGGGCTTGGAGAGCGGCAGAGTCCGCTGCCAAACGGTGATTCCCGTGATCTTCATCTGCCTTGGCCCTAAGCGCAGCTGACAACAATGTTGCCCACGTGCTGCTTGTCGATGAAGGCTTGCTGAGCGGCGTGCAGCTCTTTGAGGGGGTAGACGGCGGCCAGCATCGGCTTGATCTCTCCGCGCTCGATGTAGCCAACCAGATCGGCGAAAACCCCGGGCGGCACGATCGTTGCGCCCGTGAAAGTCAGATCGCGCAGGTAAAAAGTCCGCAGGTCGAAATTCACCATGGGTCCGGCAATCGCGCCCGCGCAAGTGTAGCGCCCGCCGCGCTCAATCACGTCGATCAGCGCGGGCCAGCTTGCTCCGCCGACGACATCGGCAACGACGCTGACGGTGTCCTGTCCAATGGCTTCACGCAGGGCCTTGCGCAAGTTCGCCGGTGAACGGTCGAGGATGGCATCCGGGCCGCAGGCAGCAACGGCTTCGGCTTTGGACGGGGAACACAGGGCGACCACCCGTGCCCCCCGACGCTTGGCGAGTTGGATCAGCGCGCCACCAACCCCGCCTGAGGCCCCTGGCACCAGCACCACGTCATTTGCGCCGACATTGGCACGGTTGAGCATGTTTTCTGCGGTGAAGTAGGAGGTAGCAAAGGTTGCCAGTTCGGCGTCGCTCAGCGTGCTTTCGATGGGATGAATGTAACGCTGGTCGATGGCGCAGTACTCCGCAAAGCCACCATCGCACTCTGAGCCGAAGTACCCGATGCGGTCGAGTTCCATGGGGTGGTCCCAATCTCGGATCCATGTCTCCACCATGACCCGCTTGCCGATCAGGCTGGGGTCAGCCTCTGCGCCGACGCTGACAACCTCGCCCGCAATGTCTGCGCCCTGGATGCGCGGAAAGGTCAGCGGCGCGCCGCCCCAAGTTGCATCGTCGTCGTCTGCGCCGTCAAAAGCACCGCCAGTGGTGTTTTCTTCCACACCCTTGGAGTACCAGGCCGTGCGGGTGTTGACGTCGGTGTTGTTCAGCCCGCAGGCCAGCACTCGGATCAGAACGTCGCCGGGCCCCGGTTGCGGGGTAGGCCAGTCTTCGCGGTACTGGAGCTGGTCAAAATCACCGTGACCCATGAGCACAAAGGCTCGCATGGTGGTCGGGATAGCAGACATGGACAGGTTCCTTATAGAGGGCCGATTGGCACACGTTTCACGTCGGCAAAGGCGGCAGATCAAGCCGCTGCATCAGCCCTCGGTAGCACACTCTCTGGGTCGTAGACGGGCCTCGTTGCGACAACAGCCCGGCGAGCACGTCCTTGAATGATGACCTCCAGCGCCTGCCCCTCAGCCGCCGCGCGCGGGTGGATGTAGGCAAAGGCAAGGATTTTGCCCACGGTGGGGCCAAAGGCGACCGACGCGGTCGAGCCAACGACTTCACCGTCCATCAAGACCGCTTCGCCGCCGTGACCGTCTTCGTCTCCTTCGGGCTCAATGACCAGATAGGCGCAGGTCCAGGGCCGCTCAGCCTGCGCCGAGGCCAGCGTGGCGTCCTTGCCGACGAAGTCCTTGTCGAGCCGAACGAAGCGCATCACATCGGCCTCTGGCAGCGTTACTTCGTTGGTCAGCTCACCCGCACCCTTGAACATCTTTTCCATGCGCAAAGCGTTCATGGCGAAGGAGCCGTAGTCGGTGATCCCATGCGCTTCGCCAGCCGCCCACAGAGCATCGTAAATCGCCAGCATGCTGGAGGCTGGACCGTGGATTTCCCAGCCCAGCTCGCCCGCGTAGGAGAGCCGCATGGCCCAGACGCGGTGCCCTGCGATGTCGATTTCCTGCGCGGAGAGCCACTTGAAGTTTGCGTTGTCCAGCGGTGCCGGGGTGCAGGCTGCCAGCACCTCTCGCGACCGCGGACCTTGCAGCGCCAGCGCTGACCACTGGGTCGAAAGCACCTCAAGCTCGATGTCGGCTCCGTTCCGGCGCTGGCTCAGGTAATCGGCCAGCCGGGTTTCGAAGAAGGCGGCACAGACCAAATAGAAGCGGTCTTCAGCGAGTTTTATTACCGTGGTTTCCAGCTCGATCCGACCGTTTTCGTGCAAGAAGTGCGACAGACCAATGCCGCCGATTTTCTGCGGCAGCCGGTTCGGCAGCAAGCGATCGAGGAAGGCCGCGGCATCCGGCCCGGTAACCGCAACCTTGGTAAAGGCGGAAATGTCCATGATCCCGACAGCTTCCCGGACGGCGCGGCACTCCTGCGCAACCATGGCGTCAACGGGTGTGTGGCGGAAGGAGTAGTGATCACGCTGCTCGACGCCATCGCGGGCGAACCAGCGCGGACGTTCGTGGCCGAAAACTTCCTCGTAGACCGCGCCCTTTTCCTTGAGCCGTTGATAGAGCGGGCTGGGTTTGACCGGTCGCCCGTCAAGCCGGTTGAAGTGCGGGAAGGGAATTTCGTGGCGCAGGCAGTAGTCTTCCTTGGCCTTGACCACCTGCCAGTCCTTGGTGGCGTAGTCGCCGAAGCGCCGGGGGTCGAAGCCGCGCATCTGGATGTCGGCGGCGCCGTGGACCATCCACCGCGCGAGTTCGCGCGTCAGGCCAGGCCCCCAACCGATGCCGATCTGCGTGCCGCAGCAGCACCAGTAGTTCTTTGCTCCCGCGACAGGACCGATGAGCGGGTTGCCGTCTGGTGGGTGCGAGATGGCGCCGTGGACCTCTCGCTTGATCCCCAGCTCCGCCAGCACCGGCATGCGCTCCATGGCGTTTTCCAGCCAAGGCATGATGCGGTCGTAGTTGGCTTCAAAGAGCTCGTTCTCGGCCTCCCACGGACAATGGTCGATCCAGACGGCGTTGGGGTTGGCTTTTTCGTAGATGCCGATCAGGCCGGATTTCTGTTCCATGCGGATGTAGCCAGAAACTTTGGCGTCGTCGCGGATGACCGGAAGCTCGGTCTGCAGGTCGGCGAACTCCGGGACCGTGTCGGTCACAAGATAGTGGTGGGTCATGGAGGTCATAGGCAGGGTCAGCCCGGACCACTCTCCCATTTGCCGCGCGTACGTCCCCCCGGCGTTGACCACGTGCTCACAGGCGATGGTGCCCTGCTCGGTATAGACGTGCCATTCGCCGGTGGGGGCTTGCTTGATGTCCATGGCGCGGCACCGCCGGATGATCCGCGCACCCCGCTGCCGCGCGCCGGTGGCGAGCGCCTGCGTGATGCCCGATGGATCGACGTGGCCGTCATCAGGGGTGTGCAGCGCTCCGATGACGCCGTCGAGGTTGTAGAAAGGGTGCAGCTCCGCGATCCGGTCGGGACCGACCAACTCGATGTTGAACCCAAGCGTACGGCCAACCGACAACGTGTGGCGCAGCCAGTCCATCTCATCTTCCGAATAGGCCAGACGAAAGGAGCCGCAACCGTGCCAAGTAACAGAATGACCAGTCTCACGCTCCAGAGCACCAGAGTAGAGCCCGATGTTGTAGTCCACGCACTTGCCCAGCGCGAAAGAACTGGTGGAATGCGTGATCTGCCCTGCCGCGTGCCAAGTTGACCCCGAGGTAAGCTCGGCTTTCTCCAGCAAGACGATATCGGTCCACCCTTCGTGTGCAAGGTGGTAGGCCAATCCACACCCCATAACGCCCCCGCCAACGATGACCACGCGGGCTGTGGTCGGGAAAGCTTTTTCGGCGGGTGCTGTCATGGTGCGTTAGTCCTGATTCCATAAGGTACAAGCATCCCGTAGGGTACACTTGTACAAAACTCCATCTCACAACGGACTTTTGTACCGTTTTTGCGTCACGACCTGGCAATGAACCCGGGTTCCCGGGGGTGGCGCCCCTTCCGCTTGGCCGCTGCGCGGCCTGCGCTCCAGGGTCGCGCAAGCTCGCCGGCCCTGCCAGCGGTCGGCTATC
>CBFHUI010000132.1:0-4913 GCA_965658725.1 Alphaproteobacteria bacterium | reverse complement strand
CGGCCGCGCAGCGGCCAAGCGGAAGGGGCGCCACCCTTTGCACCCATATCTAGGCGCGAACGATCACCGCCGCTCTAACGCTTGCCGTAGTATAGCCCCACCACGTGCTCTGCTTCCGCAAAGAACAGCCACCGTGCGGCCAGCAGCCCGCTTCCGTGCAGAACCAATGCCAGCAAACGGCCGCCCAAATCGGGCACCACCAGCACCACAGCCGACGGCACCAAGCCAATCAACACCAGCGCAATCACACGCAGCCGCATCTGGTGCTTCCGACCGATCTGATAGGCCATTTCCTTGAGCAGGTAATTCGTACCCGAGTGCGGGCTTTCCAACAGCCGTACTGTCCCAATCCGGCCCAAGCCTGTCGCTGTTTCCATCGTATGGCCCGCTGCTGCGAACTTGCGATCCCCGAGCAACCAGTACGCAATCTGCATCACCGTCAGCACCGCGAGCATGACGATGAGCCCCCAGCCCTGCATCACCAGTATCCCGCTGCCTCCAATCGCAAACAATCCGAACAGCGGCGGCACCAGCGCCATGTTCCAGCGCGGAACGGTCTTCAGCTGAGCGTAAATCATCGACGTGCACAGGATCGTCAGCGCCGAGAGCAGCGCGCCGATCCAGCCGAGGGCATCGAGCGTCGCAAGAAGCCAACCCGCCATCATCCCCTCACCGCCGAAGAACACCCGGCCAAAGGCGAAGGGCGCAAGGACGATCAGAGCCGCAACGGAGACCACGCCTTCCCGGCTCAGCCAGCTTGAACGCCACTGGGTAAAGGCCTTCAGTGCCCGTTCCGGGTGGCCTAGATGCAAGGTTGATGACACCAACCCGGCAACAGACAAACCATAGGCAAGACCAAAAGCCCAGAATGCGGACCAGCCCGTAACAGCAGGCACGCCCAGCCCCAGCCAGATCAGCAAGCCAAAGCCGATCCCCGAAAGCGAAGTAAACAGGATGATTGAAGGAGCAGGATGCATGTCTGTTTCTTTCTGTTCCAATCCAAAGCCGGCGACTGCATCGCCGCGCCGACAAGCCTAAGTCAGGGGCCACGGGATGAGGAAGCCAGATCTCTCCCGCCTCTCCCGCGCCGCTGCAAGGGCATCAAAGCCGGTCGAGGGCCTTATCCAGCCAACCGAAGAAGCCCGGTGCGTCTTTGGCCTCTGCCTCCAGCGCTGCCCCGCAGCCGCCCTGAAAGCCACTGTTCTTCGCTGCCAGATCAGCGACGGTTTTTTGCCGAGGGGGCAGGTACTGGTTTACCGGGCGCGTGCCTTGCTCTTCCATGAGGCTGATCCCGCCGCGCTCAGCGACAAGCTGGCTGACGTTGGACTGCGGATCGGCAAAGTCGCCAAAGTGGCGTGCGCCCGCAGGGCACGTACGCACACAGGCCGGCTCCCGGTCTTCCTCTGGCAGGTTTTCGTTGTAGATACGGTCCACGCACAGCGTGCACTTTTTCATGACCTGCTCGACCGGATCCATTTCACGCGCCCCGTACGGGCAGCCCCAGGCGCAGAGACCGCAGCCGATGCAGTCGTCCTCGTTGACCAGCACAATCCCATCTTCTGTGCGCTTGTAGGACGCGCCGGTGGGGCAAACCGTGACGCAGGGCGCGTCTTCGCAGTGCAGGCACGACTTGGGGAAGTGCACCACTTGCGCCAACGGCGTCTCGCCGATGACTTGGCGCTGCGCCTCGCCCACGTCCGGGGTGACTTCAAAGGTGTGCACGCGGTTGAGGAAGGTGCCAACCGGATCAGCCCCGTACGCGTCGCTGTCCGCCAGCGGCGCGCCGTAGTTCGAGGTGTTCCATTCCTTACAGTTGATCACGCAAGCGTGGCAGCCCACGCAGGTGTCGAGATCAATGACCAGCCCAAGTTTCTTCTCGGTGCTCTGGGGTAAAGTCGTCATGGCGCTTAGTCCTCACCGAAACGGATCGTTGTCGGGCCTTTGCCGACGGGTGATGCTTGAGTGCCTGTGTCCGGCAGGCTGGCCGCAGGTGGCGCGTCACAGCGCTCGACCCGTACCCGAAGATCGTACCATGCCGCTTGGCCGGTCACAGGGTCGGAGTTGGACCAGCGCAGTCCATCGCCCTTGGGCGGCAGCAACTCGTGGATCAAGTGGTTGAGCAGGAAGCCTTTCTTGGCCTCTGGTGCTTCCGGGTCCAGCGCCCAGGCACCCTTGCGCTTGCCGATCGCGTTCCAGGTCCAGACCGTCCGCGGGTTGAGCGCATCCATGCGCGCAACCGGCACGGTGATCTCCCCGTGGGGTGAGACCACGCGGGCCCAGTCGCCCTCGGCAAAACCCTGTTCCTCCCAGACCGCACCGGGGATGTAGAGCGGGTTGTGCCCGTGGATCTGGCGCAACCACGCGTTCTGTGAGCCCCAAGAGTGGTACATGGCCGCTGGGCGCTGGGTCAGCGCGTGCAGCGGGAAGTCCTCGTGGCTGACGGCCTGCTCCTCGAGCGGCTCCCACCAAACAGGCAGGGGATCGAGGGTCTCCAGGATACGCGTGCGCAGGTGTTCGGGCGGCTGCGCGTCCCCATGACCCCGGGCCGCACGCTGGAACTTGGCCATGGTCTCGACATAGAGCGAGAACACGTAAGGCTGGGGCTTATCGAAGAACGACTTCTCCACCGCCCAATCCTGATAGGCCTGGTTCCAGGGCTTGTAGAACAGCGCCTCATCTGGCACGTGCTCCATCCAGAAGCCGCCGTTCTCGATATAGCGGTCGAGCTGCTTGGGGTTGGGCGCGCCGCGCCCGCCGCCTTGCTCGTCTTCACCGCGCCAGCCGGCCAGCGGACCCACGCCCGGGCGGCGCTCGTGGTTGACCATGTAGTCGGCGTAGTCTTGGTACTTGGCGCTGCCATCGTCATTGACAAAGCCAGGCAGGCCAAGCTTAGCGCCCAATTGCACTAAAGCGGTCTGGAACCCGCGCACGTCGCGATCCGGCTCGACCACGGGCCAGCGGATGCTGTCCGCTACCGCGTCGGCTTCACAGATGGGCCGGTCGAGCAGGGATATGCAGTCGTGACGCTCCAGATAGGTCGTGTCGGGCAGCACCAGATCAGCAAAGGCAACCATCTCAGAGCTGTAGCTGTCCGAATAGATGATCCGCGGAATGACGTACTCGCCGGTTTCCGCGTCCTTATCGGTCAGCATGTCCATGACACCGCGCGTGTTCATCGACGAGTTCCACGCCATGTTGGCCATGTACATGAACAGGGTATCGATCTTGTAAGGGTCGCCGGCGTGCGCGTTGGAAATGACCATGTGCATCATACCGTGCGCAGACATGGGGTTTTCCCACGTGAAGGCCTTATCGATCCGGGCGGGACTGCCGTCATCCTTAAGCGCGAGTTGTTCCGGTCCACGGACGAAACCCAGGTGTGGGCCGTTCAGCGGTGCCCCCGGTGTCACGCCGACGTGCGGGGCCGGATGGGCTTCCATGGGCTTGGGATAGGGCGGCTTGAAGCGGAACCCGCCGGGAACTTCGACAGACCCGAGGAGAATTTGCAGCACGTGCAGCGCGCGGCAGGTCTGGAAGCCGTTGGAGTGCGCAGAAATCCCGCGCATGGCGTGGAAGGCGACCGGGCGGCCCACCATGGTTTCGTGTCGCTGGCCCCGGAAATCGGTCCAGGGCTGGTCGATGACGATCTCTTCTTCAAAGGCCGTGTGCGCCAGCTCGGCGGCCAGACGTCGGATGGTGGCAGCCGGAACGCCGGTCTGCGCAGCTACGGCTTCAGGGGCGTATTCGTCACTCAAGTAGCGCTCGGCGAGCAGCATGAAGACTGACTTGTGCGCCGTGCCGCTGGCGTCGGTCCAGGCCTTACCCAGCTCTGGCTGGACGGCTTGGGCGTTCCAGGCCACCGGCTCACCGGTCTTGCGATCGAGCACCAGCGGCTCACCTTCGGCATCGCGGAGGAACAGGCCGAAATCGCTGTGGTTGGGGTCGGATTGGATCAGGTAGCCCGCGTTGGTGTAGCGGCTCAAGTAGCCCAAATCGATCTTCCCGGCCTTGAGCAGTTCATGGATCAGCGCGAGGATAAACAGGCCATCTGTGCCGGGAGTGATGCCGACCCATTCATCGGCGATCGCATTGTAGCCGGAGCGCACTGGGTTGACGCCGACGACTTTGGCACCGCGTTCCTTGAGGCGGCCCAGACCCATCTTGATGGGGTTGGAGTCATGGTCTTCGGCGACGCCAAAGATCATGAACATCTTCGTGCGCTCCCAGTCAGGCTGGCCAAACTCCCAGAACGCGCCGCCCATGGTGTAGATCCCAGCGGCGGCCATGTTGACCGAACAGAACCCGCCGTGCGCGGCGTAGTTTGGTGTTCCGAACTGCTGCGCCCACAGGCCAGTGAAGGATTGGGACTGGTCCCGGCCCGTGAAGAAGGCGAGCTTTTCAGGGTTGGTCTCCCGGATCGGCTTCAGCCAGGACGCGGCAAGGTCGAGTGCCTCTTCCCACGAGATTTCCTTGAACTCTCCAGAGCCGCGCGGTCCGGTGCGGAGCAGTGGCGCGCGGAGCCGAGCGGGCGACTTGTGCTGCATGATCCCCGCGCTGCCCTTGGCGCACAGGACGCCGCGGTTAACGGGGTGGTCGCGGTTGCCCTCGATATAGGAAACCTCGCCGTCTCGCAGATGCACGTTGATGCCGCAGCGACAGGCGCACATGTAGCAGGTGGTCTGGCGGACCTCGTCCGAGACCTTGGGCGAGGTCTCAATTTTCGGTTGATGATTCATCGTGCCTGCCAGCCTCCACTTTGTATCCGGTTCGAACCTATGGCATCAGTCCCCTACCGCGCGACCTCTTTTTATTCCAATGTGCATCAATATGACTTGTTTTGACGATTTTGCGTCGGATTGGGTGGCCTCGTGGGGCACGCTCTGCCATTTGAGCGGGTCTGGTCTTCGGTGTAG
>CBFHUI010000131.1:0-4971 GCA_965658725.1 Alphaproteobacteria bacterium | reverse complement strand
CGACTTTCGCGATGAAGCAGGCTTACAGGTAGAAGCAAAGGAAGCTGCCGCCGACGGCTTCGACGCTAAAGCCGCCATTCACCCTGCGCAACTTCCCCCGATCAACGCCGCCTTCACGCCGAGCGCGGCGGCTGTGGACTGGGCTGAGCGCGTGGTCGCAGCGCTTTCGACAGCGCAGGCTGGTGTGGTGTCAATCGATGGTCAGATGATCGATCAGCCGCACTTGAGGCAGGCAAAGCGGATCCTTCAGCGCGCGAAGGCCGGGCTCTATAAGAAAGAGTAGGGGTCGATATCCACGCTGAGACGCAACGCGCCTGGCGTTTTGATCCCGCCCAGCCACTTTATCAAGAACGCCTGCAACCGCACGCCCGGTGCGCCGCGGACCAAAAAGCGCCGCCGGTGCCGACCGCGAACCACGGCGATCGGCGCGGCGGCAGGTCCAAAGACCTTAACGCCCTCGACGTCCTCCGGCTCGCGCGGCTGGCGCTGGACCAGTTCGCGACAGAAGGCATCGAGCCGGTCTTCTTCGGGGTCGCTGATCACAATCGCAGCCAATCGGCCAAAGGGCGGCAGCGCCATCATCTCGCGCTGAGCCAATTCTGTTTCGTAAAAGGCGTCGCGGTCGTCAGCGATCAGCGCTTGCATGACCGGATGGTCCGGTTCGTGGGTCTGCAGCATGACTTCGCCGCGCACGTCACCGCGTCCCGCTCGGCCGGAGACCTGATGCAGCAGCTGGAAGGTCTTTTCACTCGCCCGAACATCGCCGCCATATAAAGAGAGATCGGCATCGACCACGCCAACGAGTGTCAGGTTGGGAAAATGGTATCCTTTGGCGAGGATCTGGGTGCCCACGAGGATATCGACCTCGCCGCGCTCAACCGCCTCGATCATCTCCCGCACTGACGCGCGCTGCATGGTATCCGAAGAGCCGATGGCGATGCGGGCGTGGGGGAAGCGGCGCATGGCTTCTTCACCGACGCGCTCAACCCCCGGCCCACAGGCCACCAGCGAATCTTCTTCCCCGCAAACCGTGCACGAGGTGCTGGTCTTGGTCTGAAAGCCGCAATGGTGGCACATCAGGCGCTTCGCGAGCCGGTGCTCGGTCAGCCAGGAATCGCAGGACGGACACTTATAGCGATGACCGCAGGAATTACAGAGGGTCAGCGGGGCATAGCCGCGCCGGTTTAGGAACAGCAACGACTGCTGCCCCGCTTCCAACCGACGCTCCACCGCCTCAACCAGCGGAGGGGAGAGCCAAGTGCCGCGCTCGGGCTTGTCTTCACGCAGGTTAATCAGGCTGACATCCGGCATGACTGCGCCGCCGTGGCGGCTGGGCAGGATCATGCGCTGATACCGGCCTTCATTGGCGTTCAGTACCGTTTCGAGCGATGGCGTAGCGCTGGCCAGAACGATCGGGCAGCCCGCAATGTGCGCGCGAACCACGGCCATGTCCCGTCCTTGATAGATGACGCCCTCGTCCTGCTTGAAGCTGCCGTCGTGTTCTTCGTCCAGCACGATCAGGTCAAGATCGCGGAATGGCAGGAACAGGGCTGATCGCGCGCCAACGATGACCCGCGCCTCGCCTTCCGAAACCGCACGCCACGTTTCCGCGCGCAGCTTGGGCGTCAAATCCGAGTGCCAAAGCGCCGGGGCGCAGCCAAAGCGCTGTTTAAACCGGCTCAACCACTGACCCGTGAGCGCGATTTCCGGCAGCATGACCAGAACCTGTCCGGTTTGACCCGGATCGCTGAGCAGACGGTCGATCACGTCAAAGTAGACTTCGGTCTTGCCCGAGCCGGTCACGCCGTCGATCAGAGAGGTGGAAAACCCGCTCTTGAGGCTCTTAACCAGTCGATCTGCTGCCTGTTGCTGGGCGTGACTGAGAGAAAACGTCTCCCGCCGCAGCTTTGGCACGGGCCAACGGCCCTTGGGGCGGCGCTCGAAAGTTTCGACCAGTCCGGTTTTGACCAGCCCGTCCAGAACTGTCGTTGATGTACCGGCGGCGTCCGCTGCTGCTTTGCGGCGCAGGGCCTGATCGGGCGCAGCGGCGAGAGCTTCGAGCAGTTTGGTGCGCGCGGGCGTGGCGCGGTAACCCTTTGGCGGCGTCTGGTCCGCTGCCAGCCGTACCCACCGTTCAGAGGCAGGCGGCAATAAACCGTCTGGCGCTGAAAGGGACATTCGCAGCACGGCTCCGGGGGCAGAGAGGGTGTAGCGGGCGACCCAATCGATAAACTTGCGATGAAACTCGGGCAGGGGGCGGGCGGGCAGAACCTGCTGCAGGGGCTTTAACTTGGCCTCATCGACAACGTTATCCGACTCTTGGGCATCCCAAACGACCCCCAGAGCTGTGCGGGGCCCCAGTGGGACTCGAACGACACAACCGGGTTCGACAAATGTTCCTTCCGGGACCGCATAATCAAACGGTTCGGGGAACGGAAGGGGGAGAAGAATCGGGACTCGTGTGGCAGTCATGCAACGGAAACGTTATATCGCAGTGATTTACAGGCGGTTCTTCAAGTTATCTGATTTCATTACCGCCCCGATTTGTTATGTGTGCACGCATATTTCAGTCGCGCAATTTCAGCGCATATTTAAATATCATATTTTCGAGGCATCAAATGCGCTTTTTCGTAGATACGGCCGACGTGGCGGAGCTTGAGAAGCTTATCGTCACCGGAATGGTTGACGGTGTGACCACCAACCCATCCCTGATCGCAAAGTCTGGCCGTAACATTCTCGAAGTGACTAAGGAAATTGCCTCGATGGTCTCCGGCCCTGTTTCGGCAGAGGTGACGGCAACCGACTATGACACCATGCTTGAAGAAGGCCTCAAGCTCGCTGGCATCGCAGAAAACATTGCTGTGAAAGTTCCGCTGACCGTTGATGGCCTGCGCACGTGTAAGACGCTGTCCGATCGCGGCACCATGGTGAACGTTACGCTTTGTTTCTCCGCTGCTCAGGCGTTGCTGGCTGCCAAGGCTGGCGCGAGCTTCATTTCGCCGTTTGTTGGTCGTCTTGATGACATGGGCATGGACGGGATGGAGTTGATCGAGAGCATCCGGGAAATCTACGACGCTTACCCAACGCTCAACACCGATATTCTAGTCGCTTCCATTCGCAATACGCGCCACGTCGAGCGCGCTGCGGAAGTTGGTGCCGACGTGGGCACGCTGCCGCCGCGGGTGATCTGGGACATGTACCAGCATCCGTTGACGTCTAAGGGCTTGGACGACTTTATGGCCGACTGGGCCAAAACCGGACAGTCTATCCTGTAATTTCAGGAGGATAGGCCACAGTAATCCTCGGGGGGGGATGAAGCGCCCGGCAGTTTGAGAGAGCTGTGGGACGCGCTGATTACGCGGGGTCGGCACGTCGGTTGCAATGGATCAATTTATCCATGGCAATCGCCAGGCTGATACTCAAAGTGGGAGTTGCCCCTATTTCAAGCGGCTCCTGCGCTTCAATTATGAGAGGTTGGCGTCCTGCCGATCTGTCCTGACAAAGTGATGGGATATTTCGCCCATGATGAATAATCGAGGGAATATAACCGACGGCTCGACCGTGGGACTGCCCTCAACGGCTACGGTAAACTCGGCTATTTCGCCGAGCGCTGTCCGGGATTTCCTCGCGGAGAACCCGGCGTTTCTGTCCGAGCATCCTGAGTTGCTGGAAAAAGCGACTGGGGCAGCGGGGCAAGGGGCGAACGTTGTGGATTTTGCAGCCGCACAAGCGACTATGTTTCGCCGTCGTTATGAGTCCTTAAAGAGCAACCACCTCAGCCTGATTCAGGCTGGGCGGGAAAACCAGGGGCACCTGGATGAACTGCGGTCCGTTCTGATGCAGTTGATCCGCGTTTCTTCGATCCCGGCGGTTGTCTCAACCATCCTCGACACCTTCGGACGGAAATTTGAAGTGCCGTTCGTTGTGCTGGGGATCGAGGCTAATCGGAATGAAACCGGCGAATTTCACGTCGATCAGTTCCGCCGTCTGACCCCCGGGTCAGTCGAACGCCTCATGGGCAGTTATGACAGAGTTCTGTCCCCGATTGCGGGGCAGGAAGCCATCATTTTTGTCGATAACGCGGATGAAGTGCAGTCTTGCGCGCTTTACCGCCTCAGCATTGGCATGCAACGCCGACCTGGTGTCCTCGCCTTTGGCACTACGGAAGCGGGCGCATTTTCGCCCGATCAGGCCGACGATATTATTTCAATCCTGTGTGGCGCTGCCGGAGCCGCACTAAGCCGGGAATTTGACAGACTATGAGCACCCCAGAGCAGCGGCGTTTGGCCGATACCCTTTCCCGCGTGGACATCGAAACCAATTCCAAAATTATGGAATGGGTGACGTGGCTCGAAACCGAGCGTCGCGCGTCCCGCCACACCATGGACGCGTATCAGCGCGACATGCGGGCCTTTATTGAATTTCTGAGCGATCACGTGGGCGCGGTTTTGACCCGCGACCACTTTGAAAGCCTTTCTGCGCGCGACATGCGTGCTTGGCTGAGCCACGAGAACGAAGACGGCAAGTCGCCGGCCTCGATCGCCCGTGCGCTGTCGGTTGTGCGTTCCTACTTCCGTTGGACCGCGCGTCAGGGCTACATGGAAAACGATGCCGTGCTGTCCATTCGCAACCCGAAGCAGCCGACCGTCGTGCCAAAGGCGCTGACGATTTCCGAAGTCACCGATCTGTTCAAGGCTTTCGACAGCCTCGCTGACGACAAGACCCGTCGTCCCGGTGACCGCTGGATCGACCTGCGCGACCGCGCGATCCTGATGCTGCTGTACGGCTGTGGCCTGCGGATTTCCGAAGCGTTGGAACTGAACACCGATGATATTACCCGCGCTCAGGAAACCGGCGCACTGACCATCATGGGTAAGGGCAACAAGGCGCGTCAGGTTCCGTTCCTGAACACTGTTGCGGATGCGATCCAGCAGTACCGCGATGCCTGTCCTTTCGCTGAAGATCCAACCA
>CBFHUI010000130.1:0-5014 GCA_965658725.1 Alphaproteobacteria bacterium | reverse complement strand
GCGGCCGGGGCGGGCGCGGCAAGGGGGGCATCGGGCTCGTCGTCGGGGACCGTTTCACGGACCAGCGCGGCAATCTCGTCCTCTTCCTCAACCACCACCGGCTCGACCGGGGCGGGGGTTTGGGGCTCTTTCTTCCGTTGCCAAGGCCAACGCATCAGTGCGGCACTCCCATCAGTGTTCCAGCGTTAATGTCGACCAGCTTGAGCCGCTCAAGGCTTCCCGGCGCAGGCGCACTGCCATCCAGCCGGCGCACTGGCGCAAAGTTCGGCGCGCGGCCCCAGCCGTCTTTTTCAAACAAAACCGGTACGATCGCCCCTTGCTGCGCAGACAGAAAGGCCGCCTTGGCAAGCTCGCCTTTGGCGCGCAGGCGTGCGGCGCGGTCCTTGCGCTCGGCCTTGGCCACGGGCGGCATTTTCGCTGCCGGGGTGCCTTCGCGCTCGGAGTAGGGAAAGACGTGCAAATAGGTCAGCCCGCAATCGTCCACCAGGTCCAATGAATTGCGGAACATGGCTTCGGTCTCTGTCGGAAAGCCGGTGATGATGTCAGCGCCCAGCGCACAGTCTGGGCGCAGGCGGCGCAGTTCGTGCGCCAGATCAACCGCGTGGTGGCGCAAGTGTCGGCGCTTCATACGCTTGAGGATAAGGTCGTCGCCTGCCTGGAGGCTCAAGTGAAAGTGCGGCATCAGTCGCGGCTCCTCGGCCACCAACCGCAGCAGGTCATCATCCATCTCCACCGCGTCCAGCGACGACAGCCGCAAGCGCGGCAGCTTTGGCACCGCCATCAAAATCCGGCGCAGCAGCTGGCCCAGCGTCGGCGTCCCGGGAAGGTCTGCGCCAAAGGAAGTGACATCAACCCCCGTAATCACCACTTCCTGCGCCCCACCCTCGACCAACCGGCTCACTTGCTCGACCACATCGGCAACAGGGACGGAGCGGCTGTTTCCTCGGCCAAAGGGGATGATGCAGAACGTGCAGCGGTGGTCACAGCCGGTCTGGACCTGCACAAAAGCGCGCGTGTGTTCGACATAGCCGTCGAGCAGGTGCGGCGCGGTCTCGCGCACGCCCATGATGTCCTGCACCACCACGCGTTCGGCTGCCACAGGCGGCGACTGCCACGTTTCCGCGTTCAGCTTTTCCTGATTGCCGACGACGCGCGCAACTTCGGGCATGTCGGCGAAGCTCTGCGGGTTCACCTGCGCGGCGCAGCCGGTGACGACAATTTCAGCCTCGGGGTTCTCGCGGAAAGCCCGGCGGATGGCCTGCCGCGCCTGCCGCTCCGCTTCCGAGGTCACAGCACAGGTGTTGACGACCAGCGTCTTTGACCCCTCGGGCAAATGCCCCTTGATGACTTCCGACTCATAGATGTTCAGGCGGCAGCCAAAGGAGAGAACCTGCTTGCTCTCAGCCATGGAGCAGCTCCTCTGACAGGACGCCATCGAAAGCGAAGGTGGTGCCGCCGGTCATGGTGATCTGGTTGGCGCTCTGATCCCAGTCGATGAGCAGGTCGCCGCCGTCGAGCTGCACCGTCACCGGACCGCTCACCAACCCCCGACGCAAAGACGCCACCGCGCCAGCACAGGCCCCGGAGCCCGAAGCCCCCGTGATCCCAACCCCGCGCTCCCACACCCGTTGGCGGATGCGCTGTGGGCCGGTGGGGGTGACGAACTGCACGTTGGTGCGGTTGGGGTAGAGCGGGTGGTGCTCGATTTCTGCGCCGATGGGGGCAAAGTCGATGGTCTCGGCGTCCTCGACGAAGAAAACGCAATGCGGGTTGCCGATCGACACGGCCACGGGCGCGCCCAGTCCGGGGACGAGCTCCGGCATATGAAGCGTATCGAGTTCCTCGGACAGCGGCACATCCTGCCACGCGACAAAGGCCGGACCCATGCCAACGCTGTAACGGCCATCGCTGAGCCGCTGGGTCGGCAGAACGCCCGCGACGGTCTGGATCGCGGGGGCCTGCCCCGTTTCCTCAAACCCCAGCCGCGCCACACAACGCGTGGCGTTGCCACAGGCTTCGGCCTGGCTGCCGTCGGCGTTGTAGATGCGCATGAACACCTGCGCCGCTGGATCAGTCGGCGGTTCGAGGACGATCAATTGATCACAGCCAACACCAAAATGCCGATCGGCCACCCGCTGCGCCTGCGCGGGCGAGGGCTGAAACGGCTCGGTGCGGGCGTCAACGATGACAAAGTCGTTGCCCAGTCCGTGCATCTTCTTGAAGGCTCGTGTGCTCATGGCTGGGAAAATAGGGCTTTTCCTTTCCCGCTGCCACCGCTTAGGAAGGGCATCGGCCCCTCATGAAACGGAGCACCGCCCCATTGCTGTCCTACCAACACGGTTTCCACGCCGGTAATCGCGCCGATGTGCACAAGCATACCTTTCTGCTCGCCCTGCTGAGCATGATCGCCAAGAAGGCGCGGCCCATTACGTATGTGGAAAGCCACGCCGGGCGCGGGCTCTACGATCTGACCGGTGAGCAAGCGCAGAAAACCGGGGAGTGGCGCGCGGGCATTGGTGCGATTTACCAGCAGCGCGGCCTGCCCACGCCGATCGCCCGGTTCCGCGACGTCGTGGCTCGTTGGAACCGGGGAGAAGCCATCCAGCAGTATCCCGGCAGCCCGTGCATCGCTGGCGGCGCGCTGCGCAAGCGCGACCGGCTGATCCTGTTCGAAAAGCATCCGGCGGAGTTTCGCGCACTGTCTGAAGCACTGACACACTACCGCCACGCCGAGGCCGTGGAAGGAGACGGCTTTGACGGGCTTTTTGACGTGTTCAGCACCCACGACCCGCGCCACCGCCTGATCGCAATGATTGATCCATCCTATGAGCTGAAAGAAGACTTCGAACGCGCGCCGACCTTCGCCGAAAAGCTGGTTGCTCAGGTGCCCGATGCGCTGGTCTTGGTGTGGTATCCGGTGCTGACAACGGGCGAGACGGTCGCGCTGGAGCGCGGCGCGTTTCACAGTCGCGTCACCTTCCCGCAAACGCAGGAAACCCACCGCATGGTGGGTTCAGGTATGGTGGTATTTGGTGAAATCGGCGAGAACCGCCGACCGCTCAAAGTGCTCGACCGCGCGCTGCAAGAGCAGTTCGCTGCGGCTTGAGCGCCGATCCTTACTGATCGACGACGAAGGCTTCTTCGACCGGCATTTGTGCGTTGAGTTCTGCGGAAGCGGTCGAAAAGGCCGCGACGGCACCTGCGAGGCTGAGTACAGAGAAAAGACCCAGAAAGACCCCAATAATTCGCATCAATGTGCTCCAGTTAATTCTGCACCATCCCGGAACCCGAGATCGCGCCACCGCGCTTCACACACGTGTTTGTTAGCCCCTTAAGCCTTGGCCTCTTTTGACAAAACGCAGGTACCTTCACCAATGAAAGCTGGTCATGTCGCTATACGGAAAAAGCTCTCGACTTCTTTAGCAAAATTCTAATCGAGATTTAGAGGATTTCACGGTATTTTTATGCGCTAGTCATGGAAATAATTTGTTGGTTACGGTTTATAAAAATTCTTAGTGCCTAATTAAGGCGCAAAAGAGGAATAAGACCTTATCTATACACTGATAATGTGAATTTTGCGACACAATTCGATTCGTTGAAAATGAGGCACGGCCGATGGCACCCAAAGCGGAAATGAAGTCTGAGTTCTGGGATGAACGGTACATCAAGGACCGCTTCCTGTTCTCGACCGAACCGAACCCGTTTCTCGTCGCCCAAACACCGGCCGCGACCGGTCGTGCGCTGGCCGTGGGCGACGGGGAGGGGCGCAACGGGGTCTGGCTGGCGGAACAGGGTTGGTCCGTTACGTCGCTGGACTACTCCGCTGAAGGGATCGCCAAGACCAAGAGCCTCGCGCAGAGGCGCGGCGTGGCGCTTGATACGGTTTGCGCCGATGCCAGCGCTTGGGACTACCCGGCAGAGACTTTTGACTTGATCGTCCTGCTCTACTTCCACCTGCCGCGCGAGGCTGCGATCCGTGCGCATGCCGGTTGCATGCAGGCTTTGCGCCCTGGGGGGCGGCTCGTGCTCGAAGGTTTCCGCAAGGAGCAGATGCCGCTGACCTCTGGGGGGCCGCGGGTGCCAGACTGGATGTACAGCGCCGAGGAAGTTCACGCCGACTTTGGCGCGCTGACGCCAGTTATCGACCGCGCCGTCGGGCGCGTGCTGCGCGAAGGGCGGTTGCACGGCAGCGCGGCAGTCTATCAATTCGTAGGCGAGAAAGCCGCCCCGTGACACCATGAAGTTCCTCACTCAACCCGCCAACAAATCTACCGGCTGGCATCTCGCCCAGGCCGTGCGGCTCCATGATCGCCGCCTGCCAAAGGGTGCGGTGCTCAGCGCTGAGCAAGCCACGGTGCTGGGGGATCGGCCGGTACAGGTCTATGCGCTGGAACCCGGCGACCTGAGCGAAGACGCAGCCGCCACTGCCCTGCGCGAGAGCCTGTTCGGAGCGGGCCTGCAGCTGACGGAGGCCCGGACGGGCCGGGTGAACGCGCTGGCGGCTCAAGCCGGCTTGGCGGTGGTCGATGCGGCGGCGGTTGCATCCTTCAACGCCGCCTCGGAAGCACTCACGCTGGCAACCTTGCCACCCTTGCAGCGGGTCGAGCCGGGCGATCTTGTGGCAACGCTCAAGATCATCCCCTTCGCCGTGCCTGAAGCCACAGTTCAAGGCGCGCGACCGAACCGGCCGCTGCTGAGGCTGCAGCCTTTGCGAGCGCAGGCGGTGCAACTGATCCAGACGCAGCCTGAAACTGTTAAAGACAGCACGCTCGACAAGTCCCGCTACGCCCTCGCCGCCCGGCTGGAAAGCCTTGGCTCCCGCATCGTGGCCGAGCACCGTGTCGCGCACCATGCCGACGCCGTTGCCACTGCATTGGATGAACAAAGCGGCGATCTGATCATCATCTTCCCCGGCGCTGCCACTCAGGACCGCCGCGACGTCGGACCAGCTGGGCTGAGTCGCGCAGGCGGGACGGTGGCGCATGTGGGGATGCCGGTCGATCCGGGGAACCTG
>CBFHUI010000129.1:0-5033 GCA_965658725.1 Alphaproteobacteria bacterium | reverse complement strand
AAAGAACCGGATCGACAGCGTGGTCAGCGCCGGGCCGTGTGGCATGGTGCCGCGCGCGCCGAGGAAACCGGTGTGCCAGAGCAGGACAAAAGCGACGGGGATGAGCGGGGCAAAGCGGGACATGGCGCGCCTGAAACGGATGACTAAAGCGTTGTTGAGCCATCCCACCCGTCCTGTCCAGCGCCGCCGGGGCGACCCCGCCTCGCATCTGGTGCACAGCCCGGCCGCGTGCTTGGCGTTTGTCGAATGGCACGCGCTGGCTTAAACCTGCGCGCGCAAAGACCACGGCAGCAGGCCTGTTTCGCCTGAAGCTGCTCGTCTGATCGAACACAGACAACTGGAATGACTTGCCATGAGTGCAGACCTTCACCCTTTTCGCAGCCACACCTGCAACGACCTGCGCGCCAGCGACGTGGGCGGGACCGCGCGCGTGTCCGGCTGGATCAACCGCCGTCGCGAACACGCCGGCCCCTTGTTCATTGACCTGC
Source organism: Alphaproteobacteria bacterium (assembly GCA_965658725.1). Classification (GTDB taxonomy): domain Bacteria; phylum Pseudomonadota; class Alphaproteobacteria; order UBA7985; family UBA7985; genus UBA7985. Next base: position 4,545 of record CBFHUI010000129.1, on the reverse strand, counting down.
GCGACCACTACGGGATCACGCAGTGCGTCGTGCTGGAAAGCAGCCCGCACTATGAGATGCTGAAGCGGATCAAGCTGGAGTCCGTCGTGACCCTGACCGGCCGCGTTATGAAGCGCGACGATGAGGCGGTTAATGACAAGCTGGCGACCGGGGAAATCGAGCTCTACGTCGATGAAGCGACCGTGCAGTCTGCCTCCGATCAGGTTCCGCTGCAGGTCAATTCCAACGATGACATCAATGAAGACCTGCGCCTGACCTATCGCTATCTCGACCTGCGCCGGGAGAAAGTGCATGCGAACATCATGCTGCGCGCCAAGGTCATCGAAAGCCTGCGCCGGATGATGGTGGCGCAGGGCTTTACGTAGTTTCAGACACCGATCTTGTCGGCTTCGTCGCCTGAGGGCGCGCGCGACTTTCTGGTGCCTTCGCGCCTGAACCCCGGCAAGTTCTACGCGCTGCCGCAAGCGCCCCAGCAGTTCAAGCAACTGCTGATGATGGCGGGCTTTGACCGTTACTTCCAGATTGCCCCCTGTTTCCGCGACGAAGACAGCCGCGCAGACCGTAGTCCGGGCGAGTTCTACCAGCTCGACTTTGAAATGAGCTTTGTCACGCAGCAAGACGTCTTCGATGCGATCGAGCCTGTGCTGCATGGCCTGTTCACCGAATTCCACGACGCATCGGGCACGCCGCACAAAGTGACGCCCATGCCGTTCCCCCACATCGCCTACGATGAGTCCATGACCAAGTACGGCTCCGATAAGCCGGACTTGCGCAACCCGATCATTCTCGATGACGTCACCGAACATTTCGCTGGCTCGGGCTTTAAAATCTTTGCCAAGCTGATCGAGGAGAAAGGCTTCAAGGTCATCGCGGTTCCCGGGAAAGGCGGCGGCTCGCGGGCCAAGTGTGACCGCATGGATTCCTGGGCCAAGAAGCAGGGGAAGCCGGGTTTGGGCTACATCTTCTGGCGCACCGGCGAGGATGGCGCGCTCGAAGGCTCAGGACCGCTGGCCAAGAACATCGGGCCGGAGCGGACCGAAGCGATCCGCCAACAGCTCGGGCTGGAAGCCGGTGACGCCTGCTTCTTCACCTGTGACAAGCGCTTGCAAGCACTGCAGTTCGCAGGACAGGCGCGGGCAGAAGCGGGCCGTGAACTGGGGCTGATCGAAGAGGGCGAGTTCAAGTTCGTCTGGATCGTCGATTTTCCCATGTTTGAAGAGGACGAGGAGACCGGCAAGATCGAGTTCTCCCACAACCCCTTCTCCATGCCCCAAGGCGGGATGGAAGCGCTGGAGACTCAAGATCCTCTGTCGATCAAAGCTTTCCAGTATGACATCGTCTGTAACGGCATCGAGCTGTGTTCCGGCGCGATCCGGAACCACCTTCCCGAAGTCATGTACAAGGCCTTTTCCATCGCCGGCTACGGTCAGGAAGTGGTCGAGGAGGAGTTCGGCGGTATGCTCAGCGCGATGAAGTTCGGCGCGCCGCCGCACGGCGGCGCAGCGCCCGGCGTCGACCGCATGGTCATGCTGCTTGCAGACGAGCCAAACATTCGCGAAGTCATCGCTTTCCCACTGAACGGGCAGGGGCAGGATCTGATGATGCAAGCACCCTCTGAGGTGAGCCAGCAGCAGCTTGATGATCTGCACATCAAGTCGGTTCCGCCGTTGGAAATCACGTAGGCACCTGTCACATCCGGTGCTGCGAAAGCCAAAGAGGGCGCGCGACTCTTGCAACGGGGTTCGCGCCCTCTTTTTTTGATCGGTTATCTGCCAAATCGTTGGCAAATAGCCCTTTTGTTGAATGGATAAAATGCTATCATTAGCCAGACCACGATCAATGGTTCGGCAATGAATGGGTGACGTGAGGTCATGAACGAGCAGAGATTTTCACAAAAGAGTTACGCAGTCGCAGTCATTCTGTCTGCGATATTTGGCATCCTTGGGATCCACCACTTTTATCTCGGGTGGTGGGGCCATGGTCTGTTTGACTTGGGGCTTTCTGTGACTGGCTTCGTGTTGATTGGGTCAGGGACGCTCGTGCTGCTGGGGATGGCTCTGTTGTTGATCGACGTCATCCACACGCTTGTCGTGACCATCCGACTCATCATCGGAGAGTATCGGGATGGCAAGGGGCTGAAAGTCCCCTATCCGGGTCAAGAGAAAAAACAATTAGAGAAAGTGTTTGAGTGATGGAAACCAGCGATAAGGGCTTTGTGCCAACAATTCTTCTTTGCTTCTTTTTGGGTGGCTTGGGCATCCACGCCTTTTACGTAGGCCGAATTGTTAAGGGTATTCTGATGCTCATCACACTGGGCGGGCTGGGGATTTGGACGTTGATCGACCTGATCATCATCATCACGCAGAATTTTGAGGACAAGCAAGGGCGCAAGATCAAAGCGAACTAAGCGCCCGCTTCTTCGGCGCGCCTTCCGGCCCTGCAGAGGTCAGAAGGCACGCTGTCCTTCTGCGATGCTGGGTCGTGCCCGCTGCGAGGCGTGAAGTTGGTCCATGTCGCAAATGAAACTGACGTTGGTCGTAGCTCGCATGCTGGACCGGGCGCGACGGGATAGCTCACTAGCGAGAAACCCGCTTTTGAGAGCCGCGCGCCATGACTTACCCCTCTGATCCCAACCGCCCCGAATTTGCTTTTGGCGCTCGGTCGCGGCAGTCCCCTTTCTTTGACCGTGCCCGTGAGGCCGGGGCCTGCATGTACACCCTCTATAATCACATGGTGATGCCGGTGAGCTATGGTGATCCGGCGGCGGAGTATGACCGCCTGATGAACCACGCTTCCTTGTGGGATGTCGCGGCAGAGCGGCAGGTGCAGCTCAAAGGCCCCGACGCGCAGAAGCTGGCGCAGATGATGTCGCCGCGCGATGTTGGTAAGTGCAAGATCGGGCAGGGCTTCTACACACCGATCCTGAACAAAGACGGCGGCGTCATCAACGACCCGATCCTGCTGAAGCTGGAAGACGACCTGCTGTGGCTGTCGATCGCCGATAGCGACGTGCGGCTGTACGCCATGGGGTTGGCTGACGCCTTTGGTCTCGACGTCGAGGTCAGCGAGCCCGATGCGTCGCCGCTGGCGGTGCAAGGCCCGCGGGCTGAGGACGTGATTGCCGATGTCTTTGGCGAAGAGGTACGCGCGATCCGGTATTTCTGGTTCATCCAGACCGAGGTGCAGGGCATCCCGGTCGTGCTGCAGCGCTCTGGCTGGTCCAAGCAAGGCGGCTTTGAGATCTACCTGCGAGACGCCGCGAGCGGGAGCAAGCTTTGGGACATCGTCTGGGAAGCCGGCGCGCGCGTGGTTGGAGAGAAGTGGGGGCCGGGTGCGCCGAACGCGATCGAGCGCGTTGAAAGTGGCCTGTTCAGCTGGGGCACAGACTTTGATGAGCAGAACAATCCTTACGAATGCGGGCTGGGCAAGTGGTGCGTTCTGGACGGAGAGCACGACTTCCTCGCCAAGCAGGCACTGATCCGCATCCAGAAAGAAGGACCACGCGAAGCCCTGGTCGGCCTTCATTTGAGCGGCGAGACGGCCAAGCCGGGGATCGTCAAGCCCATGCCGGTCACCGACGCCAGCGGCACGCCCATCGGCACGCTGCGCGCCTCGGTCTGGTCGCCGCGCTTGGGCAAGAACATCGCACTCGCGCGCATTGCGGCCAGCCATTCGGCGCTGGGAACAGTTGTAAAAGCCGATCCGGGCGACGGACTGGCAGAGGCAACCGTGGTGGGTGTCCCCTTCCTCTAGTTCCCGAGACGCATAAGGCCTGCTTAGACGGCGATAGCGCTGGAAAAGCAGGCAAAACAAGGTCTTGAGGGGCGCCCTCGGTTGTCTCTGAGCGGTCCGTGGCGCTAGATTTGGACGCTGCCCGCGCGCTGGTTTAAGGCGACGGTGCAGCCCTCATCTATTGACGCAAACAAGGACAGCCCAGCCCCATGATCGGATGGATCCTCACGCGCCCGCTGGCACTGCTGACCGGTGTGGCCGGCGGTGCCGCAGCCTCGCAAGTGCCCACCTTCCATAACGCCTATCTCATTTACCTGCAGGGCCGCGTGGATGAAGCCGCGCGCACAGCGGCGATTGCACAGGAAGAACTGACCCGCGCGGGCGAGACCATGGGTGTGAGCGGAGGGGCCGACGCGCTCAAAGCAGCATTGGCCCAAGGCAGCAGCCTCGCCGACGCCGCTCTGGCCCGGTCGGTGGCCGCGTGGGAAGGGCTGATTGAACGGGCGAGCTGGCTGCAAGACACCATCGCCACCATGGCGGCACAGCAGCCCTTCGAGCGTCTGCTGAAACTGCCCTTGAACCTGCGCCCTGAGTTCGTTCAAGGCACCATGCGCAACTTCGAGCCCGGCTTCGCCTTTACGATCGAGAGCGCAGTGATTGTGCTGGCGAGCGCGATTGTCGCCTATTTTGCGGCTCGGGTGATTGCGCGCCTGTTCTGGGCGCTGGTTCGACCCGCACGCAGCGCACCTGCTGAAGATTAGGCGTGGCGCTGTGCGTGCTGGAGATCCTTCGGCTCGCCCGCACCCCGATCGG
>CBFHUI010000128.1:0-5144 GCA_965658725.1 Alphaproteobacteria bacterium | reverse complement strand
GCTTCAAAGACGATCAGCAGGCGAGAATTCTGGATCAGGTGGCTATGGCGTTGCATAGGCTTAGCCTATCCAAAACATAGCAATTTTCAAGGAATACACACCGGAGAAAGCAGTGCAAATTGCACGGTGAAGTGGGAAGGAGTGATCCATGGCCAGACGAGCGCGCCCGACGCGGGGCATCCAGCAGGCTTCGGCAACGGTGGCCTCGCCGCACATCCGCCGCGTCCTTCCCTTTTTTGACCCTTTGGACGAGGCACAAGTCGAGCGGCTTGAAGCGCAAGTCGATTGGATGATCGAAAACATCGGCGTCGCTTTCCGCGATGATCCGGTGGCGCTGGACATCTGGCGCAAGGCGGGGATCGAGCCTACGGGCGAGCACGGTGACTTGATCAAGGCCGATGCGCAGTTCATCCGCGATCTCGTCGCCAAGGCCCCCAGCAAGTTTGTCCAGCACGCCCGTAACCCCGAGCGCTCCGTCACCATCGGCGGTAATCATCAGGTCTTCGCTCCGATCTACGGCGCGCCTTTCGTGCGTGATCTGGAAAAGGGCCGGCGCTATGCGGAGTTTGCGGACTATGAGCGCCTGCTCAAGTTGGTCTACATGCACCCTAATCTGCACCACGGTTCCTTTGTAATCTGTGAGCCAACGGACATCCCGGTTTCAAAGCGCCACCTCGATATGGTGTTCGCGCAAATGACGCTGAGCGATAAGCCGTTTCTGGGCGCCATCACGGAGATGAGCCGGGCGCAGGATACGGTCGATATGATCGACATCCTGTTCGGTGCCGAGCGGTTGGATCAAGACGTCTGCATCATGGCCAACGTCAACACGAACTCGCCGCTGCTGGTTGATCGCGTGGTCAGTCAGGCGGTGCAGGTCTATTCCGGGCGCGGGCAGGCCATGGTCGTGACCCCCTTTATCCTGACCGGGGCCATGGGGCCGGTGAGCACGGCGGCTTCTGTTTGTCAGGCGGTGGTTGAAAGCATGATGGTGTGCGCCTTTGCCCAGCTGGTCCGACCCGGCGCGCCCTTTGTGATGGGCAACTTCCTCTCTTCCATGTCCCTGCGCACGGGCGCGCCGACTTTTGGGATGCCGGAGCCGGTGCTGTCCAACTACATGATCGGCCAGCTGTCGCGGCGTCTGGGCCTGCCGCTGCGCTGCGGTGGTTCCCTGACCGCGAGTAAGATCGAGGATGCGCAGGCGGCTTACGAAAGCGCCGATTCCATGCATTCAACCATGCTGGCGGGCTCGAACTTTACCCTTCACGCCGCAGGTTGGCTCGAAGGCGGGTTGAGCACGGGGTACGAGAAACTCATCATGGATGCGGACCGGCTCGGGAGCTACCAGAAGCTGCTCGGCGTTGGACTGCAGGACGATGACAACGCCTTGGCCCGCAGCGCCTTTGAGGAGGTCGCGCCCGGCGGGCATTTCCTCGGCTCTGCGCACACCATGGCGAACTACGCTGACGCCTTCTATGAGGCCGAACTGAGCAACAACGATAACGTCGAGAACTGGGAAGCGGAAGGCTCCAAGGACATGCGCGTCCGGGCCTTTGAGAAGTGGAACCGCATGCTGCGCGAATACGAAGCCCCCGCCATCGACCCCGCCACGCGCGAAGAACTCCAAGCCTATGTCGCCCGGCGCAAGCAGGAACTGCCCGACGCTTGGTACTAGGCCGCAACCCCACACGCATTTTGACGCCCAACAAAGACGAGAAGACCCATGCCCGAAGTCATCAAAGAAGGCCCCAGCGCCAAGAAAGCCCTCCCGTCCCACGCCAAAGTCGTTGTGATTGGGGGCGGGGTTGTCGGGTGCTCGATCCTCTATCACCTCGCCAAGTTCGGCTGGAAGGACGCGGTTCTGCTGGAGCGCGATGAACTGACGTCCGGCTCATCCTGGCATGCGGCGGGGCAGATCCATACGATCTCCTCTGACCCTAACATCTCGCGGCTGCAGTCCTACACCATCGGGCTGTACAAGGAGGTTGAGGAGCTGTCCGGGCAAGACATCGGCTTGCACCTCACGGGCGGGTTCTATCTGGCGTCCAACAAGACCTGGTACGACTACCTCAAGCGCGAGCGGTCGAAGGCGCGCTACATGGGGCTGCAGCAGGAATTCATTTCACCCAAGGAACTGGGCGAGCGTCACCCTTTGGTGGATCCTTCGCACTATCACGCGGTTCTCTGGGATGATCAGGACGGCGATCTCGATCCATCCGGCACGACCTATGCCTTTGCCAAGGCAGCGCGGCACTACGGTGCGCAGTACTTCACCCACACCCCCGCCACGGCGACCACGCAGCGGGCCGATGGCACGTGGGATGTGACCACGCCCCAAGGCGTGATCAACGCCGAGCACATCGTCAACTGCGGTGGCCTGTGGGCGCGCGAAGTGGGGCATATGACCGGCTTGCACTTTCCCGTGCAGCCCATGGAGCATCACTATCTGTTGACCGAGCGGATCGACGCCGTGGCCAACTGGGGCGAGCGCTTGCCCTGTGGGATCGACTATGAAGCCAATATGTATTTCCGGCAGGAGCGCGACGGCATGCTGATCGGCACCTATGAGCCGGTGGGCATTCCGTGGAAGGTTGAGGGCACGCCCTGGGACTTTGGCCATGAGCTGCTTAACCCAAACCTTGAACACATCGCTGACCGGCTTGAGCTGGGCTTCGAGCGCTGGCCCGAGCTGGCCAATGCTGGCATCCGGCAGGCGATCAACGGCCCCTTCACCTTCGGCCCGGACGGTAATCCGATGATCGGACCCGTCCCCGGAATGCACAATTACTGGTGCGCGGTTGGTGTGATGGCGGGCTTCTGTCAGGGCGGCGGGGTCGGGCTGACCATGGCGGAGTGGATGATCGACGGTGAGCCGTCCATCGACGTCTGGGCCATGGATGTTGCGCGCTTCGGTAACTGGGCCAGCCCGGATTGGGGGACGGTCAAGTCAACCGAGAACTACGAGCGCCGCTTCGTCATGACCTTCCCGAACGAGACCCTGCCCAAGGGCCGACGGCAGCAGACGACCGCGCTCTACGATCGGCTGGTCGCCAAGGGCGCGCGCATGGGACAGGCCTTTGGCCTCGAACACGCCCTTTGGTTTGCTGACAGCCCCGAAGATGCGTGGGAGGATCCAACCTTCGAGCGCAACCGCTCTCATGACTACGTCGCGCGAGAGGTTGAGGCCGTGCGCTCCGGTGTTGGTGGCATCGAGATTGCCAACTTTGCCAAGCATGAAATCACCGGTCCCGGCGCGCGAGCGTGGCTCGATCGGACCATGGCGGGCTTCATTCCCAAGCCTGGCCGCATCACCCTGACCCCCATGCTGACCGAGAAGGGCCGTCTTTACGGCGATTTGACGGTCGCGTGCCTGGGCGAAGAGCACTTCATGCTGTTCGGCTCTGGCGCGATGCAGGACGCGCACAGTCGGTTCTTTGCCAAGACCCTGCCCGAGGGCGTGCGGCACGAAAACCAGACCGGCGACTGGCACGGCATCGCGCTGTCCGGTCCGAACGCGCGGGCCCTGCTGGCGCGGATCACCCGCAAGGATGTCTCCGAAGACGCCTTCAAGTTCCGCGATAGCGCGCAGGCTTTTGTCGGCGGGGTCCCGGTGATCCTCAACCGGATCAGCTTCTCCGGAGAGTTGGGTTACGAGATTTACTGTCGCCCGCAATACTTGCTGGTTCTGTCCGAAGCGATCGAAGCGGCAGGCGCAGATCTGGGTTATCGTTGGTATGGCAACCGGGCGCTGATGTCGCTGCGGTTAGAGAAAGGCTGGGGGGCTTGGGGTCTCGAATTTCGGCCTGATTTCAACGCCGTCGAGTCCGGCATGGATGCCTTTATCAACTGGAACAAGGACTTCGTGGGTAAGGACGCCACTGCGGCGATCAAGGCCGAAGGCCCCGCTCGCAAGCTTGTCACCCTGACCATCGATACGCCCATAGACGTTACCCTTGATGAAGCCGTGTTGGTGGGGGACGAGGCCGTGGGCTACATCACCTCTGGCAGTTACGCCCATCACGTCGGCGCGTCGATGGCCATGGCCTACGTCGCGGCCCCTCATGCTGGGGCAGGGGGTAAAGTACAGGTCGAAATCCTCGGCGAGCGCCACGACGCGGAGATCATGGGCGGACCCGTCTACGACCCCAATGGTGGCAGGATGCGGGGCTAAGGGCTGCTCGACCGCTGGCAGGCAACCACTTGCCAGCGCATCTTCGCCAACGGAGAGATCAAAACGGGGGCTCGTGCGGCGCGCGATGCGGGCTTCAGCGCGCGCAGACGTTCTCGGACAGTGACAGGAGAAACTCGTCCAGCGTTGCCTGTGAGGTCAGTAAGGAGTAGTCCGCGAATTCTTCGTTGATGGAGACCATCTTTTCGCTCTTCTTCGCGCCTGCGTAGAGACGGATAACACCCAAATGCTCGAAGTCGCGGATCAAAGTGCTAAAGGTCGTACGGGACGGGCGCAGGATTTGCCAGCCGCTGTAGAGTTCATCAAGGTTAACTTCGATGCTTTTCTGCCGATTGCTCCACAGGATCGCAAGCAGAGTGACGGCATAGCGTCGGTTGAACAGTTCAATCGTCGATTTCAGTCTTTGATTTATTCCCATAGACAGCGCTTTCCCGTGCCAATTGTTCGCGCCGTATTCTGTTACGGTCGACCTCTCAAAGGTGACGGTAGGCTGGCGTCTTCCCAGCGCCGCAGCCAGTTCGTCACGGCGTAGGGCAGAACAGGAAGGATGACTTTGGCCCCGAACTTCTGCTTGCGGGCCGTGCCGGGTCGGCGCAGAGATACAGCGAAGACAGGAACGCCAACCCGCCGCGCCAGTATCTTAGCGCACACAGAGCCACCATAGGCAATGCCGACAATGGCGTCGGGCGCGCTGCGGGTTTCGCAGTAGACGGTCCAGAGCTTCAGCAGCAAGTTTTCAAGTGTTTCCGGGTCGAGCGTCAGAACCGTTTTTGCTTGTCCCAAGTATTAAAACCCGTCTCGCCGCAGCAGGCAGATTCCGGTCTTGAGAATGATCCCAACATCACTCCAAAAGCCTTCACTCTCGCGATACCTGACGTCGAGCTGGATGCGGGTGCTGTAAGGCAGAGCGTTGCGTCCGCTGATTTGCCACAGGCCCGTGATGCCCGGGCGTCCT
>CBFHUI010000127.1:0-5177 GCA_965658725.1 Alphaproteobacteria bacterium | reverse complement strand
CCACCATGATCGGCGTGATCAGGCGGGTGATGCGGGCGACGTTGAGGAAGTAGTAATCGAGGCCCAAGTGCCAGTCCGCGTCGCTGATCTCCAGCAAGTCGCCCTTGGGGCCATGCCCCGCACAGTTGATCAGCGCGTCGATCCGGCCAAAGCGTGCCATGGTTGCCGCGACAAAGGCTTCGAGATCCGCGACTTCAAGGTTTGAGCCTGTAAAGCCCAAACCGCCGAGCGACTGGCCCAGCGCCTCGCCTTTGCCACTGGATGACATGACGGCAACCTCGTAGCCGATTTCATTCATCTTGCGCGCGGCATCAGCGCCAATGCCGCTGCCTCCGCCTACGATCATAGCGAGGGGTTTGGTGCTCATCAGATAACAGCCTTTTCAAAGAAGGGGCGGCCCGCTTCGATGCGGTCATAGCCGAAAGGTGAGAGGTCGAGCGAGCGGTACTCGCCATAGGTCAACAACTCTGAAATTCCGCGGCCCATGGCGGGTGATTGTTGGAAGCCATGCCCGGAAAAACCGTTGGAGAAGATAAAGTTGGAAACCCGCGTGTGCGGGCCGATGATGGCGTTTTGATCAAGCGTGTTGAAGGCATAGTGACCGACCCAAGAGTTGATCAGCTTAACCTGCTCGAATTGCGGCACGCGGGTCGCAATCACGGGCCAGACCTTTTCTTCCCACAGCGAGTGGTCGGCGACGAAGTCGTCGTAGTCCACGGCCGGATCCTCGTCTGGTGGACATCCGGCAAGGTAGTATTGCCCATCGGTGCGCATGTGAACGCCGCTGGGGTCGATGGTCAGGGGCAAGTCGCGGTCCAGCGGCCGTGCTGCGTCGAAAATAAAGGTGTAGCGCTTGCGCGGCTCGACTGGGATCTCGATCCCAGCCATCCGCGACGTGCGCACCGCCCGCGGGCCGCTGGCGTTGACGACCGCGCCGCAAGCGATGACCTCGCCCGTGGACAGCGTAACGGACTCAACCGCGCTGCCCGCCGCGTTCAGCGTCATATCGACGACCTCGTTGGTGCAGTACTCGACCCCCCGCTCGCGGGCAGAGCGCTTCCACCAATCGAACAGCGTCGCGCCGTCAAAGTACCCCTCGTCCACCAGATTGTGGTTCGCCGCGATGATGTCGTCGAGGTGGTAGAAGGGATAATCAGCCGCAATTTCTTCGCGGCTCATGTGCTTGGTACCCGCGCCCAGCTCAGCCTGCAGCTTCTGGCTCTCGGCCAGCACGGCTGCGAACTCGGGCGTATCAGCGAGGTACATGTAACCGTAGCTCTGGATGCGCGGCTGGGGGACGCGGTCGTCGTCCGCGCCCATGTATTGGCGGAAGTTCTTCACGAACTCTGCGCCGAATTGGGAGATGCGGACGTTGATTTCGTTGGTGAACTGCTGGCGGATGCAGGAGTTGGTGTGCGACGTCGAGGTCCACTCGTAGGTCGGGTCGCGCTCAACCACGAGGATCGAGCCGTCAAAGTCCGGGTTGCTCTGCGTAAACCAGGCAATCGACGAGCCGTACATGGCTCCGCCGATAATCACCACGTCATAGGACGGGCGCGTGGGGGTCTGGAATTGGGCGGTGTGGCTTGTCATAGTCTTTCCTCGATCACTCAAGAGCGTGGCTGGAGAACCCTAACCCAAGGTCGGCCCACATGACGCATTCAAAAACGCCATTGCGTCGATCACGTTATTTAGTCACACCGTCACCGCGCAGGAGCTTTGGCCATGCACCCCAACCACGCCTTTCGCCAAGAACAGCCCGATCGCCACAGGCGTTTCGCTGCCGAAGTCGGTTTCGGCGTGCTTTGCGTGCCGTTTGAGGGCGATGTGATGCTCAGCCACATTCCCTTTCACTTCGACCCCGAAGCCGACCATATCGACCTCCACCTCGCCCGCGGCAATCCCATCGTGCGCACGCGTGCCGAACACCTGACTGCGACCCTCGCCGTTCAAGGGCCGCACGGCTATGTCTCACCGGATTGGTACCAGACCGTTGATCAAGTGCCGACGTGGAACTACGTGGCGGTGCACATCAAGGGCACACTGGTCCGGCAAGAGCAAAGCGCGCTGCGGCCGATTGTCGATGAATTGTCAGAGGCCTTCGAAACAAGGATCAGCACCAAGACACCCTGGACCAGCGATAAAGTCTCTGCCGACGCCATGGACAAGCTGATGATCCAGATCGTGCCGTTTCGCTTTGACATCAAAGCGGTTGAAGGGACGTGGAAGCTGAACCAGAACAAACCAGATAGCGCCCGTCGCGCGGCTGCAGATGCTCTGGAAGCCTCGTCAATCGGTCAGGACACCCCCGCCCTCGCCGCGCTCATGCGTGGGTTGGACGAGGCATCCGGCTGATCCGCGCCGTCTAGTCGGCGAGCAGGCTGTTGACCCGGTCCACCAGCGGATCGCTGTCGTACAGGTCAAAGTAACCGGCGTTCATGATAGCGGGCGGGCCAAAGAAGAAGCGCTCATAGAGGGCTTGGCGATTGCCGAACCCGCTGACACAGACATCGTGTGCCAGGCGGAAGAGCGCCACGCGGTCACGGGCTTCGAGATTGGCGACCTGAAAGTATTTCAGCACGTCCTCAGACATCTCGTTTTCAAAGTCCGCTTCCGTCGGCGTCGCCATCAGGGAGCTGGAGCCCAGCAGTTGCAGGATCTCGACCATGCGCGGGTACATTTTGGGGAACAGGTTCCGGGACGTGTCGATCGGACGGCGCAGCGGGACGAAGTTGCCCCACTGATCCTCATGCGCCTGCTCTTCCGCCGAGAACAGCAGCGCCCGGACAGTCTCCGCCATCATCATCACTTCCGCGATCATGGTCTTGGTGTGCAAGTCCTTATCGCGGCCCGTGGCGCGCGCCATGGCCATCATCAGACCAACCATGAACTCGGCCTTGGCAAGCTTTCCCGCGGCGACCTGGTGCATCATGTGTGTAACGGCGTTGGTGGCGGCGAAGGCCTTGTTGCACAGCAGCGGCTCGCGGTACATGAACAGCCGCTCCCACGGCACCAGAACGTTGTCGAAGATCACCACTGCGTCCATCTCCTCGAACCGCGAAGACAGCGGGGCGTCAAAGTGGCTCTTGCCATGGTCGTAGGTATCCCGCGCCAGCAGCTTTAGCCCCGGCGTTGCGATGGGCAGCGCGAAGGCAAAGGCGAAGGGGATGTTTTCTTCTGAACCGCGCAGCAGGGTCGAGGGGAAGACCTCGATCTCATCCGCCGTCGGTCCCAGCGTCGCGAGCAGGCGCGCGCCCTTGACGATGATCCCCGCGTCGGTCTCCTTTACCACATGCAAGGCGACTTCATCGTCGTACTTGCCGGTCACGGCAACGGCATGGGACTTCTGCGGGTTCACCAGCGTGTGGGTCAGAACGAGATCGTTCTTCCGCACGTGGTTGTAATAGTTGACCATGTTGGCCGCGAAGTCGGCGTTGCCCTGCCCGCGCTCAACCCCCTGATCCAGCCACGACGAGGCCGATGCGAAGGACATCAGCGAGGCGTTTTTGTAGTCCGGTGTCCGGCCAAACATGCCGTGAGACCAGGTTGCCCACTCGTAGTACGCCTTGCCGCGGGCTTTCACGTCTTCAGCCGACTTTGGCACCATGAAGGACATGCCGCAGCGGTCGCCTTCGTCGTCGGTGTAGGTCAGCACGTCCTCAAGGTCGGGTTCAGATTGCTTATCCAGAAAACCTGCCAGCGTAGCCGCGCCCCGGCGGGTGGCCGGGTGCGTGGTAACGTCCTTGACCCGCTCCCCGCCGGTCCAGACTTCACGCTCGTCTTGCAGGCCAGAGAGGTACTCTGCCCCCGATCGAACCCCGCGCCCGGCGCGGCCGTTGGTGGTCTTAAGCATGAGTTTTCTCCCCTTCCGTTTGCAGCGCGGTCGCGTCGAAGATCGGGCCGTTTTCGAAGTGCTTGAGAAGGCTGGACAGCGTCTGCCACTGCTCAGGAGTGACGCAAGCGCTGACGGCCTTGTGGATGGCTTGCAAGCGCGGCGCGATTTCCCGCTCTAACGCGCGGCCTTCGGGTGTTGGCTTGGCATAAACAACGCGGCGGTCCTCGACCGAACGCAGCCGGACGATCAGGCCCTTGCCCTCCAACCGATCCAGAACCCCGACCAGACTGGCGGCGGGCAACAGCGTGCGGCGCGCCAGTTCGATGCTCGACAGGCGGTCATCCTCCCACAGCGTCCGCAACACACGCCACTGTTGCTCGGTCAGGCCGTACTCGGAGAACAGCGCGCGGTAGTGCGGCATGATCCCGTCAAGCACGCGATACAGCATCATCGGCAGGCTTGCGTAGAAGGGCGCTTGATCGTTGAGGCTTAAATCATTCATATGTGAACGATCACAGAAAAAGCTTAGAAATGCAAGATGAAAGGGGTCTCGCGGCGTGTCTAAAGTATGTCGATCAGGGCCCGTGCCTGCGCCACCATGCGCGAATTGCGCGTCGTCCCGCCGGGCTCATTGAGCCGCGTGATGATCCAGCCCACGTAGGTAACAGCCCGCAATGCCATGAACAGATCGAGCGCGCTCACGTCCAAGGCCCGTTCGCGCTGGTACCCTGCGATCAGTGCGGCCTGCAGCGCTGGATAGTCCGGTTCGGCGCGGTTCTTGATCAGCGCGGTCGCGATGTCAAAGAGCCGGTAGCCCCACCCGCCGTCGTCAAAGTCGATCAGCGACAGCGCGCCGTCCGTGCCGATCATGACGTTCTCCCGCACCATGTCCGCGTGGATCAGGCCAAAGTCGAGACTGTCCGCCTCGGTCCGCAGGCGTGTTTTGGCGTACTGGCGGAACTGGGCGAAGGCTTGAGCGTCTTCAGGCGACAGCGTCGGGTTGTCCCAGAAGCGGTCCCAAAGCGGCGTCTCGCCGAGTAAGCCTTCAGCATCCCAGCGCCAGCGAGAAAACTCCTCCGGCGGCGTCCACTGGTCCGACACGGTGTGAAGACGCGCCAGCGCTTGCCCCATTTGGGTGAACAGCGCAGGCGGGTCAGGGTGAAAAAGGGGTTCGCCGGTGGTTCCCATGGGCTTGGCATCGAGCCAGCTCAGCAGGCTGACTTGCTGCCCCCCAACCCGGTGCAGGCGCGCGCCGCCCTGCCCTTTCAGACCTACAGAGAGCAAAGGCGCGGGCACAGCGAGCCCGCCGCGGGCCAGCGCCGCCACCCAATCGAGCTCAGCG
>CBFHUI010000126.1:0-5205 GCA_965658725.1 Alphaproteobacteria bacterium | reverse complement strand
ATCGTCTTTGCTGATGCCATGTCTGCGCCTAAGCCTCCCGCAGGCGCGCCGCCGCCGTTTTCACGGCAGCACGGATACGGGGGTACGTGCCGCAGCGGCACAGGTTGGCAGACAGCGCCGCATCGATCTGCGCATCGCTCGGGTCGGGGATCCGGGACAGCAGGTCCGCCGTCGCCATGATCTGCCCCGCCTGACAGTAGCCGCACTGGGCAACTTGATGCTCGATCCACGCGGCTTGGACCGCGTGCAGGTTCTCCGGCGTGCCGAGCCCTTCAATGGTGGTAATCGCGCCGCTCACCTCCCCGACTTGCAGCACGCAGGATCGGACAGCCTTGCCATCCACATGCACGGTACAGGCCCCGCATTGCGCAATGCCGCAGCCGTACTTCGGCCCGGTGATGCCCAGTTCATCCCGCAGCACCCACAAAAGCGGCATGTCGTCCTCGACATCGACCTCATACGTCTGCGCGTTGACAGTTACTTGCATCCGTTCATCCCAGCAGACTTGGCCTCGCGTTGCGCTTGCAAGACATATGGTTCATTTGCGCGGCCAAACAAAGCGTTTCAACGAGAATCGGCTTGCTTTCTTGCAGCCTGTGCGGCCACGCGCTCGCGCCATATGATGTACAGGCCCGAGCCAACGATGATAGCAATACCCACCCACTTCAGGGCATTGGGCACATAGTCCCAGATGAGCCAACCCAGCAGCACCCCGGTCACAATCTCCAGATACTGGATCGGCGCGAGGATCGACGCCGGCGCGCGCTTGAACGCTTGCACCAGAGCCAGATGGTTGGCAGTCGCAATCAGTCCCAGTGACAACAGCCCCAGCCACAGCAGGTTGCTGTCCGGCACAGAAATCTTGAACACGGGCGCACCGAGGGGGTCGAAGATCAGCAACAGCGCCGCTATGAACACGGCGCCTGATACGCCGGTATAAGCCTGCATGGCGAGCGGTTCGTCATACTGGCTCAGATGGCGCGTCAGGATCAGGTAGAATGCGAACAGGAAGGCCACGCCCAGCGGTAAGAAGGCGACCCAGCCCAACTCCTCAAAGCTTGGCTGGATGACAAACAGCGCGCCGATAAACCCGACAGCGCACGCCGCATAGCGCCGCCAGCCAACGCTTTCTCGCAGGATCAACCCGCTGAGCAGTGTCAGGAACATCGGCTCAACAAAGAATATCGCCATCGCGTCGGCGACGTACATGCTCTCCAGCGCCACCACGAACAACACCGTCACCACCGCCATCAGAACCCCGCGTAGAGCGTGCAAGTGCGGTGCGTGGCGCGGCCACAGCCGCCGCCAACCGAGCATCACCACCACCAACGGCACCAGCACCGCCGCCTGCACCGCAAAACGGAAGAAAGAGATAACGCCGCTGGAGATGTGGTCGGTGGCGAGCTTGGCGATCGTGTCTTGCACTGGGGCCACCAGCGAAAACACGACCATGAGCACCGCCCCGACCATGATGTCACCACCAATCAGGGCGGCGTTCTTTTGAGCTGTCATGGCCTGCTCTTCGCCGATATGCCCACCGACGTCGCGCGCAAAACCGGCACAGCAGGCGTCGCCTTTGAGCGCAACAGGCTTTGATCTGCGCGAAGGGCTTGGGAAAGCGGCAGCGGCTGGCTATACGGGGGCATGATCCGAATTCTCGTCGATGCCGACGCCTGCCCCGTCAAAGAAGAAATCTACAAGGTCGCCGAGCGCCACCGCTTGCCCGTGACGCTGGTTTCAAACAGCTACTTTCGCTTTCCCCGCGGCGGTCTGATCGAGCTGCAAGTGGTCAGCGACGGCTTTGATGCTGCCGACGACTGGATCGCCGAGCACGCCAGCGCGGAAACCATTGTAATCACCGCAGATATTCTGCTCGCCCAACGCTGCCTCGATGCCGGTGCACCGGTTCTGGCGCACACGGGCAAGCCCTTTACAGACGCGGCGATCGGCAACGCCGTGGCGACGCGCGGAATCATGGCCGATCTCCGCGCTTCGGTGGGCAGCAAGAGCGATGGACCCGGCATTGGAGGCGGGCACGTTGGCGGACCAGCGCCCTTTTCCAAGGCGGACCGCTCCCGCTTTCTTCAGTCCCTGCACGAAGCCATTGAGCGGCTCAAACGCGCAAGCTGAACCGCCGCGCTAGAGCCCGTGGGTGCGATCGTAGCCGTTGCGTGGCGGCGACTGCCAGCCCGCATCCTCCAGCGCCTGGTTCACAGGACGATAGACCTCCACGAGCAACGGATGACAGGCGGCGGTGTCAGAGGAATGCTCGCTCGAACAGTCCCCGCCCGGACAGGCCGACAGCGCGCCGAGCAGGTCGATTTCAGCAAAGAACTCCAGATAGTCGCCGGGCCGCACGGGACTGGACTTCATGAAGTATTGCTGCGTATCGCGGGTGAACCCGGTGCACATGAACACGTTGAGCACGTCGTGCACGTCCGCTTCAACATCGTGGATCGGCCGACCCGTCTGCTCAGCCAGCGTGCGGCTGAGGTTGGAGTGGCAACAGTTGTGGTAGTGACCGCCGCTGAGCGTGTTGGCTGTATAGGGGTCACAGCGGGTGCCGATCACGTCGTGCACCGAGCCGCCAAAGGCGTCAAAACCGTACCAGTCCAGCGTATCCGCCGTAATCGTCGCCATGGGCCGCATGTGCGGAAAGCTGGTCCACATCCGGTCGCCGGTCGACAGGTGGGTTCCGTGCAGCGCCCGCGTCTTGCCGGTATAGAACCGCTCCGACAAATCATTAGCGTTCCACAGGTTCAGATCGCCGACCTGCGGCCCCTCGACCGAGTAAATGCGGAAAAAGTGCCCCGCCGGCACGGTGAAGGTCACTGCATCCCGCGGCGGCGCCAGTGCCCTGCTGATCTTCTCCATCCCCTCCCGCGCGGCCCTGTACAGATCCATTGGCGCGGGCGGCAGCGTATCCACGGGGTAGCAAATCACCGGCTCCACGCCCAGGCGGGCTTGCGCGTCTTTGGGGCGGGGGAATTCGGGGTCCTTGAGTTTCATCGGCAGACAGCTCCAGCAGGCTTGGGTAACGTCCCTCCCTTGTGCCAAGAAAAAACCCCCGCGACCAGACGGCAGCGGGGGTTTGAAAGGCTTGGCGAAACCGCCAGAGGTTTACTTCGGCATCTCCGAAACCACCCCGGTAGAGATCCCTTCTTCCGGCGTGTAAGCCTGCGCGTACTGGATGTTCGGGAAGCGGTTTTCCTTCATGTAGAAGGACCGACGGGAGAACACAGCAACTTCAACTTCGTCGTAGATCTTACCGGCTTCGAGGTCTTCGAGCAGGATGATGTTCTTCCGGCGCTTGGCGTAACGCTCCTGAAACTCGCTGCCCGGCATAGGCTCAACGGTCAGGTTGTAGCGCGCTTCCACAAAGCCGCCGTTGACTTCAAGACGGGTCAGGCAGGTCTTCTTCGTACGCGTGCTGGGGCTGACTTCGCGAGACGCGATGTCATTGTTTGCCAACTCGGCGTCGATCGCATCCTTCTGCGTTTGTAACTCGCTCAGCGACGCTGCGGTCACCCGCTCATCCTTCAGACCAGCACTCAGGTTGATGTAGAACACGGACTCGTCAAGGTAGCGGTCCACCAGTTCACCGCGGAGGTAATCCTTCACGAAGTCTGCCGAACACGCCCCGGAACGTTCCCGGCCGTAGTTGATGAAACCGCCCAGTCCCATGAGGGCAATAATGATGACCCCGATGATGTACTTTGCCATTTTAGCCTCTTTATCTTTCTTTTCGTCCGACTTCGCGCCTGCGCGGGGACTGATTACCGGTAAACGTTGCCAGACGCCGTCTCAGGCGCTGGACGTTCGATTGCATCAATCAGCGCACGCATATCGAGCGCGCCGACAGCCTTGCCGTCTTGGGTGACGGTGGCAGGCTTTGACGGGTCGTCTTTCATCCTCTGCATGGCGTCTTCGAGGGCCATGTCGAGGTCAACTTCGATCCCGCTGCCCTTCGCGTCCTTGTCCATGATTGAACGCACCTTGACGACGCGGCCCCGGTTGATGTCCATGATGAAGTCAGAGACGTAATCATCAGCGGGACGCAGGACGATGTCCTGCGGATCACCCTTCTGCACCAGCCCACCATCACGAAGGATGGCGATGTCGTCACCGATGCGCAGGGCTTCGTCGAGGTCGTGGGTAATGAAGATGATGGTCTTGTTCAGCTCCTTCTGAAGCTCCAGCAGCACGTCCTGCATGTCCGTACGGATCAGCGGATCGAGCGCCGAGAAGGCTTCGTCCATAAGCAGAATATCAGCATCCGTCGCCAACGCGCGCGCCAGACCAACACGCTGCTGCATGCCGCCGGAAAGCTGGCTGGGGTAGGATTTCTCAAAGCCGGTCAGGCCGACGCGGTCGATCCACTTTTGCGCACGCTCCTTGGCTTCGCCGGGGCGAACCCCTTGCAGGCGAAGGCCGTAAGCGGCGTTATCAGCGACCGTCCGGTGCGGCATGAGTGCGAACTTCTGGAACACCATGCTCATCTTTTGCTGACGCAGATCCCGCAGACCCTTCTTGTCCATCTTGAGCACGTCAACGCCATCCACTTCGACCACACCCGCGGTCGGGTCGATCAAGCGGTTGAGGTGACGGATCAGCGTGGACTTGCCCGAACCAGACAGGCCCATGATGACCTGAATCTGCTTTTCCGGGATGTCGATGTTGATGTTGTTCAGGCCAAGCACGTGGTTGTGCTGGGCAAGAAGCTCCGTCTTGCCCAACCCATCGGTTACGTACTGCAGCGCTTCCTGCGGTTTGTTGCCAAAAATCTTGTAGAGATTCTTAATGGCGACCTTGATGTTTGCGCTCATGCTTAGTGCCCTACCTTTCGGTGTTGCTGCATCCGCTCACCATAGAGGTGGAAGGACCGGTCGATAACGATTGCGATCAACGCAACGGCGAAGCCAGACTGGAGACCCAGCGCAAGGTTTACCGTGCCCTGAGCCGAAAGGACTTCTGCCCCCAGACCCGGCGCACCAACCAGTGCTGCGATCACGACCATGGCCAGCGCCATCATGATGGTCTGGTTAATGCCCGCGAAGACGTTGGGCAGCGCCAGTGGGATCAGCGTGCCGAACAGGCGCTGGAGGTAATTCGCGCCAAAGGCGTGGCTGGCCTCAACCACCTCAAAGGGTACCAGTCGGATACCAAGGTTGGTCAGGCGCACCACCGGCGGCATGGCGTAGATCA
>CBFHUI010000125.1:0-5307 GCA_965658725.1 Alphaproteobacteria bacterium | reverse complement strand
CTGTCCCGGCCCTTCGAGGGTCACCCGGTCATCGAGCACTTTGCGGCGCTGGCCCGCGAACTGGGCGTGGTCATGCCCATCAGCTTTTTCGAGCGCACCGAGCGTCAGTTCTTCAACAGCGTCGCGATTGTCGACGCCGACGGCAGTATCCTTGGCCTCTATCGCAAGACTCACATTCCCGACGGTGAGGGCTACCAGGAGAAGTTCTACTTCACCCCCGGCAATCTGGGCCTGCGGGTCTGGGATACGGCGGTCGGCCGCATCGGTGTCGGCATCTGCTGGGACCAGTGGTTCCCGGAGGTGGCGCGGACCATGGCGATCAAGGGCGCCGATATCATGCTCTACCCCACCGCCATCGGCTCGGAGCCGGGATTCCCGGGGCTGAGTTCCTTGCGGCACTGGCAGCGAACCATGCAGGGGCACGCAGCTGCGAATATGAGCATCCTCGCCGCCAGCAACCGCATCGGCACCGAGCAGGTGGGGCACAGGATGGACTTCTACGGCGGCAGCTTCATCGCGGACCATACCGGCGGGATGATGGCGGAGATGGAGGAGCTGGCCGGGATCGCACTGGCGACCGTCGATCTCGACGAGGTGCGGCGCTACCGTGAAGGCTGGGGGTCGTTCCGTGACATCCGCCCCGACATCTACGCCTGAGGGCGAGACAACGTGTCCGTCGTTCATGCGGGTCAGGGGCTGGCGTGTTCCGGCCCGCTTGCGGTAGATTGAGGGCTGAGGATAGTGGTGCGCCGACGGGGCGTGCTTGAACCGGCAGGGGGCTGACATGGCGACCAGAAACGTCAACTGTATGACCAACACAGCCGTGGTCCGCGAGCTCTACTGGGGCTGCGGCGGCGGGGTCATGTCATGCTTTTCCGGGGCGGTGTCCGCCACCGTGCCCAACCGAAAGGCCCACCCGAGCTGCCCGCGCGAGGCCGTGCAGCAGCAAAACGCCACCAAGCCGGGTACGGTCACGAAATAAGATTCTGGCCCGAAACAGGGCTCTGGCTCAAAACCCTGCCAGCAGATGGTCCAGAGCATCGACGGCCAGCGCCATATCGGCGTCGGTAACATATTCGTCGGGCCGATGACTGACCCCGCCGCTGCAGCGCACAAACATCATCGCAACCGGGCACAGGTCCGACATGGCCGAGGCATCGTGGGTCGCCCCTGAAGGCAGGTCAAAGCCTGTCCCGCCCTGTGTGGCGGTGACGGCGTCGGCGACACGGGCTTGCAACCCCGGTTCGCACAGGACCGCATCCTGGCTGTAGGTGCGCTCGAAGCTGATACCGCAGCCCATCGCCGCCGCGCTCTGCGCCGCGAGCGCCCTTGCAGCATCGTGCATGTCGTGGCGTTGTGCGTCGTCAATGGCGCGCAATTCCAGCACCAGTTCCACGCGTTTGGGGATGGCGTTAACGGCCCCCGGCGCAAGGCTGAGCGTTCCGACCGTGGCCCGGACATCGTCCCGCTGCTGCGCGAGTGCGTTGACCCCGCTGATGAAGTCGGCTGCTGCGACGAGGGCATCCTTGCGGCCTGCCATGGGCATGGTGCCCGCGTGGCCGGTTTCACCGGTAAAGACGATCGCATTGCGCTCGATGCCGCAAATGCCGGTTACCGTCCCCAACGCCAGCCCGGCGTTCTCCAGCACCGGACCCTGCTCGATGTGGACTTCAACGAACCCGAGCACGTCTTCCGGGCGGCGTTGCAGGGCCGAGAGCTGGTCGGGAGACCCCCCGAAGTCAGCCATGGCACGGGCGATCGAGATGCCGTCTGCGTCCATCAGGTCCAGCGCTGCCGGATCGAGCGTACCCGCAAGTGCGCGCGGGCCGATCAGGGCGGTGGGGAAGCGCACGCCTTCCTCGTCGGCAAAGGCGACGACTTCGACAGGCACCGTCGGCCATCGCCCGTCGCGCCGCATTTTCTCCAGCGCCAGACACGGCAGCAGTACGCCCATGATGCCGTCATAGCGGCCACCGTGCGGGACAGAATCCTGATGCGAGCCGAGGATCAGCGTCGGACCATCGTCGCGCGAGGACGATCTGCCGACCAGCGTGCCTGAAGCTGTCATTTCAGGCTCCAGCCCGGCCCGCTCCATCCACCCCCGGATGTGGTCGAGCGCGGCGGCATGTTCCCCGGAAAAGGGAAGCCGGCTGACCCCGTCGTCCGTGGTTGAACAGACCGCAACCCGGCTCAACCGCGTCTGAGCTTCTTCCCCCCAGTTCATGCACACCTCTTATTTATCATGATAATTCAGCGTTACATAACCAGAGTTTTGTGTCTATTGAAGGCCCAAATGTTTAAGTGAGCCAAAAGGCGCTCCCATGGTTGCCAAGAAATCCCGCCCGGTAAAAGTCTCGGAAGAAATCAAGACCTGGGTCGTCGATCGCGACTTGAAGCAGGGGGACAGACTGCCCAACGAAGCCGAGATGATCGCTATTTTTGGTGTTTCCAAGGGTACGGTGCGGGAGGCCTTGCGCATCCTGGAGGCCGAGGGCCTGATCAGCACCCGGACCGGTCCCGGTGGTGGCAGTTTTGTCAACAAGGTCACGGTCGAGCACGCAAAGTCCCTGCTCGCCAACTACTTTTACTTCGAGCAGCTGTCCCTGGGCGATTTTTACCAGCTGCGCAAAATCCTCGAACCCGAGCTGGCGGCGAATCTCGCAGGAAAGCTGACCGAAGAGCAGCTGAACGAGCTCGACGCGCTGACCGCATCGCTGCCCGAACCAGCAACATCGGCGCAGGAAGAGAAAGAGCAGCACATTGCGTCCCTGCGGTTTCACCAGTGTCTGGCGGAGTTCGCCGAAAACCGGCTGCTGGGTTTCGTGATCGCCTTCATGGCGCGGTCGCTGACCGATCTGACCGTCTACCGGCGGCTCTATGATCCACCGAACCACGAACTGGCGATGAAGGGCCGGGAGCACCAGCAGCGGTTGGTCGGCGCCTTGCGACAGGGTGATGCCGACGCGGCGCGCGACATCATGGCGTCCCACATGAGTGTGGCTGAGGAGCTGATGGCGGTGCAAGAAGCTGAGCTGGAGCGTCGCTTTATCAGCGTGGAGCGCTAGTCAGCCGGTCTTAGAGCTTTCCAGTTCTGCCAGATCCGGCGCGCGATGCCGGTCTTCGGCAACGGGCACTTCGTCCAGCCAGTCCTTGTAGGGTGAGGAATTGCACTGGTCATAGAGCCTTCGCAAATCACCCAGAGGGTCGTCGGACGAATCGATGCGCAGGTCGAGCGGGGGTCGCTCGGGCGTCAGGCACAGCAGGCTCGCTGACATCAGCCCACGATAATCACCGCCCGCCGCCCGGGCTGCCCCGAGCGCAGCAAGCAGCCGCTCGCCGAGCGAATCGTCGGTTGCCATGAAGGTCGCGGACATGGCGTCGACCACGTCGCGCTTGGCCAGCATATTGCCGCCCACGACCAGATTTGGTGCGCATTCGTGGCCGGCGTAGGGGAGACTCTGGTCGCCGGTATGCCCGGCCGTGCGGCCTTCGCGGTCTAGCGTCAGGAGCTGTCTGAAGCCCTTTCCCGTGTCGGGTTCAACCACCTGCGCCAGCGCTGAAGCCGCGTCAGCGCCCATGCGCATGGCCCGCAAAGCCTCGTCCCGCCAGAACGTGCTTGGTGAGGTTCCCTGGCTCGCGACCAGCCCAGAATCGATGTTCCCACGCAGCACCCAGCCCCCGACGCAGAGGTTTCCTGTGGCCGAAGCTGCGGCGAAACCGCCGCTTTTTTCATCAAAAGCCAGAATTGAGAAGGTCATGGGTACCGTCGTTGCACAATTTTTCTTGTATTTATCATGAGAATTTGGCTGGATGCAATCTATCATGATAAATTCATCAAACGCATAGGAGAGAGGATTACATCATGAATATGCTGTCTGTAACACGTAGAACGCTGCTCGCGATCGGGGCAGTCGGGGCAATGACCGTTGCTTCGGTCAGTGCGCTCGCACAGACACCACCCGGTGTCTTGATTGTCGGTCAGATCGCCGAGCCCAAGTCTCTGGACCCGGCGGCCGTTACGGCAGTAAACGATTTCCGCATCCTGATGAACGTCTATGACGGTTTGGTGCGCTACAAGGACGGGACGCTCGAAGTCGAGCCGTCTCTGGCAACCTCCTGGGACATCAGCGACGATGGCCTCGAATACACGTTCTCCCTGCGCGATGGCGTGAACTTCCACGACGGCTCGGCTTTTGACGCTGAAGCCGTGAAGTTCAACTTCGATCGGATGTTGGATGAGAACCACCCGTACCACGATACCGGACCATTCCCGCTCTCGTTCTTCTTCTCCGCTGTTGAAGACGTGGCGGTGGTCGATGCATCCACGGTGAAGTTCACGCTGAACGCACCCTATGCACCTTTCTTGTCGAACCTTGCTTACCCAACAGGCCTGATCGTGTCGCCAGCGGCCGTGATGGAGCATGGGGCTGACTTTGGCCGTAATGCCTCCGGGACAGGCGCCTTTACCGTTGCTGAGTGGCGGTCCAATGAAGCGGTTGTTGTCGAAGCCAACGCAGACTACTGGGGCGGCGCGCCATTGCTTGACGCAGTTGTCTTCCGTCCCATTACTGATGCCAACACCCGCGTCGCAGAAATGCTCGCTGGCGGCATCGACATGATGGTTGAAGTGCCACCGGTGTCGTTGAGCAGCTTCGGTGCCGACCCTTATGTCGTGCACGAGCAGGCTGGTCCTCACGTCTGGTTCCTGATCTTGAATGCCAAGGAAGGCCCGTTCGCGGACAAGCGTGTCCGTCAGGCAGCCAACTACGCAATCAACAAGTCTGCAATCGTAAACGACGTTCTTGAAGGGACAGCCGCCATCGCGGCCGGTCCAACGCCTCCAGCCTTTGCCTGGGCTTACAACGAGAGCCTCGAGCCTTACCCCTACAACCCAGACAAGGCGCGTGAACTGCTCGCTGAAGCTGGTGCCGAGGGTGCTGAGCTGACCTTCTACGTGACCGAAGGGGGTTCGGGCATGCTGGATCCGGTGGCCATGGGTACCGCTATTCAGGCTGACCTGCAGGCCGTGGGTCTGAGCGTCAAGATCGAGACCTACGAGTGGAACACGTTCCTCGGTGAAGTGAACCCGGGTCTGGAAGGCAAGGCCGACATGGCCGAAATGGCGTGGATGACCAACGACCCGGATACCCTGCCGTTCCTCGCGCTGCGCACGGATGCTTGGCCGGACAAGGGTGGGTTTAACTCGGGTTACTACTCCAACCCGGCCGTAGACGAGCTGCTCGAAGCAGCCCGTGCCTCGACCGATCAGGATGAGCGCGCTCGCCTGTATCAGGAGATGCAGGTCAT
>CBFHUI010000124.1:0-5316 GCA_965658725.1 Alphaproteobacteria bacterium | reverse complement strand
GCAGCAGATTCTCGGCGACGCGGGTTCAGTCGATGTTGTGCAGATCGAAGACCTTCCCCACGACGCCTTGGTCCTGCCCATTGCCATGATGGGTGCGCCGCAGGTGATGCAGGAGAAATTCCCCAGCGGAAAAGAGATCCCCAAGCTGATCGAAATGATGGAGCGGCTGCTCGAGCGCAAGGTGGAGGCGATTCTGTGCATCGAAGCCGGAGGATTGAACTCGACCAGTCCCTTCATCGCCGCAGCGCAGATGGGAATCCCCATTGTTGACGCCGACGCCATGGGACGCGCCTTCCCGGAGTTGCAGATGGTGACCCTGACACTGGGTGGAATAGGTGCGACGCCGATGGCCATGGTGGACGACAAAGGCAATGGCGCGACCTTCGACACGATTTCCAACCAATGGACCGAAAAGCTGGCCCGTGCCCTAACCATCGAAATGGGCGGTTCAGCCATGGTCTCGCTCTACCCCATTCTGGCCGGTCCGAGCCGCCCTTACTTGATCGAAGGTTCACTTTCGACGGCGCTGGACATGGGCCGGATCCTCGATGAGCACAAGAGCGGCGCCGCGCAAGCCTTGGCCGAAACCTATGACGGCCGCGTGCTGTTCACCGGACGCGTGCGCGACGTCGAGCGGCGCTCAGACGCCGGGTTTACCAAGGGTAAGCTGGTGCTTGAAGGACAGCTTGCCTTTGACGGTAAGAGCATGGACCTCTCGTTCCAGAACGAGTTCTTGGCGGGTTGGGTAGACGGCGAACTGGTTGCCACGACGCCGGACCTGATCACCCTTCTCGATGCAAACACAGGCGGACCCGTCACGACGGACATGGTCAAGTATGGCCTTTCCGTCCACGTCCTCGGCCTCCCGTGCGACCCGATCTGGCGCAGCGACGAAGCCATCAGCATGGTGGGACCGCGCTATTTCGGCATTGATGCCGACTACCAACCCCTTTGACGCGCACAAACTCAAGAAGAGAATTGAAACGAATAAAAAAGCACTGTGAAACCTTAAAATCATAATTAAAGCTCTGAAACTCATGCAATGATCTTTTGTAAGTGACTATTGCAGGATAATTTACCGTGCCTGAAATAATATTTAATCGTCTTATGACAGGTTTATACTTAATTTATGCACTCTAATATCAGTTTATTATTTCAAATAGTGCAATAAAAACGTGAATATGACCATTTTTTAGTCTTGCTAAAAAAGATCGAATCTTCCTAACCTACTGAAGTGCAACGATGCACGTCCACGGGCTGACCCCATGGGGAAGCTTCTAGGAGGAGAACGAGATGAAACTGAAATATTTGTTAGGAAGCGTTGTTGCTGCGTCCGCGTCATTCGCGTCAGCAGCCTTCGCCGAGACCGTCCTGAGACTGGATGAAGTCGCAGTTGGTGAGCTGGACCCGGCAAAGGCGTCCGACTACGCCGACAGCATCCTGATGTTCAACGTTTACGACACGCTGGTTCTGCCAAACCAGGGTGGCCCCGGTCATTCCGGCCATCTGGCTGAAAGCTGGACTTCGGACGGCGCGACCTTCACCTTTAACCTGCGCGATGGCGTGAGCTTCCAGTCAGGCAACAGCATGTCTGCCAAGGACGTGGTTTACTCGCTGGAGAGATCGCAGGCGCTTGGCTCTGGCCTCAGCTACCTCTTCGCTGGCGTAAGCGCGGAAGCGATCGACGATAGCACTGTACAGTTCACCCTCAGCGCGCCAAACGCTGCCTTTGTTGCGTCCATGGTGCGTTTGCCGATTGTTGACATGGCCTACGTCGAGGCAAACAAAAGCGACGAGTGGGGTGAGTCCCTGCTGTCGGGGACCAGTGCCGGAACCGGTGCTTACGCTGTAGCCAGCCACAACCCGCAAGAAGAAACCGTGATGACGAAGTGGGATGACTACTTCCTCGGTGTGGCAGACGCTGCGCCAGACACGGTTCGTCTGCGCTACGGCCTCGAAGCCGCAACAGTGCGGACGCTGATTGCTCAAGGCGAGCACGACATTGCGAGCCAGTGGCTGCCGCCAGAGGTGATCAAAGCCTTGTCCGACAACGGCGCTCAGCTGCTGACCGAAACCGGCACCGGCGCGTTCTACTTCAAAATGAACACGACCAAGGCTCCACTGGACGACGTCAACTGTCGTCGTGCACTGGCCAGCGCCTTTGACTACGCCACGGCGATTCAGATGATTGCGATCACCGATAGCGTATCGGCGGGCTCGCCTTCGACGGGCGCCATTCCAGTCGGCATGTTCGGCGCGAACAGCGCGGACATGGTGCAGGCTCAGGACATGGACGCCGCCAAGGCGCACATGGCCGCGTGTTCCTACGATTTCGCTGACTACGACATCGAAGTCAGCTGGATTGCCGAAGTGCCGCTCGAAGAGCGTTTTGCTCTGCTCATGCAATCAAACTTCGCGCAGCTTGGCATCAAGTCGTACATCAAGAAGCTTCCTTGGGCTCTGTTCGCTGAGCAGGTTTCCAGCCCGGAAAACACGCCGCACATCAGTCAGCTGTTCGTTAACGCCGTGACCGGCGACCCGGATACGCTGCTCTACGGCATGTACCACTCGTCCAACCCTGGAACCTGGCAATCGCCAGAGTACCTGAGCGACGCACAGGTAGACTCCTTCCTTGAGGCAGGCCGCGCGGCTGGCAGTGAGGCTGGACGTCAGGAAGCCTACGCCGGGCTGAACGCCCGTCTGATGGATCTGGCTGCGACCATCTACGGCTTCGACCGTCAGTCGGTGTTTGCTGCCTCGAACCGCGTCAAGGTTCCAGCGATGACCGACCCGTCCAAGGCCTTTGGTCTGGACGGTCTGGGCTTCTCATTCCGTCTGATGGAAATGACCGAATAATCACCTGATTGTTCATCGGCGAGGTGGGCTGAAAGCCTCAGCCCACCTCACTCTTTCTCTGGTAGTTTTATGTCCCAGCTTTTTGGCATCCTTGTCCGCAGAATTGGTATCTCGGTCGTCGTTCTGATCGGCGTCTCGATGCTGATCTTTGCCATTGCCCGGATCATCCCGGGGGATCCGGCACGGATTGCTCTCGGGCCCAATGCCACCGCTGAACAGATTGCTAAGCTCCGCGGTGAAATGCATCTGGATGAAAACATTGTCATTCAGTACGGCTTCTTCATCAAAGACCTTGTCAGCGGTGACCTAGGCACATCGCTCTATACCAATCGCCCCGTCACGCTCGACATCGCGCAGTTTCTGCCTGCGACGCTTGAGTTGGTGTTCCTTGCGGGAATCATCATGGTCGGATTGGGCCTGCCGCTCGGCATCCTTGCGGCCCGCTTTCGCAACAAATGGCCCGATCATCTGGTCCGGGCGCTCGCGCTGCTGACGGTGTCAGCACCCAGCTTTGTCTGGGCCGTTATCCTGATGCTGCTGTTTGCCTACTACCTGCCGCTGTTCCCCATCGCAGGGCGGCTTTCTGACATCTACGACATAGAACGGGTGACGGGTTTTCTGACCGTCGACACCCTGATCGCAGGCAACTTCGCCGCCTTTTTCGACGTCTGGCACCACCTGATCCTTCCTGCTGTTGCCCTGGCGCTTTCGGGCATAGGGCAGGCAGCGCGGCTGACTCGCGCCAATATGGTGGAGACCTACGAGAAGCCCTACATCGAAATGGCGCAGGCCTATGGCTTCTTCCCGCACCGGATCGCGCGCCTGTACGCCTTCAAGCCGTCGCTGATCCCGTCGCTGACCATCATCGGTCTGGATTTCGCGGCCATGCTGGGCAACGCCTTTTTGGTTGAAGCGGTCTTCGCGTGGCCGGGGCTGAGCCGCTACGGCGTAAACGTGATCCTGCGCAAGGATCTGAACGCGATCATGGGGACAGTGCTCATCATCGCGCTGACCTTCCTGATCGTGAACATCATCGTTGACCTACTCATCGCGGTGCTGAACCCACGCATTCGACATTCTACACGGGTGCAGTCATGATCGGCGCGCTTCGGATCATTGTCCGCAACCCGATGAGCTTGCTCGGCCTGATCCTCGTGGGTCTAGTCGTGCTTTCCGCACTGCTTGCGCCGTGGCTTGCACCTTACCCCGACCACAACGGCGCAGTGGTAGATTTCCTGAACAACAACCGTGCCCCGTCGTGGAACAACCTCATGGGTACAGACCTTGTGGGACGGGATATCCTCAGCCGAATCTTGTACGGCTACCAGATTTCGCTGGTGCTAGGGGTGATCGTGCTGGCCATTGCCACGCCGATCGGCACTGTCTTCGGCCTGATAGCAGGTTACAGAGGCGGGTGGATCGAGGTCGTGCTGATGCGGATCGTGGACATCTTCCTGTCGATCCCACCGCTGGTTCTGGCCATCGCCATGATGGGGGTGCTGGAACCGACGCTGACCAACGCCATGCTGGCCGTAACGCTCATGTGGTGGCCGTGGTACGCGCGGCTTGTCTACTCGATTGCGCGCGGTGAGCGGGAAGAGGGCTACGTGGTCGCGGCGGAAGTGATCGGGGCCTCGACATGGCACATCATCTTCCGCGAGATCCTGCCCAACTGCCTGCCCGCCATTATCACCAAAATGACGCTGGATATGGGGTTCGTCATCATCATTGCGTCGTCGCTGAGTTTCCTCGGTCTAGGTGTGCAACCGCCGACACCAGACCTCGGGTCCATGGTCGCCGAGGGCGCCCGCTATCTACCGGACAGTTGGTGGCTGACAGTGTTCCCGGGCTTGTCCATCCTCGTTGCCGTGTTCGGCTTCAACCTGCTCGGTGATGGCCTGCGAGAAGCGCTGGAGGTCAAGTCGTGAGCCTGCTCTCCATCCGCGACCTTTCGCTGTCTTTTCGCGGCGTACACGGCACCACGGACGTGCTGCACGGCATTTCGCTAGACATCGCACCGGGGGAAAAAGTCGCGCTGGTGGGGGAAAGCGGGTCCGGCAAATCCGTAACCGCCCGCATTGTGCTGGGCCTGCTGCAAGAACTGTCCAGCGCCCGCATTCAGGGCGAAGTGCGTTTCGAAGGCCAGGATATGAGCGGCCTGTCCCGCAAGCAGCTCGCTGCCAATCGCGGCACAGAAATCTCAATGATCTTTCAGGATCCAACCTCGTCCCTCAATCCCACCTTCATCATCGAACGCCAGTTCGCTGAGGTGATTCGGCGGCGCAATCCGTCCGCGACCCGCGAAGACTGCTTCCGCATCGCTGCTCAGGCGTTGGCAGAGACCGCCATCCCGGACGTCGAGCGGGTGTTGGCAAGCTACCCGTTCCAGCTTTCGGGTGGAATGAATCAGCGTGTGATGATCTCGATGGCGCTGGTCAACAAGCCCAAGCTGCTAATCGC
>CBFHUI010000123.1:0-5322 GCA_965658725.1 Alphaproteobacteria bacterium | reverse complement strand
GTTGGTCTTGAGCGTGGTCTGAACGCTCTGTGGACCGATGGTGGTATCCTGTACGCACCTCCGTTCCGCTAGGATCGAAGCAAGCAAAGCATTGCGAACTCCCGCCTGACCTGATCGGGCGGGAGACAGGGCGCCTACCGTACGGCAGGCGCCCTTTTTTTATTCACCGGAAATGCGAGACATTAGTCTTTGCACGCCGGGGACGGGCTGCTAAACGGCTCGACGAAATCACTCACAACGTGACTGCCATCACCATGACCACTCCAAATCTGTCTACTGACAGCTTGGCTGCTTCCGGCACCGGCGGACCGCGAAATATATTCGCGACGCGGTGGCTGCGGAACATCCTTGTTCAGACGTTTATTGTCGGACTGATCGTTTTTGCGGTCGTCTACTTCGTGAACAACGCGCAAGTAAACCTGCTGCGCCGCTCGGGCAACTTTGGTCTGGGCTTCATGGCAACCCCGGGCAGTTATGATCCGTCACCCTTCTTCCCCATTCCGCTGAAGAACAATGATCTTGTCTTCCGCTTTGTGGCGCTGGGGTACATCAACACCATTATCGTCTCGCTGATCGGTATTTTCGCAGCAACGGTGCTGGGCTTCGTCATGGGCCTCGCGCGGCTGTCGAACAACTGGCTGATCGCGCGCGCGGCGATGGTCTATGTCGAAATTCTCCGCAACATCCCGCTAGCCGTCTGGCTGCTGTTTGCTTTTGCTCTGGCGCTGACGCTGCCGAACATCGTGGCGAGCGCACCGATCTCTGGGCCGTTGGGGATTTCCATTTCCAACGAGAAAATCATCCTGCCGGCGCTGCAGTTCGGCGACGGGGCAGGGGCTGGAACCTGGCTGGGCTTTGCGCCCTTTGATTGGCAGATCTTCAAGACGGTCAGCCTGCAATCCAGCGTTATGGGTACGCCGCTTGTCGGTCTCCTGATTGCCATGGGTATTGGCGGGGCGGCGCTGCTGGTGCTCGGCCGTCGCCGTGACATGATGCGCGCCTTCAACGACCGCGAGATCGACACGCTCTATGTCTGGCTGGGCCTGCTGGTTGTCGGTGTGGTGTTCTTGATCCTGTTCGGCGTCGGCTTTGCTACCGGCATTGCAAACTCCGTGGTCTTTGCCGCAACAGCTTTCTACATCCTGATCTGGCTGGTTCTGTTCGTGGCCGTGTTCATGATCTCCAACCAGATTGAAGCCCGCGAGCGCGCCACTGACGCGCCCGGGATCAAAACCATAGGCATCATCTTCCGTACGACGGCGATGATCGTTCTGCTGGTCTACGCGCTGATGATTGAAACCTCCGTACCGCCGATGACCTCCTGGACCATGTTCTGGGTCTTCGTGGTCGGTCTGATGGTCGCCAACTGCTTGGCAACCTTGCTCGATATCCGTGCACAGGACGTCCAGAACCGCACCGGCGAACGCCCGCACACGCTGATTTATAAAGTCATCATCTTTGTCGTGGTGGTTGGCGCGATCTTTACCGTGCTGGGTGGCCCGATCGGTATTTCTGTACCAGAGCCGAACAAGTTCGGCCGCTACACCGCGAATTCCGGCGGCCTTCAGATCGTCAACGGCTTCTGGATCCTGGTTGCCGCGCTGGCCATCTACACCTCGGCCTTTATCGCGGAGACCGTTCGAGCCGGTATTCAGGCCGTGGACAAAGGCCAGACCGAAGCCGCGCGTTCGGTCGGCATGAAGCAGAGCCACATCACCAACCTGATTATCATCCCGCAAGCGTTGCGGGTGATCATCCCGCCGCTGAACTCTCAGTACATGAACCTGATGAAGAACAGCTCGCTGGCGGCGATTATCTCGTTTCCTGAGATCACCTCGATCTTCCACGGAACCATCCTGAACCAGAAGGGCCACGCCATTGAGATCACCGCGATCATCATGCTGGCCTACCTCACCAACTCCCTGCTGATCTCGGCCGTGATGAACACCATCAACGAGCGCGTGAAGCTGGTCGAACGCTAAGGCAGGGGAGAGACACACATGTCGAACGAGACTTTTTTCCGTACTCTGGATGAGTACCTGCCCGAGCAGGCCCCCCCACCGGGCAACACGGGCCCGGTCAAATGGCTGCGCGAAAACCTGTTCTCCGGTCCGGTGAACAGCGTTGCAACGGTCGTGATCGTTGCGTTGTTTGCGTGGGTCATTTGGGGCTTTGTGAACTGGTTCTTCCTGACCAGCACGTTCCACGGCGAAACCCAGCAGGCCTGCCGCATGGCCACGCAGGCGACGCTGCTGGAGGAGCGGCTGGGCTCGCTGCGCTCTGAGCAGCGGCGGCTGGACCGGATCAGCGGTGTGGAAGACAGCGCTTTTGACGACCGCCGTTTTAAGGCCTTCGTGAACAACCTCGCGAACTTGGCGTCAAAGGATATTCCGAAGTCCTACGCGGACATCCTGAAGAACGCAGCAAACGTTGAGTTCAACCAGGGTGAGCTGGATAAGTTTGACGCTGCACAAGCCGCGCGCAAGATGGCCATCGAGAAGTGGATTGCCGATGGCGGCGTTGGCGAAGCCCCCGCACGCACCCGCGATGCCCGCTTGAAAAAGGCATATCCGGGCGACGACGTGCACCCGGATGCAGAGAAGTTCTTCGTTGATGGCCCGGACCAGCTGGATTGGGAGGGCGCCGGCGCGCTGATTGCGTCCTCGCTGGCCGCGCGTGACCTTGCCAAGGCTGAAGAAGGCGTGGAGACCCTGCGCCCCTTCGTGCAGTGGGGGCAGTCCAATAGCGGCGCCTGTCACGCGGTGTTCAAGAAGAACTACTGGCAGTTGCTGGTTAACGCTTACGACCGCGACCAACTGTGGCGGCCAATCCTCGTAGCGCTGCTGCTTATTCCGGCGCTGGCCTTTGTCATGGTGCCGCGCCTGCGTGAAGGCTCCATCGGTATGGTGCTGGGGCTGTCCACGGGTTTGTTCCCGTTCATTGCCTTCTTCGTGCTCTCTGGTGCGGCTCTTAAGCTGTCGCATTTCGAGCCGATCCAGGGGGCCTATCCGAACATCCCGGTCGAGCAATTAACGCAGAATCAGATGGATGACGCGCTGGCCGAAGTCGGCCTTCGGCTCTCACGCCGCGATGGCCAGTGGGTCGAGGGTCAGAGCCTTGAATTTGTGGATCAATGGAGCGTCCGCCTGTCGACCGGCGCGGTCGAGGAAGTGCTTCCGGCAGGGCTGGGCCGAAGCCTCTACGGGCTATCAGCAAGCTTCAATAGTGTGACGTCATCGGAGACGGGACGTCTGCTGATCGCCGCGACAGCGCTAGCGGTGTTGCTGGTGCTGGGCGTTGTCATTGCCCGCACACGCTTCGGCCGGGTGGCGCGACCTTTCTTGCGCTTTGTGCAGTTCGTTGCGGGCTTTGCCATCGTGATCGCAATCTGGGGTACGGTCATCAACAACCCGCAGTTCGAGCATAAGCGCGGGATGCTGGACCTGACCAAAGACCCCATCGAAGAGCTACCGGCTGAAGAGTTGGAAGCCAAATACGGCGCGCACAACCAATTGGGCCGCCTGCCTGAAGCGATCCAGTTGACCGCACTGATGACCCGCGACCCTGTATCGATTGGTGCAAGCGTGGAGCAACAGACCGCGGCTTGGGCGCCTTACGTCGATAACCCCATCTACGACATGAACCGCGACGGTGTGGTGGACGCGGGCGACGACCTGAACGCTGACGACCGGATCAATGCGACGGATCTGGCGGAGAGCCGCGGGGACCACTCGCCGGGCAACGTGGTGTTCCTGACCCACGTGCCGGTGGAGAACACCTGGGGCGGGATCCTGATCACCATGATCCTCGGTCTGATCGGGTCGGCGTTTGCTCTGCGTGCCGGAATCCTGCTGGCGCTAGGGCGTCAGTCGACCCTGCCCGTGGTGCGTTACCTGTCTACTGGCTTCATCGAGGGTATGCGCGGCGTGCCGCTGATTACCATTCTGATCATGTCGGTCTTCGTGTTGCCGCTGATCCTGCCGATCCAGTTCCAGCCTCAGCCGCTTGTGGCGACGCTGGTGGCGGTCTGTTTGTTCGGCACGGCCTACATGGCAGAGGTGATCCGTGGGGGGCTTCAGGCCATTCCTAAAGGGCAGTACGAGGCGGCGCAGTCGCTGGGCCTGTCCTACTGGCAGGAAACCAACCTGATCATCGTCCCTCAAGCGACACGTACCGTTATTCCGGCGATCGTGAACACGCTTATCGGCCTGTTCAAGGACACCACGCTGGTGATTGTTATTGGCCTGCTCGACGTCCTGACCGTCATGCGGAACAAGATTGTCACCAAGGTCGAGTGGAACCAGACCCTGACCGAGGGCCTGATCTACGTCGCCATCTTCTTCTTCATCTTCATGTTCGGACTCTCGCGCTACTCCATGTGGCTTGAAGAGCGGTTCGGCATCCTCAAGCAGCGATAGAGAGTTGCCTCATGGAAAACATCGTAAGCATCTCCGGCCTCAATAAATGGTACGGCACATTTCACGTCCTCAAGGACATCGACCTCACGGTGAAGCCCAAGGAGCGGATCGTTATCGCGGGGCCTTCGGGCTCGGGTAAGTCCACGCTCATCCGCTGCATCAACCGTCTGGAAGAACACCAGCGCGGTAAGATCGTGGTGGACGGGGTCGAGTTGACCAACAATCTGGAGCAGATCGAAGCGATCCGCCGCGAAGTTGGGATGGTGTTTCAGCACTTCAACCTGTTCCCGCACCTGACGATCCTGGAGAACTGCATTCTTGCGCCCATGTGGGTTCGGAAAATGCCGCGCAAGGAAGCGGTTGACCGGGCGATGTATTACCTTGAGCGCGTACGCATTCCTGAGCAGGCCAGCAAGTACCCGGGCCAGCTCTCCGGTGGCCAGCAGCAGCGCGTGGCCATTGCGCGCTCGCTGTGCATGCAGCCCAAAGTCATGCTGTTTGACGAGCCGACGTCTGCACTGGATCCTGAGATGATCAAGGAAGTGCTCGACACGATGATCGAACTGGCGGACGAGGGCATGACCATGCTGGTCGTGACCCATGAGATGGGTTTTGCAAAGAAGGTTGCGGACCGGGTGATCTTTATGGACCAGGGTCAGATTGTGGAAGTGGCGCCGCCGGTCGAATTCTTCGAACAGCCTAAGTCTGAACGCTTGAAAGAGTTCCTCGCGGATATCCTGTACGACAAGCAGGACGACGCATGACGGGGTTAAGATGCCGAGGTTGAGCGTCTGAAGGTATGGGAAGAAGGGGCACCGATGATGACGGTGCCCCTTTTTTTGTACGGATCGGGGCGGTGAGAAGATTGAACTCAACGACAGTTCCCAATCTCACTGCATGGGCT
>CBFHUI010000122.1:0-5561 GCA_965658725.1 Alphaproteobacteria bacterium | reverse complement strand
AAAAACGCAAAGGGTTGTGAAAAAGCGGCACATATTGATCACCGATGTGCGCTTCATGCGTTCTCAGCCTTCGCGCTCAGCTCCGTTGCAAGTGCTTCAGCCTGCTTGAAAACCGTTTTGACCGCTTCTGTTGTGAGAAAGGTATAGGTGCCCCGTCCATGAAATTTATTATTCCTGTATTCACCGACGTATTCGTCGCCATTGGCATAAGTTGAGGTGCCAAAGCAGTTATCGTAATATCCTGAGAGAGGGCACGGCGGCAGCGCATATGCAATCCCTACACTTCCAAGAAACACGGCAATCGTTAGGCAGATGGCGGTGGTCAGGGCTTTCATACAGAAACTCTGAAAGAGAATATTCGAAATGAGTAGAGAAATTTGGGTGTGGGTGATTTCTGACCCTGTGCCTCGCAGAATTAGACCCACTCGATGTATCACTCCGGCATGTTTTCATACCCGTCACATTTAACCGAGTCTATCTTGTGTGAAATTCGTGTGTGTAAATGATCGTCCTAAAACCTTTAGCTTATAGTTTTTGTTGAGATTATATTTTCAGGTCGGATAGGGATGGGCGATACGCGCTAATTAGGGCCTCGTTTAGGTTTTGCGCAATACTCAGATGATTCACACCGAAGAAAACCAACACGCCTTTATGATGCAGCGTGAATTCGGCGCCGCCATCGGTCAGAGACGTGACCTCTATCGACTCGACGGAGGTTTTCGAAATGCGTGACATTGAAGTCTCCTCAACTCGCCAGCGGCTCCAGCCGGGCGCGGACATGTTTGTGCCAGGGGGTGCCGGCAAACGGGTCCCTGTCTTCGATATCGGTCAGATCATTCGGTGAGACGCCAAAGGCGACGCGCTTGCCTGAAGCGTCAGGGTATTTCAGCCCCAGCCCGTTCGGCAAGGACAGCGTGCCCTTCTTCATGCGATCGTCATGAGCGATCAGCACCTCCGCCTCCCCCCGCTTGGTGACGAGCCGCGCGCGTGAGGCGTCGCCAAGGCCGATGGCGTTGGCGTCTTCGGGGTGGATCGACAGCGCGGTCGGGTTGTTCGACTTCATCCACGCAGGATTGCGGATCGCGGTGTTTGCGGTGTGTGTGCGCCGCTCCCCGGCGCAGAGCAACAGTGGGTAGGCGTCAGTCCGCTTCGGCACCTCGTATTCGGTGAGCCGCGCCATCTCGGCGACCATCTCGCCCATGTTGATCTGCACTTTGCCGTCGCCTTTGCGGAACTGATACTCCTCTTCCGAGGCTGCGCCGCCGCGTGAGACGATCAGGCCGGATGGGCTGTTCAGAATGGCTTCGAACATCGCCGTTCCCAGCATCGGCCCCTGACCTTCAAAGCCCGCGGCCTCGACCAGTTTCGGGAACTTTTGCGCGTAGATCTGGCAAAGGCCAAAGACGCTGGCGGCTGAGGCTGCGCCGTTCGGCAGGACAGGGCCCAGCGTCCGGTAAAGCACATAGGTGATCGCCTGCTTGATCTTCGGGTTCGCCTTCATCGCCATGAACAGCGTCATCGCATAGGTGTTCAGATCCTTTTCAGCGGCGGCCTTCAGATCGTCCAGCTCACCCTCTTCAAAAAAGCCTATCTCCTCGACCAGGCGAGCGTGGATTTCGGGTTCTGTCAGCATCCCCTCCGGCGCCTCGATGATCGGGTGGCGGAGGTGGAAGAAATTGTCCGGGTATTCGAAGTTGAAGAAGGTCGCCTCGTACTTCTCATATTGCGTCGCGGCGGGCAGGATGTAATCCGCCAGCTCCGCCGTTTCGGTCATCGCGATGTCCATCACGACCAGCAGGTCCAGCGCTTCGAACGCCTCTTTCATCCGCTGGCTATCCGCCAATGAATGCGCTGGGTTCGCCGTCTCGCAGATCATGCCGCGGAACCGGTTGGGGTGATCGGTCAGGATCTCATCCGGGATAGAGTTGCAGGGGATCAACCCCGTCAGAATCCGCGCGCCAGTGACAGGGGAGGTCTTGTAGCCATGCTCAATCCCGTCCTCATCCACCTCGCCATTCGAAGCACCGTAGGAATAGATTGGCTGCAATGGTGCGGTCAGATGAGTGCCGCCCTCTTTCGCATATGCGCCGGGGATCAGGAACATCAGCATGTTCATGTAGCTGCACAGGGTGGAATTCGGGGCCATCTCGGTCCCCAGATCCTCATAAACAGCGATCTTGTCGGTCTTGCCCATCGCCTCGGCGACCTCAGTCACCTGGTCCATGCCGATGCCGGCGAAGGCGGCGAAATCGGCGACGGGGATGGCGCGAAGTTCTTCCAGCACGGCTTCAAACCCGTCTGTATGCGCCTCAAGCCACTCCTGATCATGGAGGTTGTTCTGCACCATGTAGCCGAGGATGGCACCCAGCAGCCACGTGTCGCGGCCAGGTTCTACCGCGAAATGCACGTCCGCCAGATCGGCGGTCTCTGACCGGCGCGGGTCAAAGACGACCAGCTTGCGATCGGGGTTCTTTGAGATGTTGCGCATGTGGATGCGCGCGCGCTGCATCCCGTTCGACTGCCAGGGGTTCTTGCCGATGATCAGGGCGATGTCGCATTCGTCAAAATCACCATGCCACATGCCGCCGAACATGCGCTCAGTAATCCAGCCGAGGCCGGTCTTTTCCTGCGCCAGAGCATTCGACCGATACCGAATGCCCAGCGCTCGCATGGTCGATCCGGCGTAAGAGCCGCCCAAATGGTTCCCTTGCCCGCCTCCGCCGTAATACATGACCTTGTCGGGCCCGTGCTCAGCGCCGATCGTCTTAAGTTTCGCGCCAATTTCGCTGAACGCCTGATCCCAGGAGATCGGATCAAAGCCGCCATCGGCATTCTTCTTCAGCGGGCTCATGATCCGGTCGCGGCCATTCTGGTAATAGTCCAGCGCCAGCGCCTTGTTGCAGGTATAGCCTTTGGATACCGGGTGGGCCTTGTCGCCCTTGACCCTCTCAATCCGTTTTCCGGTTTCATCGAGCTGCACCAGCACGCCGCAATTTGCGTAGCAAAGATTGCAGGCGGTCGGAATCCATTGCGCGTCGGTCATTCGAGCCTCTCTAGCTAATTTATGTAAGCATAAGAGACCGCGCCCGCATCGCAAACCTCTTCCTTGCGTCGTGTCACAGACAAAGCTCGCCTTTGATGATATTGCTGGCGGCAATGAACAACCAAAGGGGGTGGCCGTGGCTTTCTATCGAGGACTTAAAGGGTACGACAACGATCCCGAATATCCCGGCAAGCAGGGCTGGGTCGCGGACCGTTTGCTGGCGCTGCGGGGTGAGCTGGCGACCGCGATCAAGGATGACCGCGCCTCTAACTCTCTGATCATCGGTTCATGGAACATCCGCGCCTTTGACGAAGGCAAACCCCGGATGGATGAAAGCGGTAACCGGGATATCCCATTTGGCTTCCCTCCAACGACCATGCCCTCGGTTGACGCGCCAATCAAGCATACTGCGCCCCCGGCCGCGCGTCGGATGGTCGATGCTGTCTGTTCAAAGCGCGCGATCGGTCGCCCAGCGCGGCGAGAAGCATGATCTTGGCGCCCTTCAGGCACACCTCTGCCGCGTCCAACGGAATGTACTGACGATCTGGCGGCGGTCGCGGTCATGTGGAAGCGGCCTCGACGGGCGGTGCACGCAGGCCGTTGATGAGAGTGAGGATGCCCGCGAAGACCTGCCGAGGCAGCGCCGCCTCGGCAAGCTGAAACACGGCATAGCGGGCGTGGCGAACAAGCCGGGCGCCAGTCTTGATCAGTCTCTCGCGCAGCGAGGTCAGCGACCAGGTCTCAATCGCTCCCGGCGTTGCCAGAGTGCGCAGTAAGTTGGCGAGGTTGTAGGCGAGGGCATGCAGTTGGAGCCGGACGGCGTTGGCGGCGAAGCGCATGCAGGAGAGGCGGGTCCATTTGAGCGCGTACTTGCCTTCCTTGATGTGTTGTTCAGCCGTGCCGCGCTGATTGTAGAACGCCAGCACCCGCTCGTTCGGCAGGCTACGGTTCGTTACAATGAAGCCTACACGCGGGAACAGCTCGCCCGGATGGAACTCGACCTTGGCTACCACCCGCCGGGCCTTCGACCAGCTCTTCGCCCGGTAGTGGAAGCTGGTGTACTCACGCACGACATAGTTCGGCGGCCGACCGGGGCGGCGCTTCGTCAGCCAGCCGATCTGTTCGTGGAGCTTGGGATTGCCCTTGATGCGGATGGCGTAGTCCCATCCCTCGGTCTCCAGCAGATCAAATAGCGCCGGGATGGCGAAGGCGGCGTCAGCGCGGAACCGCCGCCGGGTGATCAAGGGGCGCGCGTCGGCCGAGTACCGCGCCAGCACTGGCCGCAGCACATCTTCCCAGCCATCGGCGCTGTGAACATAGCCAGGTCGCAGGGCGAATCGCTCCAGATCGCCGAATTGGTTGAACACGAAGAGCGGGTGTAAGCACTTCTTCTGAAAGTGGCCGTTCCAGACAGCGCATTCCTGATCGCCATGCGCCGGGCTTTCGGAACTGTCCATGTCCAGCGTGATGCTCTTCGGTGGCCGGCGGTCATGCGCCGCGTCGATCCAGCGCCCCGACAGATCGGACAGCACAGCGAGGTTCTCGGGCAGGGTCAGCATCGCCGTTTCGAACCGACCCATCGCGCTTGCCGATGCTGCGCCGTGCTTCACCGCCCTGCCACCGACAAGCTGGCGCATCACCGGATCGCGGCACAGCCGGTCGGCGTCGTTGACATCCTCATAGCCGGCGAGGCGAGAATAGACCGACTGGCGCAGCAGCCCAGCGAGGTGGTGCCGGTCGTTCCGACCGGTGCGCGGATCACAGATCAACTCCGCCGCTGTGTCGGTCAGGCCGAGCGCGTCGTCCAGCTCACGGTGCAGCAGAAGGCCACCGTCAGAACTGATCGAAGAACCGTTGAAAGCGAGCTTCACCGAGCGGTCGAATTGCAGACGCAAAGAGCCGGACTCCGCTTCACCCATCGCGTTCACAGCCAAACTCCCGCTCCACCATGGCTAACTCATTGTATTGGATAGATTATCATGCTTCGGCGGGTAGCGAAATTGGCATCTATCTGAGATATCCGGGATGATTGTTGTTAGATTATCAGTTCCTAGGGGGAGGGGATGATAATAATACAACAACATGAGGGACTATAAGTGGTTGTATAAGAGGGTATTTATCCCCCTCTTCATATAAGGGACCCGTAAAGCGCTATGAAAAGCTCATCTACCAGAAGGCCTCGGCGGATCAAAACGAGTGTCTGGTCCTAGCGACCGAGGGACGCCCTGTCATCCGGTTCAGACGCAAGGCGATATTAGCCTATCGCTTTACCTATGCGATCGCGAGGGTGCTGCCACTGAGTGAGGTCGATCTCATACGGCACGAGTGTAACAACAAGAGGTGTATCAACCCTCGCCATTTGATGACGGGTGATCACCGCGAGAACATGACCGATCTAGAAGCAGAGCAGGCGTATGGCACGCGGTGGGATCTTCTCAAAAGCTCAACAGATAGATTTTAACAAACACATTCACCCACCCACCTGTTCCACCCATTCCACCCCTTTAAGCCCAGTCAA
>CBFHUI010000121.1:0-5668 GCA_965658725.1 Alphaproteobacteria bacterium | reverse complement strand
GTGAAGCCTTACACTGGCGTTCAGTTCGCTGCTATTCCTGAGTTCCAGGAAATCGGCACCGAAGTTGGTCAGCTGATGTCCGCTGCTCTGGCTGGTTCCGTGTCCATCGAGGACGCACTGGAGCAAGCTCAGGCTGCTGCTGAAGCGATCATGGGCAACTAATCTGCCCTGACTTCATGGTCGTGTGGTCGTAGGATCACACGACCAGACATTCAGTGGGAGCGACATTGTTTCGGTGACGCTCCCATTGCTATTTCCGGCCCATGGAGAGGTAAGAGAGAAATGTCCCGCACTCTTTCGCGACTTTTGCAGTTGCCAAGTATCGCTGTTCTTCTCGTCTGGATGCTCGTTCCCCTTTCTATGACGCTGTACTTCTCCTTCCGGAAGTACCACTTGCTGCGCCCGCATATTCAGGCTTGGGCCGGCTTCAAGAACTACCAGAACTTCATTTTTGCCCGGAAAGGCAAGGGATGGGTCTGGGAGCTTGAGTTCCTCGACTTTCTCAACGTGCCGTGGCTGACAAAGCTGGCACTGACCACCCCCTTCTCCACCAGCTTCGTAACCGTCATCGGCAACACGCTGATTCTGGTCGGGTCCGTGTTGGTGATTACCGTGGTGCTGGGGCTGGCGATTTCCGTGCTGGTCAACCGCGAATTCCCGGGCCGGGGTATCGTTCGGGTAATGCTGATCTCGCCCTTCTTCATCATGCCCGCCGTGAATGCGATCATCTGGAAGAACATGATGTTCGACCCGATCTACGGACTGGTGAACGTCGTCGTGGCAACCTTTGGCTTCGAGCCTGTCCCGTGGCTGGAGCTTTATCCGCTGCAAGGGATCATCGTGATGGTCGCCTGGCAATGGACACCGTTCGCCATTCTGATCTTTATGACCTCGTTGCAGAGCGAAGACCGCGAACAGCACGAGGCAGCGCGGCTGGACGGCGCGAACTTTATCCAGATATTCATGCTGCTGACGCTGCCCCATCTGGCGCGCGCGATCGCAGTAGTCATCCTGATCCAGATGATCTTCCATTTGGGTGTCTTTGCTGAAATTCTGATCTCGACCAAGGGCGGTCCAGGGTCAGCCTCTTCCACTCTGACCTTCGAGATCTACAAGAAGGCGTTGGAGGGCTTCAACTACGGGCTCGCGGCTGCGGGCGGTGTGTTGGCAATCATTCTCGCCAACCTTGTATCAATCTTCCTCGTCCGCTTTGTCGGCGATAATCTGGCTAAATAGGAGACCAAGAGCATGTCGTACCTTGCCCGAAAAAAACTCCTTGAAATCCTCGCGATTGCGGGTTGCTGGATCGTCGCGCTGCTGATCTTTTTCCCGATCATCTGGATGTTCATGACGTCCTTCAAGACTGAGGGCGGCGCCGTATCGCTACCGCCAAGCGCCATCCCCCTGCCCGGCTTTGCCGTCGGTGCCATCGAGCAAGCCAACTTGCCCGGTTGGTTGGGCTGGCTGAAAACGGCCGTATTCGAGCCGACCTTTGGCAGTTACCAGACGGTGTTCGAGCGTGAAGGGTACTTCAAGTTCCTCACCAACTCGCTGATCGTCAGCGTTGGCTCGACCGTGCTTGCCATGGTTATTGCCATCCCCTCCGCCTACGCCATGGCCTTTGCCGGGGGACCGGGGACACGTGGGATCCTGCTGTGGATGCTCTCGACAAAGATGCTGCCTGCGGTTGGGGTGCTCATGCCGATCTACCTGACTGCGCAGACGCTCAAGCTGCTCGACACGCATCTCCTGCTGATCATTATCTACGCGCTGATGAATCTGCCGATCATCATGCTGATCCTCTATAACTTCTTTAAGGAAATCCCGCGCGAAATCCTCGAAGCGGGCCGGATCGACGGCGCGACGACGTGGGATGAGCTGCGCCGGATCGTGCTGCCGCTGGCTTGGGGCGGACTGGCTTCGACCGGGCTGCTGTCGATTGTACTGGCGTGGAATGAAGCCTTTTGGTCGGTGCTGCTCACCACCACGAACGCGGCACCGCTGACCACCTTCATCGCCGGTTACACCGCTCCTGAAGGCCTGTTCTGGGCCAAAGTCAGCGCGGCCTCCACCCTTGCCGTCGCACC
The DNA here is from genome assembly GCA_965658725.1 of Alphaproteobacteria bacterium. Classification (GTDB taxonomy): domain Bacteria; phylum Pseudomonadota; class Alphaproteobacteria; order UBA7985; family UBA7985; genus UBA7985. The sequence goes on along the minus strand of CBFHUI010000121.1, from coordinate 3,581 downwards.
GATCGTGGTCTTTGGCTGGCTGACTCAGCGCCAGTTGGTGCAGGGCCTGACCTTCGGGGCCGTCAAGTAATGGCGGCGGTCGCACCCCTTCAGGACTTCAACCTGACCGGCAAAATCGTCGTGGTCACCGGTTGCAATGGCGGAATCGGCCAAAGCACCGTTGAGCACCTGCGCGCGCTGGGTGCGATCGTGCATGGAACTGACCTCGCAGCCGACAGCCCTTTGAGCGGTTCTTTAGCGTCCTATCAAGCCGCCGACCTCAGCGACGATGAGAGCCTTAAAGCCTGCTGCGACTGGATCACCGGGTGCGCGCCTGATGTTCTGGTGAACAACGCCGCACTCTTCGATCTCGGGTCGGTGCTTGACGCTGGGCTGGATCAGTACGATCGGCTGTTCTCAATCAACGTCCGAGGTTTTTACGCGGTCATGCAAGCTGCTGCGAAATCCATGGTTGCTGCGGGGAAGCCGGGATCGATCATCAATTTCTCCAGCCAGGCCGGCCACCGCGGGGAAGCGCTCGTTGCGCACTACTGCGCCACCAAAGCGGCCGTGATCAGCTACACCCAATCCGCCGCCCTCGCCCTCGCCCCCCACGCTGTCCGCGTCAACGCGATCAGTCCCGGCGTGGTTGATACCCCCATGTGGAAGCAGGTCGATGCCCTGTTTGCAGACGCAGAAGGGCTCCAAATCGGCGAGAAAAAACGCCAGGTTGGCGAGGCCGTACCGCTGGGTCGCATGGGCGACCCCATCGACGTCGCGCGCGTCGTCTGCTTCCTCGCCTCCGACCTGTCCACCTACATGACCGCCCAGACCATTGGTGTCGATGGCGGCAACGTGCTGCGTTAGGGAGGGGAGGTCGAACCATGTCCATCATTAGTCCTGAGATCGAATACGTTGACCGCTCAGAGGAAAGCATCCGATACCTCGAGCACGGGTGGCCGACCGACCTGTGCCGCTGGCACGCGCACGCCGAGTACGAACTGCACCTGATCCTCGAGACCAAGGGCCGCGCCTTTGTCGGCGACTATATCGGCGATTTCCAACCGGGTGACCTGTTCCTCACGGGTCCTCACCTGCCCCACAACTGGGTCACGGACAGCTACAACCATCCCGTGGTCGAAACCCGCGACATGCTGGTCCAATTCAGCGACGAAAGCATGCAAGCGCTGATCCGGGCCTTCCCCGAATTCCGTAGTCTGACAGGCATGCTGGAACTCTCGCGCGCCGGGTTGAAGTTCAACAACTTCCCCAAAGCCCGCGCCGTAGAGCACCTGCAGAAGATCCGAGGCGCCTCCCAGATGCGCCGGGTGCTGGCTTTTCTGGAATTCATGGAAGAACTCGAAGCCTCAGCCCGGCTCGAAGTACTCTCGGTTGGCAAAGCCGGCAGCGTCAGCGGCGGCAAACGCCAATCGCAGATCGGCGAAGCGGTGGACTTCATAGTCTCCCATTTTGAAGAGGAGCTGTCTGTCACCCGCGTGGCCGAGCTTGTCGGCCTGTCGGAGACCAGCTTCACCCGGCATTTCAAGAACATCACCGGCCACCGCTTCACTGAATTCGTCAACCGTGTGCGCGTGGGTGAAGCCTGCCGCATGCTGGTGGAGACCGAGGATCAGGTTTCAAACATCTGCTTCAACGTCGGCTTCCAGAACCTTGCGAACTTCAACCGACAATTCATGAAGCTCAAAGGGATGACGCCCACCCAGTTCCGCGAACAAGCGCGCAGCGGCTTGTCCGATACGCGCGGCGTTCAGTCCTCCACGCCCGAAACCCTCGAAAGTCTGAGTTACTGATGTCGCGTACCTTTTATAAATCGACCAATGTTCCGTCGGCGCTGGAAACCGGGGTGCTGCACCTGGGCTTTGGGGCGTTTCACCGGGCGCATCAGGCCGAGTACATCGATCGACACATCGAGCGGACGGGCGACACGCGCTGGGGGATCACGGCTGTCAATTTGCGCCCTCAAGACCAGGAGAGCTTCAAGCAGGCCTCGAAGAAAGATGGTTACATCCTGCGTCGCCTGAACAGCGCCGGTCACATCGACGACCGCCTGGTCCGCTGCCATGCCGGCTTTCTGGACTGGCACAGCGACCGCGCCGCCGTCGAAAGCGCCATGGCGGCCGCCAATGTCAAGGCGGTGACGATGACCGTGACAGAGGCGGGCTATAACCTTGACGGCAAGGGGCGCCTGGACCTCAGCGATCCGCTTGTGCAGGCCGAAATGGATGGCCAGCCGGGGCAGACCATCTACGCCTTTCTGCGGCAGGGCCTCCTGCAACGCGCGGATCGGCTGGACGAACCGGTCACGTTGCTGACCTGCGATAACATCCGCCAGAACGGTAAGATGCTTGAACGCAACTTGCGCGCCTACCTCGAGGCATGCGGCGATCACGATCTGGTCCAATGGATGAACGATCGGGTGACCTTCCCCTCTTCCATGGTGGACCGCATCACACCTCAGCCCTCGCCCGATCACCACGCCGAGGCGATCCGGCTCTATGGCGAAGGTGCCGATCTGGGGCCAACGGTCCATGCTGAGGACTTCATCCAATGGGTCATCGAAGACAATTTCGCCGCTGACTTCCCGGACTTGCGGCCCGATGACGTCACCATCACGGCTGACGTTGACCCGTACGAGGAAACCAAGATCCGCGTGCTGAACGGCGGTCACACGGCGCTGGCCTATATGGGCGCGCTGGGGGGCTTCAGCCGGTTTGACGAGGTGATGGCAAACGGCGAGACCGCCGCACACTTCCAGCAATTCGAGCAGGAAGAAGTCATGCGCGCCCTGCCCGAATCCCTGCCCTTCGACGTCGAAACCTACATCGAAACGGTCTCCAAGCGCTTCAGCAATCAGTACATTGCAGACAGCGTCGAGCGGATCGTTTCAGATGGCTTTGCTAAGTTCCCGCAGTTCATCCGTCCGACTGTCCGTGGCTGTCTGGAAAAGGGGCATATCCCGCACTACAGCCTGAAATCCATCGCAAGCTGGTACCACTTCACGCGCCAGAGCCTTGCGGGAACAGCCGACGTCCCATACCGCGAGCCGAATATCGACGTGCTGAAGCCGCTGGTCGCCAGCGACGACATCGCCGCCTTTACGACCAACAGCCAGCTTTGGGGCGACTTGGTCCAGACCTACCCGTCTTTCTCTGAGGAGTTGGGCAAAGCTATTGCGCAATTTGGCGCTTAGTCACCCAGTAGACGCGAGGGCCGCACGGGCCTGAAAGCTCTAGCGCAGTCGCTGAGTGGCTTCCGCTGCATCCAGAAGTGCCGTGACGTGCCACCGCGCGCGCTGCGCGCCTGCAACTGTCTGCGCTGGGCTGAGGCTCAAGCGGAGACCATCGGCCGTTTCCAGCGTCACTGAATCTACCTCTTTCACAACCCGCAAAACCCCTTTTTCCAACAACCGACGGGCACGGTGCGCGCCGTGTACGGGCAACAAGGCCATGAGCACGGCAAGCGGATCACAGGCAAGGGGACCGCGGAAGGCAGCTGTGGCGGGATGACAGGGGGGTGAGACAGCGGGATTATATTCCACGCGTGAACGCTCCTGCGGTTGCTGTAAGTGGGCTGGGAGAACC
>CBFHUI010000120.1:0-5905 GCA_965658725.1 Alphaproteobacteria bacterium | reverse complement strand
GACTGCGAATACGGCTTCTCCTGCATGGGCTACGAAATCAGTGGTGGCTGGGGCGCGGCTATGGCGCATGCGGAGACAAGACAGGGTGACGGCGAGCTCATCGTTTTCGTCGGTGACGGCTCCTACATGATGATGAACAGCGACCTCTACAGCTCGGTACTCTCCGGACACAAGATGATTGTTGTGGTCTGCGATAACGGTGGTTTCGCCGTGATCAACCGGCTGCAGAACTTCAAGGGCGGGGAGAGCTTCAACAACCTCATCCGCGACTGTCGCTTGGGTGAAGGCGTAGAGCCTTTCATGCCAGACTTCGCCGCACATGCGGCATCCATGGGCGCAATCGTTTACGATGTGGATACCATCGCCGAGCTAAAGGATGCCTTTAGCAAGGCCCGCGCCGCCGACCGCACGGTGGTCATTTCAACCCGCGTGCAGTCCCATGACTGGACCGGCGGTGACAGTTGGTGGGATGTGGGCGTGCCGGAAGTTTCTCCACGCGCTGAAGTCCGTGCCGCCAAAGAAGAACACGAAGCCGGTCGCGCGCCTCAGCGCGTCGGCGTCTAAGAAAGCCCTCGACCTCTATGACCATCAAAATCGGCATCAGCCCTATCGCCTGGCAAAACGACGACCTGCCTGACCTCACCGCCGCCTATTCCATGGAGCAAGCGCTCGAAGAAAGTAGGGAGATTGGCTACACAGGCGTGGAGCGCGGGCAGCGCATGCCCAAGGACACCGAGGGGCTCAAAGCCTATCTCGACAAGTATGACATTGCTTTGTGCGGAGGCTGGTGCTCCGGCGCGAGCCTGGTCAACGACTTCGACGCTGAAGTCGCCGCCATCAGTGCACAAGTCGAACAGTTCAAAGCCCTCGACGCCCCCTGCATCGTCTACGCTGAGTGCTCGAACACCATTCAGGGCGAGCAAGCTGTGCCGGTCAATGATCGCCCGACCCTGAGCCGAGATGAGATCCGCACCTATGCGGCTAAGCTCTCCGAAGTGGCCAAGTGGTCCAACGATCAGGGTATGCCCGTGGCCTACCATCACCACATGGGCTCGATCATCGAGGCAGAAGACGATGTCAACTGGCTGATGGAGTACTCCGACCCAGCCGCGCTGCGCCTGTGCTTCGACACGGGGCACTTGCTGTTTGGCGGCGGTGACGTGCTGGCGACGCTCGACCGCTGGGGGGATCGGGTCCACCACGTGCACTTCAAAGACATACGCCCCGATGTAGTCGCCGAGGTACGCAGCAAGCGGCTGTCCTTCCTCGACGCTGTGATCGGCGGTGCCTTCACGGTCCCCGGCGATGGCTGCATTGACTTCCACGCCGTGGGCAAAGCGCTCAAAGCCATGGACTACAGCGGTTGGATCGTCGTAGAGGCCGAGCAGGATCCGGCCAAGGCACCGCCCAAGGAATACAGCCAGATGGGCTACGACCATATTCTTGATGTACTCAAAGCCAGCGGATTGGAGAGTTAAACCATGGCCATTCGTGACCTTCGCATAGACGGGCAGCCCGAAAACCGGACCGGCGTAAAGAAATTGCGTGTTGGCGTGCTGGGAATGGGCTTCATGGGCGGGACGCACACCCAAGCGTGGCAGCGGGTCAAGGCGACCTACAACCTCCCCATTGATATCGAGCTCAAAGCCTTGTTCGACATGTCCGACCGCAGCCTTGCGCTCAATGGGCCGCGCTATGAGTTCGAGCGCACGACGAGCGACTGGCGAGAGGTGTGCGAGGCGGACGATATCGACGTGGTCTCGATCTGCACCCCTAACTTTGCCCATCCTGAAGCCGCCATCATGGCGCTTGAAAATGGTAAGCACGTCTGGTGCGAGAAGCCCATGGCTGCTTCTGTGGACGACGCACGCGCCATGACCGCTGCGGCTGAAACGGCCAAGGCGCGCGGCCTGAAAACCATTCTGGGCTACAACTACATCAAGTCTCCGACCCTGCTCGCCATCAAGCAGATCATCGATGAAGGCGTGATCGGCGATATCGTGCATTTCAACGGGGTCTACGCCGAAGACTTCATGTGCGACATGGACATGCCCCATTCCTGGCGCCTGACCAAAGCTGGCGGCGGCAAGGGTGCCTTGGGGGACATGGGCAGTCATCAGGTTTCGATGGCCATCTGGCTGTGCGGCAAGCTCAAGGAAGTCTCTTCCCGCCTGCAAACCGTGCACCCTCAGCGCCCCGACATGCACACAGGCGAGATGAAGGCTGTCGAGACAGATGACCAGTTCTCCGCCATCGGCACGTTTGAAAACGGCGGGCTGTTTACCCTGCACACCAGCTGGCTGGGTCAGGGGCACAAGATGCAACTGGCCTTCGAAGTCACCGGGACTAAGGGCGCAATCAAGTTTGATCAGGAGCGCATGGGCGAGTTTCAGTTGTTCGAGCAAAAGGACAATAGCAACATGCGCACCAATGGCTTCAAGACCGTCCTGATCGGCCCTTGGCACGCTCCGTTTGGCAACTTTTGCCCCGCACCGGGTCACCACGTGGGCTTCAACGAGATGAAGATCATCGAGGCGGGAGAGTTCTGCCGCGCGATTTTGGAGGGTGATGAAGCCTTTCCAAACTTTGACGACGGGCTGATCTTCGAGCAGTCTTTGCAGGCCATTCAGGACGCCAGCGAAGCGCGCGCCTGGATCACGCTTTAGGGACAAGGAAAGATGGCACAGGTTTCCACGGCACTGCCACAGGATTACCCAGCGCTGCGGGATGAACTGCTGCTGCGTTATGAGGGCCTGCCCAGCCAACTCAAGATCATCGCCCAGCACCTGATCGATCACCCCAATGAGGCAGCGCTGATGACCATCGCTGCGCTGTCTGAGACCACAGGCGTTCAGCCCAGTGCGTTTATCCGGTTCAGCAAAGCAATCGGGTTCAAGGGGTTTTCCGACATTCAGGTCATTCTGCGGTCAAACCTCAGCCAGCGCCGGGAAACCTATGCCGAGCGCGTCGCTTGGTCTGTCGAGGCAGGCGACGCCCTGCCCCCACTGGACCGCTTCACCCGACTGGCTAACGCGAGTGTCAACGCCGTTGCAGACAGTGTCACAAGCGAACAGATCTCACAGGCTGTCAGCCTGTTCCGGCAGGCCCGGCTGTTGCACGTCGTCGGGCACCGCCGCTCCTGGCCTGTCGCGGCCTATTTCGCCTACATGGCCGCAGGCTTTGGCGCGGAAACCCACTTGTTCAGCCCTGCCGGTGCCATGGTCGAGACCAACGTCAGCATGATCAAGAAAGCCGATGTCATGTTGGCAATCTCGTTCCCCGAGTACAGCCCTGCGACCCAGTTGTCCGTTAAGCAAGCGCGCAGCGAAGGGGTTCCCATTGTCGCCATCACGAACTCCCGGGTCGCGCCCATCGCGCGTCAGGCCGCGGTCGTCTTTGAAGTCGATCAGGAAACCACCGGCGGGTTCCGCTCCGCCGCGGGGGCTATGGCGCTGGCGCAGATTCTTGCGGTGTCCTATGGCGAGGCCGAAGGGGGTCTCTAGAAGACCTGGGCGCTGGCCTGGTCGGCGAGTTTGAGGCTTTCAAGGCCATCGTACTGGTTCGGCATCGTCCCCTCACCATCCAACACAAGCCGAACGAACCCGTCCCACTCATTCTGGTAAGCGCGCGCGTAGCGTTCAAGGAAGAAATGCATGGGCTTTTCCGACCGCACGCCGTCCGCCGTGGACGTCACAACCGTCGACTCCAACACGTTTTCGGCCTGTACCATCCCCTTGGTGCCGTGCACTTCGATGCGCTGGTCGTAGCCATAACTCGCACGGCGGGAGTTTGAGATGGAGACAAGCTTTCCGCTCGCCGTGGCAAGGGAAACAACCGCGGTGTCAACGTCCCCAGCGGCGTCAATGGCCGCATCAACCAACGTAGAGCCAAACGCCTTAACAGATACGAATTCCTCACCCACCAGCCAGCGCGCGATGTCGAAATCGTGGATCATCATGTCGCGGAACAAACCGCCTGATACCTTGATGTAGTCAACCGGCGGCGCACCGGGATCGCGGCTGAGGATCGTCACCATCTCGACTTCACCGATCACACCGCTCTCGATCTGACGTTTCAGCGCTCGAAAGTTAGGGTCGAAACGACGGTTGAAGGCGAGCATAAAGGGCACAGGATGGGCGTCGAGATGCGCCACGATGCCTTCGACTCGCCCCAGCGAAAGATCAATGGGCTTTTCGCAGAATATCGCCTTACCTGCTGACGCAGCCCGCTCAATCTGATCAGCGTGCACGTTGGTCGCAGAGGCGATGACAACGGCCTCCACGGCTGGATCGTTCAAGGCTTCTTCTTCGCTGAGAAAACGCGTACCGTACTGATCTGCCAGCGCTTTACCCGCTTCCATCACCGGGTCCACGATGCCGTAAAGCGTGCTGCGCGGATGGGCGGCAATATTGGCGGCGTGCACCTTGCCGATCCGTCCGGCACCAAATTGAACAACGCGCATCATGAGGCTTCCTTAGATCATGCTTGAGTTTGACGTCTGTAGCAGAATATATATTTCGCCAAAAGCAGCAGGCGAAAAAAATGTTTCGTAAGCGCTGAACGCTAGGATAAGTCTAGAATGGGCCAACCAAAAACCATCGATGCGGTCATGATCGGTCGGGCGGGTGTTGATCTCTACGGTGAGCAGATTGGCGGACGTTTGGAGGATATGGGGTCGTTTGCCAAGTATATTGGCGGCAGCCCCACCAATACAGCCATTGGTGCCTCGCGCCTTGGACTGCGCACGGCGCTGATCACGCGCGTTGGCATGGATGCGATGGGCACATTCATCCGCGAGGAATTACAGCGTGAAGGCGTCATAACCGATCACGTGAAAACCGACCCGGCGCGCTTAACGGCGCTGGTCCTACTCGGCATCCGGGATAAGCAGAGCTTTCCGCTGATCTTCTACCGGGAGAACTGTGCCGACATGGCGCTGTGCGAGGCTGACGTCAGCGAGGACTTGATCGCGTCGAGCAAAGCCGTTGTGACCTCCGGCACGCACTTTTCCACCCCGACAACCAAGGCAGCCAACATGCGCGCGCTGACGCTGGCTGCCAAGCACGGGGCCCGGCGGGTGATAGATTTGGACTACCGGCCCGTGCTGTGGGGTCTGGCGGACAAGGGCGACGGTGAGACGCGGTTTGTTTCCGACGAAAACGTCACAGCGCATCTGCAAGGTGTGCTCAGTCATATGGACCTCATCGTCGGCACCGAGGAAGAGTTCCACATCGCCGGTGGGACCACAGACACGGTGCAAGCCCTGCGCGCCATCCGGGCGATTTCCTCAGCAACCTTCGTGCTCAAGCTGGGCGCTCAGGGCTGCGCGGTATTCGAGGACGCCATCCCGGCCCGTATCGAAGACGGCCTGGTCGTTGAAGGCTTCCCGATCGAGGTCTTCAACGTGCTCGGCGCAGGGGATGCCTTCATGGGTGGCCTGCTGCGCGGGTATCTGTGCAATGAAGATTGGACCACGGCCTGCCGCTATGCCAATGCATGCGGAGCTTTCGCCGTGTCGCGCCACGCCTGCGCGCCTTCTTATCCGTCCGAGGAAGAAATGCAGACCTTTATCCGTGAAGGATCCCCGCACTTCCGCCTTCGTGAAGACCCTGCACTCAATCAACTGCATTGGGGATCAACACGGCAAGGTGACTGGCCGACGGTTCTGGCCTTTGCTTTCGACCACCGAAGCCAGCTTGAAGCCCTGTGCGATGACTCTGCAAAGATCGGCGTTTTCAAAAAACTCTGTGCGCAGGTGACAGCTGATGCCGTCGCGCGCCATCCAGACCAGCAACTGGGCATCCTTTGCGACCATCGGCTGGGACAGGATGCGTTGTTCGCCCTCGCGGAGCAACCGCTCTGGACCGCTTGCCCGATCGAGTTGCCCGCATCACGCCCCCTGCGG
>CBFHUI010000119.1:0-6003 GCA_965658725.1 Alphaproteobacteria bacterium | reverse complement strand
TCCGCTCAGCCGCTGCGCCTGCTCCGGTGGGCAGGTGAGCAGTACGCCGTCGTAGCTGCCGAGCAACCGACCTTCAACGTCGCACAAACCCCACTGGCCGCCCTCTACTGCCGCGATCTCCGCGATTTCCACGGGCAAATAGACGTTTAGGTCACGGGCCAGCAGCTTGGGCACCGCATTCATGCCCGGCGTTCCGACATAGGGCGTTATCCCGGCGGGCATGTTGGCGAGACGGCTTTTCCACCGCTGTACCGCTGTCGCGATCATCCACTGCCGCAAGGCACCTCGAAACGCGCTATCGCTTGCGGCGATCAGCTGCGCGCCATGGTCAAAGGCAAAGTCATCCCGCCGGCGCGTAGCACAACGGCCCCCAACCCCGCGCCCTTTGTCATAGAGCGTGACGGATAGCCCGGCCTTCTGACATTGGCGCGCTGCTGTCAGCCCGGCGATACCGGCACCAATGATGGCAAGCGTGGGTTTAGCGGTTCGGTTCATAGCGCCTCAGTGATGTTCTTCTCACAAAACTAAGCCATATCAATCGCATAACAAAATAATTTCACAAATCAGTCTAATTATTATACGTTAGCCGCTCTGAGAAAGGCACCTGTCGCGATGAGTTCACGGATTCGCCGCGAATGCAGTATTTTTTGCCCGCGTTTCTCAGACAGAAGTTCAGACGGTCCTCAGCGTTTTCAAGAGGGCAACGCGATTTTATGACGGGAGTAAGGCCTTGAATTCTTTTGGCCACGCGGTGAAGGCGCTTGTGCGCTTTGCTGGTGCTGCAGGTGTTTTGCTGGTTTTGGCAGGGTGCGGGCAGAACGACAAACCAAGCGAGAAAACCCTTCGTGTGACCGAGTTCGCGCTGGCACAGCGTGCGGCAAGCATGGAGAAGGTGCGCCCCTATGGCCTCTATCGTCAGTCTGGTCGCGAGTGGAAAGAGCTGGAGATGACACCGGCGGAGTTGAACGCGCCCGGCCGTCGCTGTATCCGGCAGAACAATTACTGGTGCGTCAAAGCCCCGAGCAACGATACGTGGCGTGGGCAGGTCGGGACGGACAAGTCCGGGCACGCGATTTTCGCCGATCCGGTTTACTCAGCGCGAGCCTTTGCGCGGCTGATGCGGAACTACCGCTTTAAGCACGAGATCATCACCACGCGACAACTGGCCATGCGCTACGCCCCGCCTAGTGACTGCATCGGCACGCTGAGCTATTGCCCGCGCAGCGCCTCGACCCCCATCCCTGAAAGCTGGACCCGTGGTTCCATGGACGGCAAGACTGTCGCCTATACTGAAAGCAAGCCCAGCAGCGCATTCTACCGCGCCCAAACCTCAGCCTGTAACACGCCGGTTCTGTACTGCCCGCGTGGGTTCAATGATAGCCTGACTTACGCCACGGCGCTGGCTAAGGCGGTTGGGGCGCAGTCGATTGATCAAGATATCGGCCTGTTCGACGGGGCAGGGCTGCTGCACTACACCCGCGCTCAGCTGCTCTATCAGGCGATGGCGCGCTATGAGATGGGGTCGGATTATGCTGTGGACCCGACACTCATCCGCCGCGGGATGGTGATGGAAGCGCAGGACTATCTGACGGACAAGGGCCGGTTGTACTAGGCCGCGCCCTTCTGCCAGCCTTGGGCGGCGCTGATAACGCCGTCCACGTCTTCAAGCCGCGTATTAAAGGCCGTGACCATGCGCACGGCCGTCGGACCATCGTCCGGCCAAGGACCGAAAATCGCGCCCGCCGCGTGTAAGTGCGCGCGCAGGTCCGGGTCCATGGCCATGAACAGCTGGTTCCCCGACGGCTGCCGGCACAGCTCAACCCCATCCAGACCACCCAGCCCATCGGCAAGCCGTTCTGCCATGGCGTTGGCATGCCGGGCGTTTTCGAGCCAGAGGTCGTCTTTCAAGTAAGCTGCCAGCGGGGCAGAGAGCGTCCGCATCTTGGAAAACAGCTGTCCCGCGCGCTTGCGACGGTATTCGAGTTCCTCGACCACGCTCGGGTCAAAGCAAACCATGATCTCCCCCACCAGCGCGCCATTCTTGGTCGCACCAAACACCAGCATATCTACGCCCAGCCGCCAGGTCATGTCGGCGGGCGAGACGTTCAGCCGGGCGACGGCGTTGCCAAAGCGTGCGCCGTCCATGTGAATTTTCAGATCGTGCTCGCGCGCGATGGCGGTGAGCGTGCTGAGTTCGTCGAGCGTGTAGGTTACGCCGTACTCGTTCATCTGGGTGAGCGAGAGGGCGGCGGGCTGGGGATGGTGGACCACGCCCTTGCCAAAGATTGCTGCTCGCAGCTCGTCGGGATCGATCTTTCCCTGATCCCCTTCCAACGTCACCAGCCGCGCCCCGCCAGTCGCGCCCTGCACAGCGTTGGCTTCATCGACAACAACATGCGCGGTGCGGTGGCAGTACACGGCACCCCAGGGCGGTGTCATGGTTGCCAGCGCCAGCGCGTTGGCCCCCGAGCCCGTCGCGACCAGCACGGTTCGCAAACTGTCGTGCTCAAAGATCCGGCGGCATTCGGCCTCGACCTGAGCGTTAAACGGGTCATCGCCGTAAGAGTTCAGCGGCTGGTCGTTGATGTCGGCGAGTGCCTGAAGCAGGGCAGGGTGAGCCCCTGCAACATTGTCGGAGGCGAAGTTCATGGGTAAGCCTGAGACCTTGATGATGTTGATCGGGAAACCTAACGCGTGGATGAGTTGGACGATAGCGCGAAACTGACGCTGACTGTCGCGGATGAGGAGCAAGGAAAGCGCCTGGACCACTTGCTGGCCAAGCACTTCCCGGACATTTCCCGCAGCCGGATCAAAGCACTGATCGTTGACGGCAAAGTTGCCATCGACGGCACACCAGTCAAGGCGCCAGCGTTTCGCGTCAAGAACGTGGGCAGCACGGTCGAGATGGCGGTTCCGGCCGCCGTGTCGGTCGATCTGGTGCCGCAGGATCTCCCGCTCGATATTCTGTTCGAAGACGAACACCTGATCATCGTGAACAAAGCCGCCGGTATGGTGGTGCACCCGGCACCGGGGCACCCTGACGGGACGTTGGTCAACGCGCTGCTGCATCATTGCGGCGAGGGGCTGTCGGGAATCGGCGGGGAGCGGCGGCCTGGTATCGTGCACCGACTGGACAAGGATACCAGCGGCGTCATGGTTGCCGCCAAGCATCAAGCCGCGCATGAAGGCCTATCCGCGCTTTTCGCCACCCACGATCTGGAGCGGACTTATCAGGCCGTGCTCTGGGGCGCGCCGAGTCCAACGTCGGGCGTGGTCGAAGGGGCCATTGGGCGGGATCGAATGAACCGCAAGAAAATGGCAGTGGACCTCAAGCATGGGAAAGAGGCGGTCACCCATTATCAGGTGCTCAAGCATTTGGGTCTTGGCGCTTCGCTTGTGGCCTGCACACTTGAAACCGGCCGGACGCATCAGATCCGAGTGCACATGAGCGCGATTGGCCACTCGCTGATCGGCGACCCCCTCTACGGTCGCGCTTCACCGGCGCGGAAGGCGCGCTTTACCGAAGAGCAGCAGGAAACCATCGCTGCATTTGACCGTCAGGCGTTGCACGCAGCCGTTCTCGGATTCGTTCATCCGATCACAAAAGACTTCGTTCGCTTCGAAAGTGAGCTGCCTGAAGACATGGAAACGCTGATCGACGCTTTAAGTTGACAATTTTCCTGTTTTGTTCTCAAATGGGAACGCACTTCACACGCCTGTGACGCCATTTTAGGGCATTTTAATCACACATGTGCATGAATGTGCCTTGAAATCGCCGTGCGGAATGCCTTTCTTAACAACAAGAAAACGCGCCAAGCGAAAAAAAACGAATACCCCGTGTCGGAAATGCAACAAATCACCACCTGTAGCATTCCTACTCAATCGGGTGACACTTAAGGAGATGACAACCATGGCGAACGTAGCATCGATCCCCAGTCTGAGCGGGGAAGGCAACCTTTCCCGGTACCTCGACGAGATCCGGAAGTTTCCAATGCTATCGGCCGACGAAGAATTCATGCTGGCGAAGGCATGGGCTGAGCGCGAAGACACGCAAGCCGCCCACAAGATGGTGACCTCTCACCTCCGCCTCGTCGCTAAAATTGCCATGGGTTACCGTGGCTACGGCCTGCCGGTCTCGGATCTGATTTCCGAAGGCAACGTCGGGATGATGCAGGCGGTCAAGCGCTTCGATCCAGACAAGGGCTTCCGCCTGGCGACTTACGCCATGTGGTGGATCCGCGCTTCGATCCAGGAATACATCCTGCGGTCCTGGTCGCTGGTCAAAATGGGTACAACGGCGGCGCAGAAGAAGCTCTTCTTCAACCTGCGCAAGCTCAAAGGACAGATGCAAGCCATTGAGGATGGCGACCTCTCGCCCGAGCACGTCAAGAAGATCGCCACTCATCTGGATGTTCCAGAGGAGGAGGTCGTGAACATGAACCGCCGCATGGCGGGCGCGGATCACTCGCTGAACGCGCCGCTGCGGGCCGATAGTGAGGGTGAGTGGCAGGACTGGCTTGTCGATGACGAGCAGACCTCTCAGGAAGCCTCTCTGGTGCAAAGCGATGAATTCCAAAAGCGCCACGCGCTGCTGGAGGAAGCCATGGCCGACCTGAATGACCGGGAGAAGCACATCATCACGGAGCGCCGGCTGGCTGAAGAGCCGACCACGCTCGAAGACCTGGCAAAGGTCTACAATATCTCGCGTGAGCGAGTGCGGCAGATCGAAGTTCGCGCCTTCGAAAAACTGCAGCAGAAGATGGTCTCTATGGCCAAAGAGCAGCGGCTGCCCATGGCTGTTGCTTAGACGACGACTACCGAGGATGGAGCCGCTTTCAGGAGCTTTTTCGTTCTCTTCTCCGACCCCTCGCAGCTCGCACCCCAACTGAGCAGCGATACTTGGCCCCCCCGGATATCCATCTCCATCCGGCGGGGCCTTTTTTTTGGCCAAACGCCGGGGCGGGTGTATGTTTGCGTAAAGCAAATCTCAGGCGCGGAGGCGGGGACGGATGCGGTACTTACACACCATGGTTCGGGTCAAGGACATCGACGAAAGCAAGCGGTTCTACTGCGACGGCTTAGGGCTCAAGGAGACCCGCCGTTATGAGAATGAGGCGGGGCGGTTTACGCTCGTGTTCCTCGCGCCGGAGGGGCAGGAAGAGTGCCCGGTTGAGCTGACTTTCAACTGGGATCCGGAAGACTACGACGGGGGCCGGAACTTCGGGCATCTGGCCTACTCCACTGAAGACATCTACGGGTTGTGCGCACACTTGCAGGGCATGGGGTACACCATCCATCGCCCGCCCCGTGATGGCCGCATGGCCTTCATCAAGAGCCCCGACGGCATTTCGGTTGAGTTGCTGCAGGAAGGCGACTCGCTGGCACCGGCGGAGCCTTGGGCGAGCATGGAAAACACGGGATCCTGGTAGGCTTTAGCGGCACGTAAGCCCTTGGTTCAGGGCTGTTTTTGCGGCTAGAGGTTGCGGAGTGGTCCTGCTAGATTGCAACGAAGACGGGCGGCGGTGCCGCCCAAAACCTGCCGCACGGATGGCTTAGTTTACCGCTATGGGCCGCTTGCTATCGCTGTTTCTCTTTGTTGTTTTGCTGCTGCTTCTTGTGGCGGTTGGCGCGGTGCTGGCCTTGCCGTTGGTGCCGGTGGACCGCTTTGCCGATCGCTTGGAAGCAGAGATCGAGCGCGCCACGGGCCTACCAGTGCAGCTCAACGGCTCGATCCGCTTGGCCGCGGTGCCAGAAGTAAAATTCGATCTCAGCGACTTTGTCATCGATGCGACCGACCCCTCTCTACCGCCTTTGGCTCAGGCAGGCTCGGCAGCGATTGCCCTGAACACCCGTGACTTGCTGCGCCGCAAGCTGAGTGTCACCAAGCTGGTGCTTGCTGATGCCTCTGTTGATCTGCGTCTCGCGGCCAGTGGCGGTATCGCTGGTTTGCCGGACTTTGGCGGTGGCGGTGGTAGCAGTCAGGGGCTGGATGTTTTGCCCGAG
>CBFHUI010000118.1:0-6062 GCA_965658725.1 Alphaproteobacteria bacterium | reverse complement strand
ACCCGCCGCGTCGAAGCTTTGCCGCCAGAGCCCATCGACGTTCTCTTCGCCCGCGCTTTCGCGCCGCTGCACCGGCTGCTGGAGTGGTGCGCACCGCTGATCGATGCAGAGACCTGCCTGATCCTGCACAAGGGACGCACGGCGGCGGAAGAAATCAGCGCGGCGGCGGAGACACACCACTTTGAATCCGAAAGTTTTCCCTCGCTTATCGACAGCGACTCCGTGATTCTGCGCTTGCGAAACGTTCGCCCACGGCGTTAAGTCGCGCTCTCCAACCCTGCAAGGATGAGAACGACGTGTCTGCACCGGTAATTCTGGCCATTGCCAACCAAAAGGGCGGCGTGGGGAAAACGACGACGGCAGTGAACCTGGGCGCAGCACTCGCGCGCAAGGGCAAGCGCACGCTGATCATCGATGCAGACCCGCAGGGCAACGCCTCGACAGGTCTGGGGATCCGTGCCGACGAGCGCGACGCCAACCTATACGCCGTTCTGGCCGGAAGTATTCCCGCGAAAGACGCGATCAAGCCAACCTCCCAGCCCGATCTAAGCATTCTCCCGGCCAACCAAGACCTCGCCGCTATGGAAATCGAGCTGGTCGATGCCGAAGCGCGACAGTTCAGCTTTCGTGACCGGCTTAAGGACGCCGCTGAAGACTTCGACGTCGTCCTGATCGACTGCCCACCAGCTTTGGGGCTGCTGACTCTAAACGGCCTATCGTGGGCGGATCAGGTGCTGGTGCCGCTGCAGGCTGAGTTTTTTGCCCTCGAAGGGCTGGCTTTCCTGCTCAAGACGCTGGATCGGGTCAAGCGCGGCTCCAACAGCTCGCTGACGCTGCTTGGGGTGGTGCTGACAATGTATGACGGCCGCAACAACCTTGCGCAGCAGGTGGAGAATGACGTGCGACACCATCTGCGTGGGCGTGTGTTCAAGACCAAAATACCGAGAAATGTGCGCTTGTCCGAAGCGCCTTCCCACGCCATGCCGATTTTCGACTATGATGAACGCTCGACCGGCGCGCAGGCCTATGCCGCGCTGTCCGACGAAGTTGTTGCGACGTTGGGACTCTAGGGGGGAGCGATAAGATGGCGCAGAAGGGTTTGGGCCGCGGGTTAAGCGCACTTTTCGACGATGGCGAAGGCCAATCCGGTGCTGCTGCGGCGGGCACAGGCGCAGAGCGCGTCCCGGTCGCCGATTTGTCACCTAGCCCATTCCAGCCCCGGCAGATCTTTGATCCAGAGCGGCTCGAAGAACTGGCAATTTCGATCCGAACCCAGGGCGTGTTGCAGCCTTTGCTGGTGCGCCCTGCGAGCAAAGGCGTCAAAACCCGCTATGAAATCGTTGCGGGTGAACGCCGGTGGCGCGCGGCGCAGCGGGCACGGCTGCACGATGTGCCGGTGCTGGTGCAGGAAATCAGTGACCTCGACGCTGCGGAAATTGCGCTGCTGGAGAACATTCAACGCGAAGACCTGAGCATCTTCGAAGAGGCGGAGGGCTACCGCCGATTGATCATGCAGTTCGACTACACCCAAACCGTTGTCGCTGATCGTGTTGGCAAGAGCCGGGCTCATGTCGCCAACGCGCTGCGCCTGCTGGCCATGCCTGAAGGGCTGCGCCGGATGGTTGAGGATGGCAGTCTTTCGGCTGGTCATGCCCGCGCTTTGCTGTCCGTCGATAATCCGATGCCGTTGGCGCGGCAGGCGGCGGCAGAGCGCTGGTCTGTCCGCGAACTGGAGCAAGCTGTGCGCCGCGCCGCTGCGGGAGAGCGAGAAGCATATAACACCGGCACCAGTTCAGCACCGGACAAAGATCCCGACTTGCGGGAGGCCGAAGACGCCGCAACAGGCGCGTTAGGGCTTGCGGTGAGCATTCAGGGCTCTGGGACTAAGGGGAGTGTGCGCGTGAACTACGCATCGCTGGAGCAGCTCGAACTGATCCTCGCCAAGCTGTCGGCTAAGTAGCACGCGAGCGGGTTAGATCACCCCTGAGAAAAACCCCTGCACGTGGGTCGCGCCCAGCGTTTCCGCGAAGGCGCGCTCATCCTCGTTTTCTGCACCTTCTGCGATGCAGGTCTTGCCCTGACGTCGAGCGAGACCGCTGATGGCCGCGACCAGCCCAAGCCGGTCGCCATTGGCAAGGCTGTGCCGGATCATGGAGCGATCAATCTTTATGCCGGACAGAGAGGGAAGAAGCGCTTCATTCACACTCGTCAGGCCCGATCCAAAATCGTCCAGCCACAGCGAAACACCAAGCGCTGATAGTCCATGCAACGCCTCTGCCAGGGGCAGTGCGGCGGCCCGGTGGGGCCACTCCGTGATCTCCAGCGTGAGTCGGGCAGCTGCAGCCGGTGCGGCGCTCGACAACGTTTCGACCTGCGTGCGCCATCGCGGTTCCACCAGTGACGTTCGGCAGACGTTGAGTGTAAGGCGCAAGGCGGGGTCGGCCTGGAGCCGCGCAAATGCGGTGTCCAGCATAGCTCGGTCGAGCGCGGCCAGTGGTGCGTCTGGCTCCTCGCCCGTCAGCACGAGTCCAGCGCTCAGAGTCGCACCATCTACGTCGGTAAAGCGGGCAAGAAGTTCATGATATCCTGGGGCCGTATTCTCGGTCAGGCCCCCGACCCGCGTCTTGAAAATCCCCTGTTCGATGTGGGAAAGACGGCCAGCGGCAAGCATTTGGTCCAGCTTTGCTGAGGCCGCATCAAGCGTGCCCCGCGCATGAGTGGCACCAAGGACACCCACTCGCAACACGCCCTCGGGCCGATCAGCAGCGAGTGTAATTGCCATTTGCTCCAGTGTAGCCGTGATGGCCTCAACCATCTGGCCCGGCGCCGCTGGGGCGAGGAGGAAGTGCGTTACGCTAGGGTGCGACGAAATCTGTTCCCCCTACTCAAGGGCCGCAGCGAGCGCAAAAAAGTCCTGGGAGAAAGCGGTCGCGTCCAGCGGGCAGGCAAAGAGCCTTGCGTTGGCGTGGGTCACAGTCTCGACCTCGGTCCGCGCGGCGATAGCTTTCAACAGCGGTGCGCCGGTTTGCAGCGCATCTACATGGCTCAGGATCAGGCAAAGCCCACCACTTTGGGTCTCTGATGCCTGTATCAGGAGCGCTGAGAGGCGCGCAGCGAGCGCTCCCGGAAGGCCCCCAGCGTGAAGTACAGATGCGTCAGATATCATCGGGCCTTGAAGTGTAAGGGCGGGGAGGGCAGATCAGGGTTAAGTCTTAATGGGCATTAGCAAAATATAATGTAATTTGAAATAAATACCTTGGGACAAATCAACGCACGGATTGCGCAAAATCACGTGAGCGCAGTGCTTTTTCCATCCAAACGCATGAACTTCGCCACACTTTGTTCGTCTTTTCGACGCTACTTTCCTTAATATTGCCGCATGGTTGTTGCCAATAGAGCACACCTAGGCTTCATATCGAAGAACCTCTCTTCCACTCACGCTCGCGGAGATGACCGTGCAACAGACCATCGCTCTGGTTGATGACGACCGTAACATCCTGACGTCCGTTTCCATGGCTCTGGAAGCGGAAGGATTTCGCACCCGGACATTTTCTGATGGGTCCGACGCGCTGAAGAGCCTCACCGTTCAGCCGGCGGATTTGGTCATACTCGACATCAAGATGCCCCGCATGGATGGCATGGAGTTGCTCAGCCGCTTGCGGACGCAGAGCCAGGTGCCGGTGATCTTCCTCACTTCTAAGGACGACGAGGTCGACGAAGTGCTCGGACTTCGCATGGGCGCGGACGACTACATCAAGAAGCCGTTTTCTCAGCGCTTGCTGGTCGAGCGGATCCGGGCGCTGCTGCGTCGTGAGGAGATGACGGTTGCCACGCCAGAGCGCGAAGTGGGCAACGACGTCCTGACACGCGGCGAGCTGCGCCTTGATCCGGTCAAGCATCAGTGCCTGTGGAAGGCCGACGATATCACGCTGACAGTGACGGAGTTCTTGATCCTAAAGTCGCTCGTCCAGCGCCCTGGCCACGTCAAGACGCGCGACCAGCTTATGGACGCGGCTTACGGCGAGCATATTTACGTCGACGACCGCACCATCGATTCGCATATCAAGCGCCTGCGTAAGAAGTTCAAAGCCGTGGACGAGAACTTCAACCAGATTGAAACGCTCTATGGCGTCGGATACCGCTATAAGGACACGGGAATCGCTGCTTGAACCCAGCAGCACAGGGCTAAGGGCTGTGCAATTGCCGGGCGAGAGCCTACCCTAAAGGGAAGATCCTCAATGATTCGGCCTTTCCGTTGACAACCCTTCCGCACGAGAAACTGTCCAAGAAACCCCGCCCGCGCAGCAGTATCGCCGGGTGGGCTTCGGTGATTCTGGGGCGACGCATCCGTTGGCGGCCGCGCGGACCGGGCTCGCGCTCCTTGGTTGGTCGCATCCTTGCGATCAACATGATCACCTTGCTGATCCCCGTGATCGGCTTCCTCTACACCGACCGCTATCGCCAGTTTCTCATCGATGGAGAGCTGGAAGCGCTGCGCTCGGAAGGGCGGATTATCGCTGTGGCGCTGGGGTCTGCAGCGGTGGCGGGCGAGGGGTCTGACAAGCGGCTCGACGAAGACCGTAGTGCGCTCTTCCTGCGCTTGCTGACCATCGAAAGCCCCTCCCGCGCGCGGTTGTTTGCTCTGAATGGCGACTTGCTGGCTGATTCGATCGTGCTGCATGGCGGTGCAGTGCCGGTGCTGGCCCAATCGCTGGCAGAGTCCACACTGGTGGACTCGCTGTCTCCCCGAGCCATTTGGCAGGCCATTCGCCGGGGCGGGCGTCAGTTCCCTCGCTACATCGAGACCAGCCCCCAACGTGCGGACCATTTCCCCGAAGCCGCCGAAGCGCTGTTCGGCAAAGTTGCCAACGGCGTGCGCTCGGCTGAGGGCAACGCGCTGGTCTTGTCCGCTGCGGTGCCGGTGCAGGAATATCGCCGTGTTCTGGGCGCGCTCATGCTCTCTCGCGAAACCAACATCGTCGATGATCGCATCGCCTCCATGCAGGCGTTGGTCCTGTGGCTGTTCCTGATCGCGCTGGTGA
This sequence comes from Alphaproteobacteria bacterium, assembly GCA_965658725.1. Taxonomy (GTDB): domain Bacteria; phylum Pseudomonadota; class Alphaproteobacteria; order UBA7985; family UBA7985; genus UBA7985. The sequence continues at coordinate 1,020 of CBFHUI010000118.1, read as the reverse complement.
TTACCGTCCTGCTGTCGATCTACCTCGCCAATACGATTGCCCAGCCCGTCCGGCACCTCGCCAAGTCTGCTGACCTGGTGAGGCGGCAGAAGGACCGCCGCCACGCGATTCCAGACCTCTCAGTACGCGGCGACGAGATTGGCGATTTGTCACTTTCCTTGCGCGATATGACGGAAAGCCTGTGGGACCGGATTGATTCCATGGAGAGCTTTGCCGCCGACGTCGCGCACGAGCTCAAGAACCCGCTGACGTCGCTGCGCTCGGCGTTCGAGACCCTGTCCATGGTCAAGGATCCCAAGCAGCAGGAAGTGCTGCTCGATATCCTGACCCATGACGTTGACCGGATGGACCGCTTGATCACCGACATCAGCGATAGCTCCCGCCTCGACGCTGAACTGGCGCGCTCGCATTGGGAGGAGCTCGATCTTTTTGAGCTGGCGCAGGACGTCGTATCTCTGCAGCGGCAGATGGCAGAAGGCGCGGTGACAATCATCCTTGAGCCTGAAGCCTCCGGCGCGCGCGGGTTCCACATCCTGGGCGCGGAACTGCGGCTGGGGCAGGTGCTGGTCAACATCATCACGAACGCTCAGACGTTCTCCCCCGATGGTGGGACAATCTGGGTCCGACTGTCGCGTGACAGGGGCGATATCCTGCTGTCTGTGGAGGATCAGGGCATTGGCTTCCCGGCGGACAAGCTCAACAAGGTCTTTGACCGCTTCTACACGGACCGGCCCGAACAAGACGGCTTTGGCAAGCACTCCGGCCTTGGCCTGTCGATTTCCAAGCAGATCGTGAACGCGCATGGCGGTCGGATTTGGGCAGAAAACGCGGACCGTAACGGCGAAATCTCCGGCGGACGGGTGGTGCTTCGGCTTCCCGAGATGCCGGCGGATCTGAAGCTCTGATGGCCCGGCGCTTGGTCATCGTCTCGGGCCTTTCCGGCGCGGGTAGGACCATCGCGCTCGCGGTGCTTTCCGATCTGGGCTTTCAGGCGAGCGACGCTGTTCCGCCCAAGCTCTG
>CBFHUI010000117.1:0-6180 GCA_965658725.1 Alphaproteobacteria bacterium | reverse complement strand
CCAAGCGTCGCGCAAGTCGCCGGCTGCGCCGTCGGTCGCTGACGCTCCATGAAGGAGCCTGAGACTGATCAGGAAAAGACGGAGGCGATAGCCGACCGCCGACAGGGTCGGCGAGCTTGCGCGGGGTTGCGGCCTTGCCCGAAGGGCAAGAGAGCAACGGCGCAACCAATTCACTCTTGCGCAACAAAGGCCGCGACGGCCCGCATCAGGACCTCTCGAACACCAGCTTGCCGTTCACGTAGGTCTTCAGCACCACCCCTCGCGCCGGGATCCCCTCATAGTTGAAGTTCCGGCATCGGCTGTGCAGTCGGGCTTCCGAGAGTCGGCGGGGCCTGTCCAGATCGACCAGCACCAGGTCAGCTGCTGCATTGGGTCGGATCCCGCGTTCTAGGCCAAAGACCCGCGCCGGCGCACCCGTGAGCGCGTCAATCAGGCGTGCCTTTGGGACGCCTTGGTCCTCCAGCGACAATGCGAGCGACAAAAAGGTCTCCAGCCCAATCATACCCGGTTCAGCCTGCTCAAACGGCACGCGCTTATGGTCAGTATCGACAGGACAGTGATCAGATACCAGCGTGTCTAGTGTCCCGTCCGCCAGACCCTCGACCACAGCCAATCGGTCTCTGTCTGGGCGCAGTGGTGGGTGCAGTTTGGCGTGTGTTCGGTAGTCGCCAATGGCGATATCAGTCAAAGTGGCGTAGGCGATCCCCGTCCCAGCCGTCACCGACAAACCGCGTGCCTTGGCCGCACGGATTGCTGCAACGCCTTCTGCTGAAGTCACCATATCGAAATGGGCCCGTACCCCGGTCATCTCCACCAGTCGCAAGTCACGTTCGATGGCCATGACTTCGGCCAGCACCGGCACCCCGCCCAGACCCATGCGCGCCGACAACTCGCCGCTGGTCACACCCGGCTGTCCCCAGACCGCGTCGCTCTGGCCCAGACAGACCGGCAAGCCCGTCGCCCGTGCATAGGTCAGCGCGCGTGAGATCGTATCCAGCGCCGCAATGGCGCGCGTCCCGTTCGAGTACCCCAACGCGCCCGCTTCGTGCAGAAGGCCCAGTTCGGCGAGTTCCTGGCCCTCACAGCCCAGTGTCAGAGCGCCGAGCGTCGCTACGCGCGCGCCCTTGCCCTCCATAGAGCGATGGGATACGGCGAAGACCGCTTGGGGGCGGTCGATGGCGGGGCTTGTCCCCGGTTGGGCGATGACGGTCGAGATACCTCCACGTGCTGCCAGCCGGGCGGTCTCGCCCACGGTCTCGCGGTACTCAAGCCCGGGTTCAGAGAGATGCACTCGGCTGTCAATCAGGCCGGGGAGCAGTGTCGCGCCATGGCCGTCGATCACCACGTCCGCGTCGGCCGCAATGGCGCTGTCACCGCCAAACACGGCCACGATCCGGTCACCATAGAGCACGACCCCTCCCGGGCCGTCATGGCCGTTGGCCGGGTCGAACAAATGTACATTGCGCAGCAAGGTTCGCTTGGACATCAGGCTGCCCTCAAGGTCGTCGGCGCGCGGCGTGTGGCAAGGGCTTCAAAGCAGGCCATCCGCACCGCCACGCCCATCTCGACCTGCTCCCGGATCACCGATTGATCCAGATCATCGGCAATGTCAGAAGCGATCTCCACGCCGCGGTTCATCGGACCCGGGTGCATCACCAGCGCGTCAGGCTTAGCCAACGCCAGCCGCTTGCGGTCCAGCCCGTAGAAGCGGAAGAATTCGCGCCCGCTGGGGATCAGGGTCCCGGCCATCCGCTCGACTTGCAAGCGCAGCATCATCACGATGTCGACCCCGCGCAAGCCCTCATCCATCTGGTGATAGACCTCTGCCCCCAGTGTCTCATAGGCGCCGGGCAGCAGTGTTGGCGGGCCAATCAGGCGAACCCGCGCGCCCATCTTTTGCAGCAGCAACAGGTTCGAGCGCGCCACTCGGCTGTGGCGGATGTCACCGCAGATCGCCACGGTCAGCCCGTCGAGCTTGCCCTTGTGCCGGCGAATGGTCAGGGCGTCGGCCAGCGCTTGGGTCGGATGTTCGTGCTTGCCGTCACCACCGTTGAGCACGTGCGCGTCCAGCTTGCGCGAGAGCAGCTTGACCGCGCCCGCCTGTCCATGACGCACCACCAAAAAATCCGGGCGCATGGCGTTGAGCGTATCGGCGGTGTCGATCAGGGTTTCGCCCTTCTTCACCGAGCTAGTCGCAACGTCCATGTTGACCACGTCCGCGCCCAGTCGCTGGGCCGCGATCTCGAAGGATGAGCGGGTCCGCGTTGAGTTTTCGAAGAACAGATTAATCACTGTGGACCCAGCCAACGTGTCAGGCGCATCGCCCGGGGCCAATTCGGCAAAGTGCGATGCGCGGTCGAGCAAGTAGGCAATTTCGCCGGGCTTGAGCGGCTCGATCCCCAACAGGTGAGGGTGCGCAAAGCCGTAGCCAATGGTCGCCGGGGGGAAGGACTGTGTCATGGGGAAACTCTAAGCCATCGCGCCATTGCGCGAAACGGGAAAACGCCTGCGTGAGCGCAGGGTGGGGCGGCGAGCATGGCCCGTTCGTAACCCTGCGCCATCATCGACCGCATCACGGTTCGATCCGGCTCAGGCCGGTTTCTGCAGCCGGACCTGCGCCACGCCGATCTGTTCAAAGTCAAAACCAACCGAGCAGTGCACCAAGTAATATTCCCACATACGCTTGAACCGATCGTCAAAGCCCATGGTACGGATTTTGACCCACGCATCCTGAAACTTGTCGTTCCACTGCAGCAAGGTTTTGGCGTAGCTCTTGGCGTATTCGCCGTTGGGTTGGTAGCTCATGCCCGCGCGTTCGGTGCATTCCTTCATCTTCTCGTGGCTGAGCAAACGCCCGCCGGGGAAGATATAGCGGGAGATGAAATCGACCTTGGAGATGTATTCCTCAAAGGTGTCGTCCGGGATCGTAATGGCCTGAATCGCTGCTGCGCCGCCAGGCTTCAGCACTTTGGCAATCTGACCGAAGTAGGTGTCCCAGTACTGCTCTCCCACCGCCTCGATCATCTCGATCGACGCCACGCGGTCGTAGCGACCGGCTTCCGTGTCACGGTAGTCCTGCAAGCGCAGTTCGATCCGGTCGCTGATGCCTTCGCGCTGGAAGCGTTCAGCGGCGAAGTCGTGCTGTTCCTGACTAATGGTGATGCAGGTCATGTTCACGCCGACGTTCTTGACGGCATACTCAGCAAACCCGCCCCAACCGCAGCCGATCTCAAGCACCTGATCGCCGGGCTGCATGTTCGCGGTTTCGGCGATGCGGCGATATTTCTCCTGCTGTGCGGCATAGAGGTTATCGCTGTTGCTGCCATCAAACACAGCCGAGGAGTAGGTCATGGATTTGTCCAGCCACTCCGAATAGAAGGCGTTGCCCAGATCGTAGTGCTCGGCGATGTTGCGCTTGGATCCGCCCTTTGAGTTGGGGCGCAGGAAGTGGAACACCCGCGCCAGCAGGCCGGACCAACCATAGGTCCGCATGTTGGTCACGAACCAGTCCTGATTGGTCAGCGCCCAGTCCATGAGATCCTTGAGGTCGTCGGTCTCCACCAGCCCGTCCATATAGACTTCAGCCAGCCCCAGTTCACCGCCCCCGGCGATCCGCGGGATTGCGCCCCAGGAGTTGATCCGCACCACCGCTTCCGGGCCAGTGTGCTTACCGGTTACACTGTGGCGTGACCCATCCGGCAGGGTGACGTCCAGCCGTCCGAATTCAATCCCGTTTTCCATGGTCTGGAAAAACCGGTTAAACGCAGGTTTCGCAAAGGCCTGACTAAGCGTGTTTCCAATCACGGATGATGCTCCCCACCGACACTCTCGCCTAGCCCACCATCAGGGGGCCAAGCCGCTCGATGCCAATTAAATATTGTTGGCTTGGTTTTGCCAAGTCCGGGCGGAGGAACCAAGGGTAACAGCGGCTTTAGGGGGCTCTGGCCGGTGAAAAAACGACGCGCGCTTGCGCGTAAACAAGTGAAACGCTTCCCAATGGATATCAAATACAACCTTGAGGGGAATCAGCGGTGCTTTGATGAAGGCTTGAAGCAGCGCCCGCGCGGTCAATGGGTGGCGCTTGGCGTGGTGAGTGGCGATCAGTCGGTCGCCTTCTTCGCCCTCATAGCGGATCAGCAGTGAGTAGGCCTCGCCCGCTGGCTCCAACCGGAAGGACTAGCCGCCGGAGACGGGCATAAACGGGCTCACGTAGAGCTTTTTCACGGCATCGTGGTGCAGCACGCGCGCACTGGCTTCGGTGTCGCTGACCGGGACGAGATAGCTGTGCTTGTCGCCGAAGGTGTTGTGCACCTCATAAAGTACCGCCCGCAGCGCATCATCCGCGCCATAGCAGAACCAGACGCTAATCGGGTTGAAGGTGTGGCCAAGCACGCGTGGCATGCACAGCACTTGCACCCTTCCGCCCTCCAGATCGATTCCTGCTTCCGCCAGCCGCGCGTCGATCCACGGGCGTAGCGGGGAGCCGTCGCAGGGGCCGTGGTCGCGGTCGTTGAAGCTGTAGAGCGCAAAGCGGTTGTAGCCGAACAGGTTCAGCCCCCGGTCGAGGTCTTCGAGCTCATCGAGGTCGAACAGCACCGAGAACACGCGGTAGCGGAACCGGTGCTTTTTCGGGTTCATGCGCTGGTGCATGACCCGGCCCCAGTAAAGCGCTGAGTGCATCCTGCGCGCCTATTCGGCGGCGACGCGCTGGGCGTCGATTTCGGAGAGAGGGCCGAGGCGCTCGAACTGCAGTTGCACCGCGCGCGCCATGTCCACACAGCGCACAGACGCGCTCATCGGCACGATATCCTTGGTCCACGGCACCCGAGCACCCAGGGCAGCGGCAACGCTCAACCCGGCTTGGCAACCGTCTTCATGGAAGCCATAGCCCGCGTAGGCCCCGGCGAACCAAGTGCGGTTGATGCCCTGAATATCGGCCAGCTTGGCCTGCGCGTCGAGCGCGGCCTGATCGAACAGTGGGTGGTCGTAGTCGAAGGTCTGGATCACCTTGGCCGGGTCGATTTCCTCGTAGGGGTTGAGCGTGACGAAAATCGGCTCGGGGCTGTCGATGCTTTGCAGGTCGTTCATGTAGTAGGTCACGGCAACCGGGCTGCTGGTCTGGCCGAAATCGCGGCTCAGGTAGTTCCATGCGCCCCAGATCGAGCGATCCTTGGGCATTTGCCGGGCGTCGGTGTGCAGTACGGCGCGGTTGGCCTGATACTTTAGATTGGACAGCGTGGCGATTTCCGCTTCGCTCGCGCCGTCACCGAGGATCTTCAGCGCCTGATCGCTGTGCGTGGCGAGGATGACGTCGTCAAAAATGTCTTCGTGGCCGTCGGCTGTGCGCAATTTCACCGTGTTCGGCCCGCGCTCCAACTCCACCACGGGCGAACCCGGCCGAACGCGGCCCGGTCCGAGTGCCTGCACGATGCGGTTGACGTACTCGCGACTGCCGCCGTCCACGGTGTACCACTGCACAATCTGCCCGCGCTGCATCAAGCCATGGTTCTTGAAGAATCGAAGGAAGGTCGCCAGCGGGAAGTCGCGGAAACCCTCGGTGCTCGACGACCAAATCGCGGCGGAGGAGGGCAGCAGGAAGTCTTCGGCAAACGGGGAGTTCAGGTCATGGGCGTCGAGAAAGTCACCGACGGTCAGGGTCGGGTCCACTTTGTCACCGTGCAGGCGGTTGCCCACGTCGATAAAGCGCAGCGCTTGGCGCACCATTTTCCAGTGGCGCGGGCTTGTCCAGTTCTTGGCGCCGGCGAGCAGGTCGCGGCCCGTGAACTCGCGCTTGCCACCGCCAATGCCGACGGAGAAGTGCATCTCCGCAGGCTTTGTCGGTACGTCGAGCGCGTCGAACAGGCCGCAGAGGTTGGGGTAATTGGCGTGGTTGAAGACGATAAAGCCGGTATCGACTGGCCCTGTCCAATCCCCCAGTTGCACGTCAACCGTATTGCTGTGCCCACCCAAGCGACTGTCGGCCTCGTACAGCGTGACGTCTGCGCTCTTGCGCAGGGCGTAGGCGGCGGACAGGCCGGAAATGCCGGAGCCAACGATGGCGATCTTACTTCTCATGCGGCTTTGGCCTCTTCAGGGTTGGGGGTGGCGGGTTTCTTGATGGTCTCGTACGCCGCCAGAGCGCGAGCGCGGGCGGCGGCGTGATCGACGATGGGGCGCGGG
>CBFHUI010000116.1:6076-6395 GCA_965658725.1 Alphaproteobacteria bacterium | reverse complement strand
CTCGGCCTCAGTCAGGCTGCCACCGTGCGGGCCGGACAGGCCTATGGAGCGCGGGATATCAGCTTTTTGCTCCGCACGGGGCAGGTGGCGCTTGCGCTTTCGCTCCCCATGGTGGGTTTGACGATGGCGCTATTCCTTGGGGTGCCAGAGTTCCTGATTGGGCTGTTCCTCGATCCCGGTGATCCCAACCGGGTTGCGATCTTTTCCATCGGTGTTGGTCTGCTGGCGGTCTCGGCGGTCTTTCAACTCGCTGACGGGACGCAAGTCATGGCGATGGGGCTGCTGCGCGGGGTACAGGATACGCGCGCGCCGATGATCA
>CBFHUI010000116.1:0-6066 GCA_965658725.1 Alphaproteobacteria bacterium | reverse complement strand
CGCTGGTGAGTTACTGGGTCGTAGGTGTCCCGGCAAGCTACGCCTTGGGGTTCTGGACGCCGCTGGGCGGGGTCGGGATCTGGTTGGGTTTGGTACTGGGGCTGAGTTGTGCTTCCGCGCTCATGCTGCACCGCTTCTGGCTGCTCAGGCGGTGGCAACCCGCGATGATCGAGCCTCCGCTGTCCAAAGTGGCCGAACCAAGTCGTTAAACCGGAGCAATTGCTCCTCGCACGCCAACAACCGTTGCGGCTAGGGCGTGACCCGCGCTCAGGCATGCTAGCGCGTCACTGCCCTGCAGAAAGGCCGCCAGATAGCCTGCGTTAAAGCTATCGCCCGCCGCCGTAGTGTCGATCACGGATGCAGCCGCGGGAAAGTCGGGCCGGGGCGCTGAGGTCATCGGGTCCAGCGGTCCCCGATCACCGCGTTTGATGGCGCAGCGGGTGAAGCCGCCTTCCGCAAACTGAGCCACGGTCACCGCTTCGCGCGTTTCTCCAAACAGTGCCATTTCGTCATCGATGCTGGGAAAGGCGAGATCGGTCAGCGCCCACATCTGCGCCGTAACAGCGCGCGCGGTGGCGTTGTCTTCCCACAGCTTGGGGCGAAAGTTGCTGTCAAAGGCCACCAGCGCGCCTGCGTTCCTCGCTTGGATGAGCGCTTCGATCAAACGCTCTCGGGCTGGGGGGCTGAGAATGGCGAGCGTGATGCCGGAGAGGTAAAGGATCCGGGCGGCTGGCAGTGCCGTCTCCGCGCTGAACAGCATCCGGGCGGCGGACTGATCGCGCCAGTAGTGAAAGCTGCGCTCCCCCGCATCATCGGTGGCAACGGTGTAAATGCCAATGGCGCGACTGGGGTCGCGGACAATGGAGCGGGTATCCAGTCCCTCGCGCTGGGCCAGCGCCAGAAAGCCGCTCGACAGCGGGTCGTTGCCGACGCGGGTCATGTAGCCGACCGCGCCCGCCTGACCCAGTGCACGGCGGGCATAGACGGCGGTGTTGAAGCTATCGCCGGCAAACCCCACGGCAAAGCCCGGCGTGTCGGCTCGCGGGCCTGCGTGGGCCTCTGAACGGATTTCAGCCATGGCTTCGCCAATACACAGCAAGTCGAGCATCCGGGTAGGTTCCTCTTGGCGGTCAGTGGATCGGGGAAGACTGTAGCGCCGCCCGATGGCTCGGACCAGACGCCAAAGCCTCGGGCGACCAAAAGCCGGGGTAGGGGTTGACCAGGGGCAGGGCGATCCTGTGAACTGACGCTAGAAAGTCACCAACCCTTCGGGAGCGCCGCCATGGACGTGACCATCCTTGATACCGACGCGCTGATTATCGTCGATGTTCAGAACGACTTCTGCGAAGGCGGGGTCTTTGAGCTCACGGGTGGCAACGCCATCGTTGCGCCGATCAACGCGCTGGCCAAGCGCTTCCAAACCGTTGTGATGACACAGGATTTTCACCCTGCGGACCACTCGTCCTTTGCCTCGCGTCATCCGGGGAAAGCCCCTTTCGAGACCGTGGACATGCCTTATGGCAGCCAAGTCCTTTGGCCCGATCACTGTGTTCAAGGCACCCACGGCGCGGACTTTCACCCCGACTTGCAGCTCGATGCTGCCCACCTGATCATCCGCAAGGGATGCCGGCCAGAGCTGGATTCCTACTCCGCCTTTGTCGAAAACGACCGGCGGACAAAAACCGGGCTTGATGGTTACTTGCACAGTCGCGGGGTGACGCGCGTCTATGTGGTTGGTATTGCGACGGATTTTTGCGTGGCCTGGAGTGCCATTGACGCCGTGGAACACGGATTTGAAACCGTGCTGCTGCGCGATTTGGCCGTGGAGATCAATCTCGACGGCTCCCTTGACGCGCAGATGGAGGCCATGGCCGCAGCCGGGGTGCAAATCCATAGCCAGTGAGGCAGAGGCCCGCACCTAGTCCGGGCGACGCGCTGTAACCTGCAGCCCCCCAATGGCATCGGATGTGAAGTACTCGACAATTTTGGCGTAGAAGTGCCGCCGTGCGGTGAACAGCGCCTCTCCGTGCAGAGCAATAAAGGCTTTGCGCCGCTGGTCGAACAGGGCCAGTCTGCTGGTGGTGAATGCGCGCCAATCCTCGGTCATGGTCCGCGCCTCGACGATCTCGAACCCTGATTGTTCCAGCGCATGAACCGATTGGTCCTTGGACACCAGCGAGTTGGCAAACAGCTCTCGCGACAGCGCGTCCGGGTCCGCGAGGGCATCAAAGGCGCTGCCTTGCATCAGGTCTTCAAAGAACAGCATCCCGCCCGGACGCAGGACGTCGTGCATCTTCTGGCTCAGCGTTGCACGGCCGGGGATGTGGTAAAGCGCGAGCCAGCTGACGACGTGATCGAACTGCTTTTGCGGCAGGTCTTCGGTCAGGAAGTCGCCTTCGAGGTGACGCACCAGTTCCGAGAGACCGCAGCGGGCGCTGACTTCCTCTCCCACGGCGTTAAAGTCGGCCTGAAGCTCTAGCGCCGTGACCAGCGCGCCGGTTTCCGTCGCGATACACCGCGACGGCCCACCCCAACCCGCACCGACTTCAAGAACGCTTTGACCGGGCATGATCCCGCAGGCTTCGATCCCGTGCGCCACGCTTTCAACGCCATGATAATGCAGTTGATCGAAAGGGTAGGCGTCTGCTGGAGAAATGGCGGAGCCGGGCGGGAACCCCTGTGCGCTCAGATCGGTGAGAATGCTCTGCGCCTGCGCGTAGAGCTTCATATCCTTCACTTCCAAATCCGTCCGCGACATGTCTCGACCTCCTTTACCCTTCTCCGACGTCCATTAAACGAGCCGGGCCCTGCGCGGGCAAGTTTAAAGCGCTGGCAGATAGACGAGACCTTTCTCCTGTCCCGCCTGTGGATCAGAGGCGCTTGGGTGCCCCTCAGTCGTCCCGGCCGGGTTCGGCGGGGTTGCTGGAGTAGATGGCGAACTTGTTGCCCTGTGGATCGCGGAAGTAGGCGACATAGAAGCGCGGGCCGTAGGCGTCTCTGAAGCCGGGACCGCCTTCGTCAGAGCCACCTGCAGCCAGTCCCGCGGCATGCAGCTCGCGGACCTGTTGCTGATTGCGGGCTTCGAATGCAATCATGGTTCCATTGCCAGAACTGGCGGGTTTGCCGTCGAAGGGCGGCTTTACATAGAACTCGGGCGGCAGTTTGGAGGGGTCATTGGCGGCCTCTGGCGGCGGTGGCAGCACGAAGCTCAGCCCTTCATGGCTTTCGGTCATGCCGTAACCCAGCGTTGGCATGAACGACATGTAAAACCGCCGTGCTTTGTCCATATCATCCACGCCAACGGAAACGTAAGTGAGCACGCTCAACCCTCCCTCGTTCTGAGCCTCTTCGTTCGTCGCAGAGCCTAACAGACTGCTCACACAGCGGCCACGGCCTTGGCGCTCAGTCGGATGGATAAATGGGGCGGATGGTTCCAGCGGCGTCAGCGTAGAGCGCCGCAACCTGATCAGCGCGGGAACGGCGCAGGGCGCGCTGGTTGATCGAACCTTTTTCGGTCAACTCACCCGTATCAAAGGTCGGTGGCTGATTGAGCACGCTGATCCGTCGCACGCAACTGGCCGAGCCGGTCGATGACTCCCAGTGGTTCAGCAAACCGGCGGTCAGCGCCGCCTCTAGCTGCGCTTGACCTAAGGCTGAACCGGCCTCTGAAAGCCAGACCAGCGCGCCCAATTCGCTCTGATCCTCACCAACGATCACCGCATCACGGATCACGGTCGCCAAGGCATCCACCAGCGCCGCGCGAACCGCACCGACTGAGACCCACGTGCCGGTTGATAGCTTGAAGTTTTCCGCCAACCGACCATCGAAATAGAACCCGCGCGACAGATCATTGGGGTCCGCCGGTCGGACGGCATCGCCCATGCGGTAGAAGCCGTCTTCGTCGAAGGCCTTTGCGGTCGCTACAGGGTCGCCGAGATAGCCTGGCGTTAGCGATGGTCCCTTCAGTCGCAGTTCCAGCTTGTCGCCAAGCGGAACCAGCTTAAGCGTCAGCCCCCGGCCCGGAACCCCGACTTTGCCCGCCGCCGTTTCAAGCTCACTCCACGTGAGGGCAAAGGGCCCGGTTTCCGTTGCTCCTAGGCTGCTGGCGATCAGCATCTGCTTGCCGGTCGCCGCTTTGGCAGCAGCATCAAGGCGGTCCCACGTCTGCTGTGACATCCCTGCGCCCGCGTAGAACAGCATGCGCAAGCGGGAAAAGAACACCGAGGCCAGAGCGCTGTCCGCCTCCAGCGCTTCAACCAGCCGGTCATAGCCAGCCGGGACGTTGAAGTAGTAGGTACAGGCGACCTCGCGCAGGTTCTGCAGCGTGGTGGCAAAGCCTTCCGGTGTGGGTTTGCCGTCGTCGATGTAGTACGTGCCGCCGTTGGTCAGCACCATGTAGGAGACTTTGTTCCCCGCTGCGGTGTGGTTCCATGGGGCCCAGTCGAGGATAATCGGCGGCTCGGTCTGCATGAAGCGGTAGCAGTCTCGAACCATCGCCTGATTGGCGGTGATCATCCCGTTGGTGTTGATCACAGCTTTGGGCGCGCCGGTAGAGCCCGAGGTGAACAGATATTTGAGCACTGTCCCCCGGTCCAGCGATGCCCGCGCTGCTGCCGCCGCGCTGGCGTCTGTCTCCAGCAGTTCGGCGTAGTCAATGGCCCGCGGGCTTAAGGCACGCACGCCGATCACGGGTGTTTGGGGTGGGAGGACAGCCTCGATGGCGGGTGTGAAGGCCGCCACGTCGTCGGCAAAAACCGCACCGGGGTTGAGCAAAGCCACGATGTCGCGCAGCTTTTGGTAATCCGAGGAGCGCAGCGCATAGGCGGGGGATACAGGCGCGAAAGGGATGCCGACGTAAGCACAGGCCAAGGAGCAGACCCCGTGCTCAAGGCTGTTCTCCGACAGGATCAGCAAGGGCCGGTCCGGTCCCAGTCCAAGCGCAAGCAGGGCACTGCCCAAGCGCCGCGCCTGATCCCGGCCTGCGCCATAGGTCACCTTCGCCCAGCCACCGCCTGCTACGCGCCGCGCCAGCCAGACCCGGTCTGGATCGCGGTCGGCCCAAAGATCGATGTAATCAGCAATGGTCGGCAGGCTATCGGGCAGGGGATCAACCTGCCGCATCATCGTGTTTCCCTGCTCGTCCGCCCAAACATCAAAGCGCGGCGTCCAGAACAGCTCAGGCTCCGGGGCGTTCATGGATGCGATCTCCGGCTGGGATGAAACAAAGGGGGAAAGGAAAAGCTAACTATTGGTCCAGCGCTCCATGAAGACCTTTTGCGAAGAGTCCCGCGTTACTTGTGGCCCCGTGTTCACTTCGTTGAAAACCAAGTGCCGGAACTGCCCGTCTTCTCGCTCTCCAAGGGCATCGATACCAAGGGGAGTGCCTCGAAACAGGGTTCCCAACTGCTTGATCTGTTCGAGCACGTCTTCGGCGAAGTGCTCCTCGGTGTAATCGGCGACCATCATGCCGAAAGATCCGCTGGGCAGATCAAAAAGCTTGATGCGCTCGCCATCTGGAACGACTTGACCAAGCTCGGCCTCCGTGAAGAACTCTCGGATTTGGAACTTCTTGAAAAAGAATTCAGGGGTCGTCGCAACCTTGCTGTAAACCGGGTCCTCGTACTCGCTTACGGCGTAAGCGCGGATCAGGCCGTCCAGTGAGGTTTTTCCGTCGCCAACAACATATTGATACAAGCGACTGACGCACCAAAGCATTGTCTCCCCAATCACGAAGATCCGCAGTGATTCACCGGGAACATATTTCTCCACCAGCCCTAAACGAAGATCACCACTGTACCTTGAAATGGCAGTCTCCAAGTCTTGCCGGTCATTGAGGTTGATGAAAACGTCCTTGCTTTGTGTCCCATTGAAGGGCTTGAAAACGACGGGGTAGCCAAGTCTGTCAGCCGCTTGAATGACGTTTGCTCTGTTGTACGTGCGCAGGTTCTCCACCGTCGGAATTCCCTGCATCTGGAGGAAAGAGGCCATCGCCTCCTTGTCTCCTTGGAGCCACGTCAGCAGCTCGCTGGACTGCTCATCAACCGTACCCCGGACAAAGCGCGCATC
>CBFHUI010000115.1:0-6534 GCA_965658725.1 Alphaproteobacteria bacterium | reverse complement strand
GCGTTTCTGGGGGCGCCACGCCAAATCAGTCCGGATGGAAAGCGTGTGCCAAGCACCGTCCCGATGTTTGTTCCCTAGCCCCCATCAGCTGGTCGATCGAGCAGGCCCATCACGGCCGCTCACAAGCGCGCCCGCTTGTCCGGGGTCTTTTCTCGCGCGCTTGTTGCTGGCGTGTGAGGCGAAACTGAGTCAGGTCTTTCGCGCGGCCTACCGCGTCCCCCCCCTCCGCCCCTTAACCGCGCACCATGAGCACCACCCGATCATTCCGTTCATCAGAAATACAGGGGCTGAGACGGCTCAGATCGCTTAGATCGCTGACGACGCCCGATGAAAAGACCGCAGCCTGCTGCCTGGTCGCGCTTGCCACTGGAGAAATTCTCATGCCGATACCTTCGCCTTTGCTCAGCATTTGCCCCCACGCCCTCAGCCACTGCCCAGAGCAAAAAGCAGCGCTCATGCCATTAGAAACGCCAACCGCGCGCGCCGACCGTCAGCGCCGACAAATGCGAGGGGCTGCGGCGGGTGTTGCCGCTTTTCTGGTCAGCACGGCCAGCGCCGGGATCGCGCAGGCACAGTGTGAGGGCGAGGCCACTTTTACCGTGACCTTTGAACCTGCATGGATCGAGGGCGTGACCCAAGCGCCGGTCCCGACGAACGCCCATTGGTCGCCCATGGTCGTGGTGACACACGCGAGTCCGGGCGACGTCTTTGCCGTTGGCGGAGAAGCGTCCCCCGGCATCCGTTCGATCGCCGAGACCGGCGCCACCGTCACTGCCAAGTCCGAACTTGACGTTCTATTCGACAGCGACGTGGTTCGCGCCTATCGCACCGGCAGTCGGCTCGACGCTGTAGGTGCTTCCTCCGTCACCCTCAGCGCCGCGCCAGACCGTGCTCTTTTGACCATGATTTCCATGGTCGCACCGTCACCGGATTGGTTTGTGGGCGTAGAGGGTGTGGCACTTTGTGACGGAGCGCAGTGGGTAGCCGGACTCGAGCTGCCGCTGCTGGCACAGGATGCGGGAACGGACAGCGGCACTGCATTTGCGGCGCCAAACCTGCCGACCCAACCGCAGCAGGCCATCGCATACCTCGATACCGCGCTGGAACGCACGCTGCGTGCGGCGGATGCCGCTGTCTTTGGAACTTTGAGGGTCAAACGCAACTAGCACGCCGGTCTCCTGTCTTGACTGATCCGCCCGGTGCCGTCCGCGCCGGGCGCTTGTTGAGATGAGGGTTGGATGCCCCGCAGTGCCAGCCCATTGCCTTAGCGAAAGCTCAAAGGAGCGAGAGTTGGTCCCCAGGCCGCTCCGGGCGCTCGAAAGCCGCCGCGTTAAGTGGCGGCAGGTGTTCGGATATGCCCAGCCGCTGGCACGCAACTTTGAACCGCTGGCGCAGGATGTGCGCCAAGGGGCCGGACCCTCGCATTCGCTCGCCAAAGGCTGCGTTGTAGGTCCGGCCACCGTGCAGTGAGGTCACTTGGCTCATCACCCGCTTGGCCCGGTCTGGGAAGTTCGCGAGCAGCCAGTCGCCAAAGACGTCTTTAACCTCCAGCGGGAGACGCAGCGGGATCATCGACGCCGCCCGAGCCCCCGCCTCACGCGCCGCTCCCAAAATCCCTTCCAGTTCACTGTCATTCAGGCCGGGGATCATAGGCGAGGCCATGACCCGCACAGGAATCCCGGCATCCGAAAGCTGCGCGATTGCATCCAACCGTTTGGCCGGCGAGGAGCAGCGCGGCTCCATCAGCCTTGAGAGTTCTGGGTCGAGCGTCGTGACGGAAATCCCGACCTGTACCAGACCCCGCCGCGCCATAGCGTGCAGACGGTCGAGGTCGCGCAGAATTCCTGCGGACTTGGTAACGATGGTTGTTGGGTGATTGCAGCGGTCCAGGACTGTCAGGATCGATGCCGTAAGTTTCAGATCCCGCTCCACAGGCTGATAGGGATCCGTGTTTGTCCCCAGCGCGATCGGCGCAACCCGATAATCAGGCTTCCGCAGCGCGTCTTCGAGCAAGGGTGCCACGTCGTACTTGGCAAACAGTTTGGTTTCAAAGTCCAACCCCGCCGACAACCCCATGAACGCATGGGTCGGCCGGGCATAGCAATAGGTACAGCCGTGCTCGCAGCCCCGGTAAGGGTTCACTGAGCGATCAAAACCCAGGTCGGGCGACTGATTGAAGGTCAGAACCGACTTTGCTCGATCTTCGGACACGGTCGTTGGTCGGGCGATCAAGTCCTCGAAGCGCACTTGCTCACTGCCCCACCCGTCGTCGAACGCAACATGCTCTTGAAGCTCAAAACGTCCCTTTGGCCCCTCCGCACTGCCCCGCCCGCGCCGATAGCCGCGGGCCTTTGCTGCCTCGGATTGAGCGCGATCGACGCGATGCCGGTAACGATCAGCCTTGCCAGACTTGAGCGCCACGGGGGTCAGCGGATTACTGCGCTGGGCCAGTCCTTTGTCCGGGCCGGAACTCTCACGATGTTTCATGGTCTTTTGCCAGATGATCTTGTTTTGTTCTCGTTCTTTTTAATGAGAACAAAAGTGAACATCAAGCAAAAAGTGACGCTGAGTCAGCGCACTAGTCAGACAGCCCCCTTTTACCCCTCCACCTGCTTATTTGGGTCGCTGCAGCGTAAACGTCTTTTCCACGGCGCTGTAGTCCATGTAACCAAGCCGGGCGAGCGGCTGAGCGCGGCTCGTGTCGAAAAGGCCGTCTGTGATCAGATCATCATCGATGTAAACTCCGTTCACCGTGCCCAAAACCAGCGTATTCAACTGTCCCGGGACGCTTGAACGGAGGGGAATGAACTGATCCACTACGCATTCAAAAGCCGCTTTCGCTTCCGCAACCCGCGGCGGGGCAACCGTTCGGCTGGGGGCTTTGGTTAAGCCGGCGAGCGCAAATTCATCGACGCTGCGATCGACCGAGGCCGAGCTTCGGTTCATCGCGTCGGTCAGGTCGGCTGTCACCAGGTTCCAGACGAATTCCCCCCGCGCGGTGGCATTGTAAAAGCTGTCCTTGTGGCCCGTTGTCGCGAACATAACCTGGGTCGGTGAATCAGCCACCAGGTTGAAAAAACTGTAGGGCGCGAGGTTGGCGACGCCATCGGGGGAAAGCGTGGAGATCCAGCCGATGGGGCGCGGTGCGACGAGGGCTTTGATGGGACTGTGGGGTAGGCCGGAGCCAGCGCCGTTAGGATCGAAGAACATCGTTGAACCGCCAAAATTATGAAACCACTTCGGCCTAGGCTATCCCGGCACCACGCTGCGATCCACCGCCCACTGAGGCGGATCCCGTGGGCGCTCCAAGATTTTGGGCTTTAGGACACACAAACTCAGCTGCCCGCCGCTCAAGCCATGCATTTTGCGCATATCAGCGCAAATTCAGATGTAATGGCCTCACTATCTTTGCATTAAACGCAAGACTGCTTGGCGTGTTCAACAGTTTTTTGAGCCGCAAGCGTGAGCTAGATAAACGTCAACAGCGACGGCGCTCTTCAACCGGCGCTGACGATCTCTCTCTCAGAAGAACTCCTCCCTTGGGATACGGCCCTGCAAGCGCGACACTTGCAGGGCCGTCTCTCTTTCTAAACCAGACTCGTACTTGAGAACCGCGCAAGCCCCCTCCCCAGCGCTTGACCAAACCCCTCGTTTTTGGCCAACATACCCTCATCGCCTTCATAATGAGGCGCATAGGAAGTTCGCACTCATACCAAATCATACTAATATTTTGTTTTGGAAGCACGAATCGAAAACCGTTCTGAGACAAAAGCCGCACTTCACCACTCCTCGACTCACAGTTTTTGAAACATTTTTATATTTTCTTCAGACAGCGTGTCATCCTGACATAAAGCATAGTCATTAAAGGTATTTCTCTGTCACTCAGAAGAACTCGAAAATAATTCGGGCGAAAACAAAGAATAGTCTTGATGCACTTACCTCATCACGGTTCCACTAATTCGTGAGCCTTCCCGCCCGTTAGCGATGAACCGATGAAATCGAGAGAGAGGCAGTCTTCGAAAGAAGAGTGGCAAACATAAAATGTATCAGGAACTCCTCAGCGTGACGCCCCAGGACCGAGTGACCTCAAACCGCCGGTCCCGAACCCGGAAAGACATCTTGCGTGCCGCTCTTGAACTGGTCGAAGCTGGTCGACCCATGACGGTGCAAGCTATTGCGGACCAATCTGGGGTCTCGAAACCGACTATTTATCGCTATTACAATTCCCCTGAGGAAATCGAGCGTGATGCCTTCTTGAGCGAACTGGGCGCGGAACGCGGCGCGAGTTTTGTCGCTGCGGTTCAGCAAGTGATCCTTGATAATGCGGACGTACGCGTGCGGATCCATCGCATGGCGGAGGTGCTGCCGCAAATCATCGAAACCAACGGTGCTTTCTTACGCGGCCTCATGACTCAGCACTATCGTCGTGCAGGTGAGCGGCCCGAGTGGCTCCTACCCGCCATCCAGCAGATGATCTACGGCGCGTTGGAACCCGTTCGCAATCGCCTGACGCTGCAGGATTACAAGCAGCTGGCGGCTTTGTTGTCCGGCTACCTGCTGCACGACAGTTTCCTGGTGCAGCAAGACCGAGCTGCGGTCTTCGATGTCGATGTTAATGACAGCATTCGGATCGGGATCGATATCCTGCTCGACCGCTACCTCGGCCCCGTGCCAAACGCACGCGCCGACTACCGTCCGCTTTAAGCGCACAATGGGCTCCGGCCGAACCAAAAAAAAGGGCCCATCGCGCCTGAGCGAGATGGGCCATAGTTTTCCTAAGCAAATCGGTTCGAACGAGTAATGCATTCCTAACCGGAGCCCATTCATACTTGATCTCAGCGGTTAGCCAAGAACCATTAATTCTAATTCGCCCTGCTATCAGAGTTGATACACGAGGCCCCCAAGCCGTGCCGTGATCACCCATAGGACTCGCGCGAGCACCGATCGTGCGCGTTCAGAGGGGAATTCTCAAGGAATTATGCCGCAGCAAAGTTCCAAAAGTCATAAATAAGTAGGTACTTCAATAACTTACTTGTGATCCGCCAGAGGACAGCGTTCGGAATTCAATCTGATAAATTAACACTTATGATTTAATCACTAAATAAACATATCTCAAAAGTATAGCAATCTATAGGTGTGAATTTTACAGATTTTGGTCGATTACCGCGTAATTTCCTTGTCTTGGAAGGTCCCTTCCTATTCGCTCGGCAAGTTATGACGAACTTCCGTTGCGGTATGATTTTTTGGCGAAGACACGACGAGACAGAACACGCGAAGCAATCCTCCGCGCGGTTCTCAACCTGATCACGTCAGGTGAGAAGCTCAGCAAGGCACGCGTCCATCAGACTACACCCTGCTCGCCAGCAACGCTTTTTCGTTTCTACCCCGATCTGGAAGTCGCCCGCGTCGAATGCTTCTTCGGTATGGCTGCGCAAGAGATTGTCCAACCCTATTTCAACGCCATGATGACCATCGCCGACACGAATCCCACACTGGCGGAGCGTCTGCATGCCATCACTCGGTTGCAACACGCGTTCGTCCTGTCTCAGTTAAGTTTCGTGCGCGAGTTCACACGCATATCCCTCGATGATCCTTCGCTTCAGGGGCAAAAGGCTGATGAGACGATCGCTTTTTGCGCCCGCCTCGCCCAAGAGGCCCTTGATGGCGGAGCTACGCCTGTTCAACAGTCGAGACTGGCGGCGCAGCTGCAGCAGGTCATAGGCTTTCAGGCCATGTTCAACAGTTATCAAGTCGCTCAGAAGGCCGGTATTGCCTTTACAGAGCACTGTGACAGCATGACTGCGGCATTGCTCGATCAGGTGACCTCGGTCAAATAGCCCGAAGACACTCGGCTTGCCTTGCGAACCCTAGCGCATGCCGGATTGACAGGATCATGAGCACTTCAAATACTCCGCGTCCTTAGCCACCACAGTGCGAGAATATTTTTCCATGATCGAGTTAATAACTGCCCCTGAAGTCTGGCTGGCTTTCGCCGCGCTGGTCACCATGGAAATCGTGCTTGGGATCGATAACCTGCTGTTTATCTCCATTGCATCCGCCAAGCTGCCCGCGTCGCAGCAGGACGTGGCGAGACGGGTCGGCATCGCGCTGGCACTGGTGCTGCGGTTGGTTCTGCTCTCGGCGATTGCGAACGCCGAGAACAACCATCAGCTCGATGTTGATGCGCTGTACGTCAAGGAAGCATGGGTCGGTAAGGCCATGACTCTGAAGCGCTACCGTCCTCGGGCACGCGGTCGTATGGGTAAGATCTTCAAGCACTTCTCACGTCTCACGATCGTGCTGAAGCAGAAGGACTACTCCGGCGATATCTCGCCGATGGAAGCAGCGCGTCAGGCCGGCGACCTCGCAGTCGTGAGCCAGGAAGAGCAGGCGGAAATCGACGCTAAGGCGATTGATGAAGCCGTAGGCGCTGAAAACGAAGCTGCGGCCGATAACGCCGCCGAAGCGAAGGAGTAACCCGATGGGTCAGAAAGTTAACCCAATTGGTCTGCGCGTCGGCGTCAACCGCACTTG
>CBFHUI010000114.1:0-6644 GCA_965658725.1 Alphaproteobacteria bacterium | reverse complement strand
CCACCAGATCCGCACCAGCTGCGCGGGCTTCATCAGCCTTTGCGTCTTTGGCGAACACGGCGACGCGGATGGTCTTGCCGGTTCCGTTGGGCAGGTTGACCGCGCCGCGGACGTTTTGGTCAGCGTGGCGTGGGTCAATGCCCAGGTTCATGGAGATTTCGATGGTTTCGTCGAACTTCGCGGTTGCGCGTTCCTTGACCATCTTCACAGCTTCGTCGAGGGAGACCAGACCGTCCCGGTCTACGCCTTCGTATGCTGTGCGAATACGCTTGCCTGCTGCCATTGGATTAGCCCTCCACGACCTGCACGCCCATGGAGCGTGCGGAGCCTTCGATAATCTTCATCGCGCCTTCGATGTCGACCGCGTTCAGGTCTTTCATCTTAGCTTCGGCGATTTCCTTGACCTGATCCTTCGTGATCTTGCCCACGAACTGAGTGCCCGGGTTGTTCGCGCCGGACTTCTTACCCGCAGCTTGCAGGATGTAGTACGAAGCCGGAGCGGTCTTGGTCTCGAAGGTAAAGGACTTGTCGGAGTAAACCGTGATGATAACGGGGGTCGGCGTGCCCGGCTGGACTTGCTGCGTCGCGGCGTTGAACGCCTTGCAGAATTCCATGATGTTCACACCGCGCTGACCCAGCGCAGGACCAACTGGCGGCGAAGGGTTCGCCTGACCAGCTGGGATCTGTAGCTTGAAGCTACTGTCCACTTTTTTTGCCATGATATCCTCGCGTGCAAAAAACGATTTGAGGTCCGCGGTCGATACGGGGCGGCAAAGCCCCCTCCCGCAGATCGTGTGGGGATAGGGCAGGCCGCGGTCCAATACAAGGAAATCAGAGCCTTAGACGCGGAATCCGCCTGCAAACGAGCTATGCAGGCGAAACCGCAGTCAGCCGCGGCGACTAGAGGGCGTCGAGCGCTTCCTTGAGCGTCTCATAAGCGCTGCATGTTCCGCACAGAGCGTTTAGCTGGGACAGGTTCGCCCGAGCGTTGTCGAGCTGGTTGGTCTCCAGATACATGAAGCCCTGATAGTTCAGCGCACCGAGGTGCTCCGGGTCGAGTTCGAGCGCGCGATCGTAGGCGCGGGCAGACTGGTTGTAGTTCTCAACATTCCGGTACGCGAAGCCCAGCTCGTTCCAGGCGTCCGCGTTCTGTGGCTCAAGCCGCGTCACTTGACGCAGGTTGCCGACGGCGCGGCGGTACCAGCCGCGCTCGTTGAACTCAATGGCTTCGGCCAGCAGGGCCGCAGCATCATCGGTGTTGGCGGTCGCGGTGCTCGACGAGCCGTAGGAACTGGACGACGAAGAAGACGAGGAGCCGGAGCTAGAGCCGGCTGCGAGGACGGGGCCTGCCATTGCTACAGCGCCAAAGACACAGGCGGCCGCGAGAAGGGATTGAGCAGAACGAAGCATGGTCTGATCCTTTGTTTGAGTCTCACTCTCCTAAGTGCGTCGAAAGCCGCGCAAGACCAGTTGCGCGGCTTTCAGGAGACGATTTAACGCAGGAAGGGCAGGGGGCGGTCGTCAGGCTGCAACAGCTCAAAGCCGAACCGCACCGTGCTTTCCATGCCCGGTTTTACGGGGGCAACCCACTGAAGTATCCCTTTCTTGCCCTCAAAATCGATCGCGGTCGGGCGGGTTGATGTGTCCAGAAGGTTAACCGAGACCGCTTCGTCTTCAGCGACCGGCAGTTGGTCAAAGATCTGCACCTCAATCGCCGTATCGTGGAAATTGCTCACCATGATGGCGTAGTCACGCTCCAGACGACGCTTGCCGCGGAACAGGCCACGATCGCCGCTTGAACGGTCCAGAAGGGTCCGGGTGACAGTGATACGCTCATCTGCGCCAAAGGCCATTTCCGCGCTCTCGCCCGGCTGCAGCGCCGGCATAAAGCCTACGCCGGCAAAGCGATCGTTGTGGAACAGCGTTGCTGGGCCCGGCAGAAGCGCTGCGCCCGTGTCGTTCTTGAAGGCCGCAAACAGGTAAACGGTTGGGTCAATCACCGGCGTTGTGCGGCGGCTCAGATCTACGGTCAGTGGCGTCGTCTGAAGGCGCACTTGGGTGGGTGCCATGCCTGGTTCGAGGTCTTGGGGCCCATCAAGCACGATTTCGGCAAACAGCCCGGCCATGGTCACGCTGCCACGATCAGATGGGCGGGTCAGCTCGGACAAGTCGCTGGCAAAGTTGCTGAAACCACCTTCGGCCATCCCGGTGCTGGGCGCGGCCATGACGGCTACATCTTGCATCACCATGCCTTGTGACGCGGAACGGAGCAGGTTCTTGGTCTGGGCGTACAGGAACCAAGGATCGAGTTCAGGCATCTGCGTGTTGGCAAAGGCTTGAGCCGTGGACAGCACCACGCCCACGTCGTCCCAGCTTTCGCCAGTCTGCTGAGTCAGTTCGGCATTCTGCACGATGGTCAGCGCCGCCTCTGCGCCCGTGCTGTCGAGCGTGGTCTCGTAGTGCGGGGACCAGTAGGCTGCGCGGGTGAGATAGGTGAGTGTAAACAGCGCATCGGTCGCCGCTTCGGCATTCAGCGTCAGTTCGATCACGCGGGTTGGCAGGCCTTCGCCACGCTCGCGCTGTTCCCGCAGCAGCGCGTCCAAGGCGTCGCTCTTCTCTTCCAGCGCTTCCTCGGCCGCCTGTGCCTGAGCGTTCAGGTTGCTGATCCCGTCTTGTGCGGTGGCGAACAAGGTGAGCATGTCGGCCGCACTGACATCCGCCAGTGTGCTTCGATCAATCAAGCCGCGTAGGGCGTCCGCCAGCCCGCGGGCTGTCTGGGCGTCGGCTTTGATCGCGCTGATCTCGATCCGCAGCGCGTCGATTTCGTCCTGCAGGGCAGAGGGTGCCGTGCCGGCATCAAGCGTGCGTGCCGCCACGCCGAGGATTGAAACAGCAGTTTCTGCCGAAACGCTCACCTGCAGCGTCGTCGTCTGCCAGTTTTGGTTGGCAGGAATTTCGATCTCGACCGTGCTTTGCCCTGAAGCGACGGCGAAGTCAGCGGTTCGCAGGATGCGAGCGCCATCCGGGTACAAACGGACGGCTTCAACAGTCGAAGTTTCGGAAAGCGCTAAGCGCGCGAGGCCGAGCGTGACAAGCGTCAGGCTGGCACAGAAAAGTCTACGCATGGAAAACTCTCTCAATGAATCAAGCGTTCTCCCCCGGCCTCAATCGCTACGCTCAAAAGGCGTGCAGATTGTGGCGCAGGGGTTCAAGAGGTGCGCAGAAATTCTGACTTTTAGGTCTCTGGAGGGCCTCGTTAAACCTTGAGCATCAGCAACGCCGCCGCAGCCGCCGCTGACACGTTCAGGTGAGGAAAGTCGGGGTTGGTCGGCAGACGCATGAGAACGTCAACGGTCTCTTTTGTCTTCTCCCGCAAGCCCTTGCCTTCTGCGCCCAGCACGAGCACCCGACGCTTGCGCGGCGGCACAAAGATCTCCTCAGCGCCTTCTGACCCATCGAGGCCCATCAGCACGGCCCCCGTGTCAGCCAGCTGGTTCAGCGCGTCGGCAAGGTTCGTCACCCGCGCCCACGGCAATAGGTCCACCCCGCCTACGGCTGCTCGGGACAGAGAGCCGGTCTCAAACGGTGCGTTGCGGTCTGTCGTGACGATGGCTTGCGCGTTGAACGCCACTGCAGAGCGGATGATCGCCCCCACGTTCTGCGGATCAGTCACCTGATCGAGCACGACGACCAGACCGGGCTGATCAAACAGCGTACTGCAAACGGCCTTGAAATCCGCGTTTTCCAGCGGACGGGTCTTGAGCACCACGCCTTGATGCGGCGCACCGTCAGGAACCAGCGTGCCCATGAACTGCGCAGACGTTGCTTGCAGTGGTGGCGGATTGTCGTGCTGTTCCAAGATTGGCTCCAGCACGGGACGCAGCGCGTCTTCTTTCTTTTGGTCGAAGTAAAGCAGGCTTGGCCGCCGCTCCGGGTTCTTCAGAGCCGCACTGACCGCGTGTAAACCATAGAGGTGCACCCAGGCCGGAGGCTGGGGGCGTTCGTTCGGGGCGCCACGGAACGGTGCGTTCTGGCGCTTGGGGCGTTCTTTGTTCATTTTCTATGACTGGAGCGCATTGGCGATAAGTACAAGTGTTGGTCAAGAAGGGCAGGTTTTGCCGTGACAGACGGCTGCAGTTGTTCTAAATCGACGTCCTGCGCTCGTGGAGAGATGGCAGAGCGGCTAAATGCGTCGGATTGTAAATCCGATCCTTCGGGTACGGTGGTTCGAATCCACCTCTCTCCACCACCTTTTTTCTTTCCCTTCGATCACGTGCTGACCGCTGCTTGTTTCCTTGCTGAGGCTGCGATCGCATTGCGATTTGTTTAAGTCATTAGCACTCAGAATAATTTGATGTTGCTAATTTAGAGCGCTGTTATTCAAGTGAAAATCGTATAATGTGCCATATATTCAAGTCTATGAACTTTCGTTCAAGGAGGAAAATATGGTTTCGAACTTTGGGAATATCTTCAATCTCATCGTGTTCTTGGTGCTAACGGTCGGATGGGCCTTTTATGCCTTCCAGATGTTGTTCGGCACGCGGGCGTTTTTCGACCGCTTCAACATGAACCATTCAGCCCTGATCATGGGCAAGTTTGTCGGTTCCTTTGCAGCGGGGGCGTTGGTGCTGCACCTGATCATCCTGTTCAACGGGGCGACAGGCGCGTGGTTCCTGTTCACCTATTTCCTGACCCAAGGCGTGTTGGCTGCTGTCTTCAGCATGCTGACGATCCAGTCGCAGGACGGTGTGAAAGAAGGCGTGAAGTACACGGCCGAGCCGATCGTTGCGCCGCTGGTTTTCTCAGCGGGCTACGCTTTCTTGCTATGGAGCATGCGGACGATCGTCTACGGCTAGGCCGGGTCGAGATCCAACCCCGAGAGGGGGTGAGGGGCGGTGGGGCCGAGGAGGCTGCACCGCCCTTTTTTCTGCCGAGGCTGTCGCAGAGGAGGGGCAGACCGCTTTATCCGGCCGATGACCTTGGCTGTCCCATGGCTTAGGGTCGCGGCATGGATACAGACAACGAATTCGAAATTTTTCTTGTTGGCCTACCGGGTCTTGAAACTGTGCTGGCGCAAGAAGCTAAGGCGCGGGGCTTTCAGAGTGTGGAGACTGTTGCCGGCGGCGTTACCTGTCGGGGCGGTTGGCCTGAAGTCTGGCGCGCCAATCTGGAAATGCGCGGGGCGAGCCGGGTGCTGGTCCGCATCGCCGCGTTCCGCGCACCGCACCTGGCACAACTCGACAAGCGCAGCCGCAAGGTTGAGTGGGGCCGCTTCCTTGATCCCGCCGCACCGGTATCGGTCGAAGCATCGTCCAAGCGATCCAAGGTCTATCACACCGGGGCGATCCGTCAGCGGATCGAGAACGCCGTGCGTGACACGCTCGGCGTAACAATGGCAGCGGACGCGCCGCTGTGCCTGCGCGTGCGTCTGAACGACGATCTTTGCACCATCAGCATAGACACATCTGGCGACCCGCTGCACAAGCGCGGCCACAAGCAGGCTGTGAACAAGGCGCCGATGCGCGAAACCATGGCTGCGCAGTTCCTGCTGGCTTGCGGCTATCAGGCAGGCGAGCCGCTGGTTGATCCCATGTGTGGGTCAGGCACTTTCGTGATTGAGGCTGCGGAAATGACGTTGGGGCTGCAGGCTGGGCGTAGTCGGCGCTTTGCCTTTGAGCAGTTGCCATCCTTCGACTTGAACCAGTTTGACGCGCTGCGCCGGATGCTACCTGCAGCCAGTGAGACCGTGCTTTTCTGGGGCAGTGACCGGGATGCGGGCGCGATTGACATGAGCCGCGCCAATGCCGAGCGCGCTGGGGTCAGCGGCCTGACCGCCTTCACCGCCAACGCCATCAGCGACCTCCCGCGCCCGGAGACGGAGCGGCCCGGACTGGTAATGGTCAACCCGCCCTATGGCGACCGGATCGGCAACAAAAAGAGCCTTAGCGCGCTCTACGCCAGCTTTGGCGCAGTGATGCGGGAGCGGTTCAGCGGTTGGCGGGTTGGGCTGATCACCGATGACCCTCAACTGGCTCGGGCCACCGGCTTGCGCTTCAAGCCGCCGACCTCACCGATCCCGCACGGCGGGCTGAAAGTGAAGCTCTATCAAACCCGGCCCATCGACTGACCGCACCGATGAATGCAGGAATGCAGCCCCCCAAATTTTGCCGCCGCTTTGACTTGCGAAGGCCGCAGGAGGGGACTATGGGTAGGGCCAAGGACGCGGGCGTAGTTCAACGGTAGAACGACAGCCTTCCAAGCTGTATATGCCGGTTCGATTCCGGTCGCCCGCTCCAAGACTATCACAAAAAGTGTTCCAAAACACGCCACATACGCTAGTGACCGTGGATGCCTTCGGTCCGTGCAGGCCCCCCTTTGGTCCCCTATATCGGGCCAGTTGCCGTCAGGAAGGCGGTTAGCATCAGCAGCGTGACCGCGACAAGCGCTTCAACACGGAGGGACCAAACGAACCCCGGCCGGCCGGTGAAATACAGCTTGTTGGCTGCCGCGATAGACAAGATGCCGGCGACGGCTACCAGTTTGAACGCCATGCGACGCTGGTAGTCTTGGCTGAGATCGAGTTGCCAACCCGTAAACACCCCAAAGAGTGTCCCGCCAGCCACGATCAGCAGCGGCACGGCCAA
>CBFHUI010000113.1:0-6671 GCA_965658725.1 Alphaproteobacteria bacterium | reverse complement strand
AACAGCACAAAGATCGCCGGAATATAGGCCCAGGCCCCGCGTCCAACCTGCACGGACAGCAAACCCACCGCGAACATGGCGAGCAAATGGTCTAGTCCGGCCAGCGGATGGCCAAAGCCATAAGCAACAGAATCAGTGAACAGCGCTTCCATAGGATCCTCCCGATGCAGCAAAGGTGATTAACTGCGCCCCGTTCTAATCCAAGCTCCTTAAGGAGTCACGGCAAGGCCCTTGCAAAGCGCTGCGCCAAAAAAAAGAGCCGGCTGGGTGTTGGGGCACCGAGCCGGCTGAGGGGTCCGTTAGGGAGAGGGAGGAGAAACGGAAGGAGAGAGAGAAAGAGAAAGGAGGAGGAGAGGAGAGACTTTCTGTGGTTGGGCCTTGTGTGGGGTGGCAGCGCAGCGGGTGGGAGGAGAGGAGGGAGGAGGAGAGCCCCGCTGCGCTTGCCGTTGTTCGATGTCTTTACCCTAGCGCCGACCCCTGTTTCGGTCTCGCCCACTTGTGTTTCACTTTGTAAAACTCAGTCACGGTCTGTGCGTTGACGCGGCGGGCTAAATCCCGACGCAGGGGATGGGAGTGAAATGCTCATTATATGTTGCGTCAGGAGTAAATGTGTGCAAAAAGCTCACATAATTCAGAAGGGCGCGCGCTGCCGGAATAACCCCCTCGCACCAACGTGACGCACCTCGGTCCGACCGAACTAAGCAAAGAAAGTTGATCAACATGATCTCAAAGACCTTGCGTCCCCCGTCTCAGATCCGCCGTGCCGTGCTGAAGACCGCTGCCATCCTCGCGGCGGCTGGCGGTTGCGCGGCTGTTGCCTATGCCGCCAGCAACCGTGTTTCTGTATCCCGCAACGGCGATACTGTGGTCATCCGCTCCAACGGGATTCCTGACCACGCGACCGGAACCTTCCCCAACCGCCACAACCCCAACGCCATCAGCGAGCAAGACCACACCTTTGTCATCGACGCGACACCGACCAAGACCGGGCGGATCACGGAAATGACGCGCTCCATGTTCGGGGTGGCGCTGAACGGCGTGCCGCTCGATCCGGGCGCGGCGGAGTGGTACCAGCGTGATCGGTCGTCGGGGTGGTCCTATGATCCTTTCAAGATCAGCGGCCAGCTTGGATTGGACCGGAACAACGCGCACGTGCAGCCCAACGGCACGTATCACTATCACGGGCTTCCCACAGGTCTGATGGGCCGGGCCGGGCAGCATTCCCCGTTGATCGGGTTCGCGGCCGATGGCTTTCCCATCTATGCGCAGTACGGCTTCACTGATGGGACGGTGCAGGAGCAGACGTCAAGTTTCCGTCTGAAGGGCGGCACGCGGTCATCCGGGCCAGGTGGGCGACACGATGGCACCTTTGTCGAAGACTGGACGTACGTTGCGGGCGCTGGAAGCCTCGACGCCTGCAACGGTAAGGACACGGTCACGCCAGAGTACCCGGATGGCACCTACGCCTATTTCATCACCGATACCTTCCCTTATATCTCTCGGTGCTGGGTGGGAACGCCGAGCACGAAGGGCTTCGCGAAGACCCGTCCCAGTGGCGGCGCATCTGGGCGACGGGAAGGTTCTGGCGATCGCCAACGCGGGACAGGGCAGGGCGCACCGCTGCATCAACCGCCGGGCCGTGACGGCGTCCACCGGCCATCGCCTTCCCGGCGCTAGAGCGCGCGTTGGCGAGCAGGGACGTGAGAGACCCTTCTTTTGCTGCCCTGCCATTAGTCTTGTGCGCGCTTGTGGCACTGGTCAAACGCGGGGGTCGCGTGTAAACCGGGCGCAGACAGAGCAAGCTCAAGGATGTGAGGCTGATGGAAGTCGCCGAATCTTACTTGCCGATCCTGATTTTCATGGGATTGGCTGCTGTCCTGGCCTTGGTAATGGCCGGGATTCCGCTGCTGGTTGCGCCAAAGCGCCCGGACAGCGAGAAACTTTCCGCTTACGAGTGTGGCTTCGAAGCCTTTGATGACTCGCGCGGTCGGTTCGATGTCCGCTTCTACCTTGTGGCCATTCTCTTCATCATCTTCGATCTGGAAGTCGCCTTCCTGTTTCCATGGGCTGTGAGCCTGCGGGACGTCGGCCTGTTCGGGTTCTGGTCGATGATGATCTTCCTGACCATTCTTACCGTAGGCTTTATCTACGAGTGGAAAAAAGGAGCCTTGGAATGGGAGTAGAGGGCAAGCCCCTGACCCCCGGCGCTGAACAGAACGAAGCGCTGGATTTGGTGACGCAGGAAATTCAGGACCGCGGCTTTATCGTCGCAAATTTTGAGAAGCTCGCAGGCTGGGCTCGCTCAGGCTCGCTGTGGCCAATGACTTTTGGCTTGGCGTGCTGTGGGGTGGAGATGATCCATGCCGGGACCGCGCGCTATGACATGGACCGCTTTGGCTGGCTTTTCCGTCCATCGCCGCGTCAGTCCGACGTGATGATCGTGGCCGGCACTCTGACCAACAAGATGGCCCCGGCTTTGCGCAAGGTCTATGACCAAATGCCAGAGCCACGCTGGGTGATTTCTATGGGCTCGTGCGCCAACGGGGGCGGGTACTACCACTACTCCTACTCCGTCGTGCGCGGCTGTGACCGCATCGTGCCCGTCGACGTCTACGTCCCCGGCTGCCCGCCAACCGCAGAAGCGCTGATCTACGGCGTTATGCAGTTGCAGAAGAAGATCAAGCGTCAGGCCGGCATCATCCGCCGCTAAGCGCCAACGGCCCGGCCAGGGCCAAGAAGGTTTCTGAACTATGGAAGAATTGCTTGAAGCCGTATCCGGCGCGCTGGGGGATCGCATCCTTGAGACCGCGATCCACGCCGAGCAACTGACCATTCGCCTGTCCCGCGAGACATTGGCCGAAGATCTGAGCACGCTGCGCAACGACAGCTCCTGCCGCTTCGCCATACTGCTGGACATCACCGCGATTGACTTGCCACAGCGCCCAGAGCGCTTTGACGTGGTCTACATCCTGCTGTCACCGTTCCTGAACCAGCGCGTTCGGGTCAAGGTGGCAACCGATGAGTTCACGCCCGTGATCTCCGCCACTGGCATTTGGCCGAGTGCAAACTGGTACGAGCGTGAGACGTGGGACATGTACGGCATCATGTTCTCAGACCACCCGGATTTTCGCCGGATCCTCACCGATTACGGCTTCTCCGGCCACCCGCTTCGCAAGGACTTCCCGCTCACGGGTTACTCGGAAGTGCGCTACTCCGAAGAACAAAAGCGCGTGGTCTACGAACCGGTTTCGCTGACACAGGAATTCCGGTCCTTTGACTATGCTTCTCCGTGGGAAGGCGTCTCGACGCTGCCCGGCGATGAGAAAGCCGAAGAAGAAGCGGCTTAAGGGGAGTTACGGATATGGCTGAAGTACAAATCAAACCGCTAACCCTCAATTTCGGTCCCCAGCACCCAGCCGCCCACGGCGTGCTGCGCATGGTGCTGGAAATGGACGGCGAGATCGTCGAGCGCGCAGACCCGCACGTGGGCCTGTTGCATCGCGGCACAGAAAAGCTGATCGAGCAAAAAACCTACCTGCAGGCGCTGCCCTACTTTGACCGGCTGGATTACGTCTCGCCCATGTGTCAGGAGCACGCTTTTGCACTGGCGGTGGAAAAGCTGCTGGGCATCGAAGCACCTGCGCGGGGCCAGTACATCCGCGTGCTGTTCTCCGAGATCACGCGCATTCTCAACCACCTGCTGAACACCGGCGCGTTTATCATGGACGTCGGGGCAACCACGCCCATGCTTTGGACCTTCGAGCAGCGCGACAAGTTGCTGGAGTTCTACGAGCGTGTGTCCGGCGCCCGCTTCCACGCGGCCTACTTCCGGCCCGGCGGCGTGCATCAGGACATGCCCAAGGGACTGGATGCGGATATCGCCGCTTTCTGTGACCAGTTCGAGGCCGCCATTGGCGATATCGAGACGCTGGCCACCAACAACCGTATTTTCCGCCAGCGCACCGTAGACATCGGCGTCGTTACAGCGGAACAGGCGATGGCGCTGGGCTTCTCCGGCCCAATGCTGCGCGGCTCGAACGTCGCGTGGGATCTGCGTAAGTCACAGCCCTATGAGGTTTACGACGAGCTCGACTTCGACGTCGTTGTCGGCAAGAATGGGGACTGCTTTGACCGTTACGTTCTGCGCATCGAAGAAATGAAGCAGTCGGTGAAGATCATTCGCCAGTGTTTGGACATGATGCCGGGCGGTGAAGTACTGAACGAAGACCACAAGTTCACCCCACCGCGCCGAGGCGACATGAAGCAATCGATGGAATCCCTGATCCATCACTTCAAGCTCTACACCGAAGGTGTAAAAGTGCCTGAGGGCGAGGTTTACGCTTCGGTTGAAGCGCCCAAGGGCGAGTTTGGCGTCTTCCTTGTCTCTGACGGTTCGAGCAAGCCGTACAAGTGCAAGATCCGCGCGCCGGGCTTCTCGCATCTGGCAGCCATGGATGAGCTTTCCAAAGGCCACCAGCTCGCAGACACCGTCGCCATTCTTGGCTCCATGGACATCGTATTTGGTGAGGTCGATCGCTAATGGCCATTCAGGTTACATCGCGCCCAGCGCCGCAGGTTGGCGCTTTCACCGTTTCCGAGACGGCTTCTGCTCGGGTCGAGGTCATCATGGCCCGCTACCCCGAGGACCGCAAAGCATCTGGCATCATCCCACTGCTGGATATCGCCCAGCGTGAGAACGGCGGCTGGCTGTCCAAGGAAGCGATCGAGTGGGTCGCTCTGACCACGGAAAGCGCACCGATCCGCGTCTACGAAGTCGCCACGTTCTACTCCATGTTCTACACCGAAGAAGTCGGCCAGCATGTCGTCCAGGTCTGCCGCACCACGCCTTGTTGGCTGCGCGGCTCGGATCACCTGACCCACGCTGCAGAAGAGCACTTGGGCATTGGCCTTGGTCAAACCACTGAAGACAAGAAGTTCACGCTCATCGAGGTCGAGTGCCTGGGTGCCTGTGTGAATGCGCCGATGGTGCAGATCAACGACAATTACTACGAGGACTTGGACGCCGACGGCTTCAAGCTGATCCTTACTGATTTGGCGGCGGGCAAGGACATTGCCTACGGCAACATGACCGGACGTGTGGGATCTGCGCCCGAGGGCGGGCCACAGGCACTCAAGGACTTTGACCCGAGTGTAAACGCGGGTAAGACGCTGCCAGATTACAGCGTTCCTGCTGAATAAAGCCATGCGATACAATCGTTTAGAAAGCGTCCTTCATGGCTGTGAAGGGCGCTTTTTTGTGTTTGGGTTGCGCAGACAATGACAGCAATGCAACCCCGTAAGCGGGTTCCTTTCGATCTCTTCGGCATGCGGGAACCGGTTCGGGTCTCTACGCTGGTTCGGGTTGGTGAGCGAGGGTGGACCTGCGGTCTGTGCCCACTCGACACCAGCGGCGGGGTTGTGTCGCCCGGCTCGGTGCTGGACCAAGCGGGTTTCGTTGCGCGCATGATCGTGACGGTCTTGGGCCGGGGCGGGGTCCAGCGTGATGATCTGGCCATGCTGGTGATCTATCACAGCGCAAGCCAGCGTGAGGAAACCGCGCTCCGGGACACGTTCGAGGCAGCTTTTCCCGCCGGGCCCGTGCTGTCCCTGATCCGGGTGCCGCACTTTTACTATGACGGCATGATGTTGGAGGTCGACGCTTTCGCCGACGCGAGCTTGCGCCCGGCGCATCATGAGCGGGCGCGCTTCACCGATCGCCACGGCAGCGCCTATCGCTATGTGGGTCTTCAAGGGGTGACAGATGCCGATTTGAAAGCACAGGAAGACGCTGCCAGCATCAGCATCGATGGTATTGTCTGGGAGCACCGGGTTGGCGCGTGGGAACCGGTGACCGCTGTCACCCCTGAAGCCGTCCTCCGACCCGCGCTTGATGGCTCGAACCCCTGCAGCGCCGCGCTCATTCTCGCAGCTCACGGCTCTGTCGTGGCGAAACGTGCAGAAGAGGGGTCGGTTATCCTGACCGCGCGCCGGACTGGCGACACCGCGGTCCTCACGGCACTCTCGGTTGCCGAAGATACCGGTATTGTCCCGCAAACCCGCGCTATCATGGCTGTGCTGGATCAGGAGTTGCGGGAGCAGGGTTTAGGCTGGGCGCACGTCGTGAAGGTCAGCGCGCCCTACGTTGGTGGCGCGCGCGAGGCGGACTTGCACGATAACCTGCGCATTCGTCACAGCTTCCACGTCGCACCCGGGCCCGCCTCCACTGGATTGCCCGCATTTGGTTTGGGCCACAGCGCGGCGCGCATCGCTGTACAGCTCACAGCCATCGCGTGATTTCAGGCGCCGCAACGCGCGGCTCTAATGCATGCGGCGAACAGGTGTCGCGACATCAAGGCGGTTTTCTTCTGTGCGTTTTGGGGGCATAAACCGCGCAGAGTTTCAGACAGGATAGGCACGGGCCCATGCTTGCGGATCAGGACCGTATTTTTACCAACCTCTACGGCCAGCACGACTGGCGGCTGAAGGGCGCTCAGGCGCGCGGGGTTTGGGACAACACCAAGGCCATGGTGACGCTCGGCCGCGACCGGGTGATCGACTTGGTCAAATCCTCCGACCTGCGCGGTCGCGGGGGCGCGGGCTTCCCGACAGGGCTCAAGTGGTCCTTCATGCCCAAAGAAAGTTCGCTGCCGCACTATCTTGTGGTCAACGCG
>CBFHUI010000112.1:0-6702 GCA_965658725.1 Alphaproteobacteria bacterium | reverse complement strand
CTCGATTGTTGCAATTCCATGCTCAAGCGATCAGCATCCATCTTGGCCCTATTCTGTGCATCACGTACTTCCTGCAGGTCTCCTCGCTGACAGTGGTGACGTCTAACTTGCTCTACATCCTGAAGTACCATTTTCAGGTTGAAGACCCGGTGCAAGCCAACATCGGCTTCTTTCTGGTCTTTGTGATTTCAACCATGGCGTCGATGGCGTTTTGGACATGGTTTGGCAGCCGGGTGGGAAAGAAGCGGGGCTATATCGTTGCGATCAGCGGGCTGGCGATTGCTGTGGCAACGGTTTTTCTGCTCAGCGCGGACAGCTTGATCCTGCTCTATCCGCTCATGGCTGTGATTGGTTGGTTCTTCGGTGGTTATCAGGTTTTCCCATGGTCGATGATCCCGGACAGTGTGACAGACGGGCAGGTGCGGACAGGTTTGTCGCTTGAAGGGGCCTTCAACGGCTGGTTCACCACGCAGCAAAAGCTGGGCATCGCTTTCGGTCCGCTGGTGTTTGGCGCTTTGCTGAGCCTGTCAGGCTATCAGCAGACCTATTACGAGGACGGGGTGCGGGTGTTCCCGGAGCAGACGGATGCAGCCATTTTGATGATCCGCTTGTGTTCCTCACTGCTGCCGGCGGTGATCTTTCTGCTTTCCCTGCTGATCATCGCCCGCCACCAGAACAGCGCCATTGGGCATCAGTCTGCTGCGGCTCCTAAGGGTTAAGGCGACCAGTTGTAAGCGGCCTGCAAGAACCAACCCACGGCGTGGTAAAACACCACGTAATGAAGGGCGACAGCGAAAACGATGGTGACGAGCACTTGCCGGAGCAGCAGGTGCACGCCCACGGCCAGCAGCAGTATGCCGACCTCAACCCACAACACCCAAGGCTTGAGCACGCCGTCTTTCCCGTCCACCACGAATGTTACGAGAAAGAACAGCAGAATCAGTGCGCCGGGAAGCAGGCGGTTGAGCGTGCTCAGCACCGGCCAGGCGAGCACGCGCCGGGGCAGGATGTAGGGCGCGCCGCGCTGCAGGAACACGCCCAACCCGCCTAGCACGAGAAACACCAGAAACCCCCAGCTCAGCGTCAGGTCATCCATTCTCCGATCCCCCCACGGTAGGCGCGCTCGGGCGCAGGAAGTGCCAGGCGGTAATAACCACGATGGCCGCTAAGCCGCTCATGAACATGCCGACGCCAAATGTGACCTCGAAAGGGACGATCATCAGCACGGCGAGCGTCCCGGCGAGCAGGGGTACAATCGATCGGTGTGCGCGGATCTGTTCGGTCAACAGGATCGCGAACAGCGCGAAGAGGGCGAAGGAGAAGCTATCGATCTGCAGCGGCAAGACCTGCCCGAACAGGCTTCCCACAAGCGTTCCTGCGGCCCAAGAAAAGTAGTTCAATCCGCCAACCGTGGTCTGCACGATGGGGGGATCCTGCTGCTTGCGCGTGGTCAGCAGACTGTAGGTCTCGTCCGTCAGCCAGAAGATCATCAGCGCCCGGCCAATCAGCGTGCGGGGCTGATTGGCGAGGAAGGGAAAACCATAGAAGACGTGGCGTAGGTTCAGCAGGAACACCACCGCTGCGATTTCCGTTAAGGCCGCGCCCTGGGCGGCCATGGCGACGATCATGAACTGGGCTGCGCCAGCGAATTGCACCAGCGAGATCACCACCGGCCAGAACCAGCCGAACCCCGCCTGCGCTGCGGTCAGGCCAAAGGTCGCTCCCACAGTGAAATAGCCAATCATCACGGGCGCTGCGATGGGCAGGGCGGTGGGAAGGGCTTGGCGCAGGGTGGAAACCACGGTTCTTTTTCTCTCGCTTTCGGCGTATCAGGGGGCAGACCCTCTTCCTTCACCCCGGCGGATGGGTCAAGA
Organism: Alphaproteobacteria bacterium; assembly: GCA_965658725.1. Lineage (GTDB taxonomy): Bacteria > Pseudomonadota > Alphaproteobacteria > UBA7985 > UBA7985 > UBA7985. The sequence goes on along the minus strand of CBFHUI010000112.1, from coordinate 4,828 downwards.
CCTCAGGCAGCACGCGCGAAAGGAAGCCACAGACGATGCTCATCGGCGTAGGCAACGACATTGTTGATATTGACCGCATCCGGGCCGTTCTGGACCGGCAGGGCGAGCGCTTCATCAACCGCATCCTACGTCCGGGCGAACGGGCTTACTGCGAGCGTCGGCACGACTTTGCCGCCGGTCTGGCGCGGCACTACGCGCTCAAGGAAGCGGCGGTGAAAGCCCTTGGAACGGGGTTCCGCTATGGGGTCGGCTGGCGTGACGTGGGGTTGGCACGGCCAGAGCCGGGGCAGGCGTTTTCCAAGCCGCTGCTGACCTTTGAAGGCGGCGCCTTGGCGCGGGTGCAGGCCATGCTGCGAGAAGGCGAGGCGTTGGTTGCTGATTGGTCCATGTCGGACGAACCGCCCTATGCCACCGCTTATGTCGTCCTTTTTGCAACAGCCAAGGGGTCCGAAACCGGTCCGCGCGCGCACGCCATTGCACCAACCTTTCCCCAGTCCTAACCTGTGCCGCATAATGACCGCGCGAGAAGCGCGAGCGCGAGGGGAGCCCTTTGGGGGCTGATATGGCTGGTTCCGAGAACGAAAGTATAAGCGCGAGAGCCGCGAAGGAGCCCGGATCGTTCCGGGCTTGGATCGCGCTGATCGTGATTGTGCTGGCGTTCTTTTTCAGCATGCGCTGGTTTGCCTTCGAAACGTTCCGCATCCCCTCTGAGTCCATGCTTCCAACACTTGAGGTCGGCGACATGGTCGTGGTCTCGAAGTTCAGCTATGGCTTCGGTGACTTCAGTTTCGACATCGACACCCCCTTTATGCCCGATCAACGGTTTCTGGGCGGGGAACCGAAGCGCGGTGATATTGCGGTGTTCCGTCATCCAAAGTTCGAGCGCAACCTGATCAAGCGGATCATCGGGGTGCCGGGGGATACGGTACAGATGATCAACGGTGAGCTGTTCCTGAACGGGGAACCCATGCCCCAGCGCTAGGTCGGTGCCGCGACGAATACGTCCCTCTCCAACAAACCCGCGCAGCTGTTTGACGAGCGCTTGGTGGACCGGCAGGGCGACGTTCTGGCGGCCTATCAGGTGCTGAACCTTTCTGACACGGTCTTCGACAATACCCCGCGTCTGACCGTTCCGGCTGACAGTTACTTTTTCCTAGGCGATAACCGCGACAACTCGGGCGACAGCCGGTCAAACCGAGATTTGGGGTTGGTGAACAAGCGCTATCTGATCGGCAAGGCCGAGTTGGTTTTGTTTTCGCTGAACATTCAAGCGCACCCAGAGGACACCTATTTCTGGGCGTACTGGAACCCCTTCCGATGGGGTCGTTTCCTCAAATTGCTTTGATCTCCCGCGGATCGGTGGGCTGATCACCTGTGGCCGCGTTGCGCTGGGGGTGAAAAGTCATTAAGTCTGCGGTCATACATGCATCGAAAGGAGAGGCCTCATGGCCAAGCGCGAAGCGTCGGAAAAGAACGTCATCGCCGAGTACCTGCAACTGATCGTATCGGTTGTTATCATCGTGGTCGTCGTGCGTTCGTTCATCTTCGAGCCCTTCCGCATTCCTTCGCCTTCGATGGACCCGACGCTGAAGACCGGGGATTATGTCATCGTGACCAAGTTCTCTTACGGCTTCGGGCGTCAGTCGATTTTTGACATTCCGCTCATCTCCGACCGGATTTTCTGGCGTGAGCCCAAGCGAGGTAACGTGGTCGTCTTTGCTGACCCGGACTCTCCGCGCCAAAAGAAGCTGGTGAAGCGCGTGGTGGGAGTGCCCGGTGATGAGATCGTGGTGCGCAACTCCCTACTGTACATCAACGGTGTCGCGGCGGACCGGGTGCTGATCGGTCCGGGTTCGTCAAACGCTGATCGCTTTGACCAGCGCGGGCAGGCGGTCGAAAGCCTCGGTGACTTCTTTATGGAGACCTTTGAGTCCCAGAATGGCAAGCCCCACGAGCACGTGATTTGGGACAAGTACTACGGCGACCAGTTGGTCGGCCCGGACATGTTTGGCCCTTACATCGTGCCTGAAGATCACTTGTTCTTCATGGGCGACAACCGCGACAACTCCTCAGACAGCCGCGCGCGCTCGCTGGGCGCGGTTCACCGAAAGTACGTCATGGGTCGCGCGCAGTTTGTGCTATTCTCGCTGAACATTCGGCAGATCAAGGATGGGTTCCGTATCAAAAATTCCTGGACCCTCAACAACCCCTTCCGCTGGGGCCGCTTCTTTAAAGGCATTCGCTGAGTTCTATGGATCGTAACGCCGGCAACGAAGACCTCTCAACCGCCCGCGATGCGTTCAGCGACGGCGTAGACCTGCGCCCGATCGAAGCGGCGCTGGGTTACCGCTTCTTTGGGCGGCGCTATGCGGTGGCAGCCGTGACGCATTCATCGATGCGGGTGTCGGCAGAGGGGCGCAAGGTGGCGTCCGAGTCCTATGAGCGGTTGGAGTTTCTCGGCGACCGGGTGCTGGGCCTGATAATTTCCGAAATGCTGCTGTTCCGCTTCCCAGACGAGCGCGAAGGCGACTTGGCCAAGCGTCATACTGAGTTGGTGCGGCGCGAGACCCTAGCCGAGGTCGCAGTCAGCCTCGACATCGGTCCACTGATCCGCATGTCGCGCGGCGAACGTGACGGCGGGGGGCAGCAGAAAGAATCCCTGCTCGCCGATGTCGTCGAAGCTCTCATCGCAGCGATTTACCTCGATGGCGGTATGGCACCGGTGCGTAGCTTCATCGAGCGCAACTGGTCGCCCTTCCTAGAAGCCGCCAAGCGCCCGCCCCGAGATCCAAAGACCGCGCTGCAGGAATGGGCGCAGGCCCGCGCCCTGCCGCTGCCTGTTTATGAGCTAATCGGTCAGTCTGGCCCCAGCCATGAGCCGCAATTCGAAATCAGTGTCAGCGTTGAAGGTCAAAAGAGTGTTCAGGCGACCGCAGGCAATAAGCGTGCGGCTGAACGCGAGGCTGCGGCCATCCTGCTCGACCGCGTAACCAGCGCGCCAAAGGCGACCCCATAATGACTGAAACACCTACGCGCTGCGGCTTCATCGCCGTGATTGGCGCGCCGAATGCGGGCAAGTCCACGCTGGTAAACCAGCTCATTGGCGCGAAGGTTTCCATCGTCTCACCCAAGGTGCAGACCACGCGCACGCGCGTCACGGGCATTCTGGCGGAGGGTTCGGATCAGGCGATTTTTGTCGATACGCCGGGTATCTTTCGCGGGGCTAAGCGCCGGCTGGAGAAGGCCATGGTTGACGTGGCTTGGCGGCAGGCGGCCGAGACTGACCGGCTCATGCTGGTGATTGACGTTTCAAAGAAGCGCCTGACCGACGATGACCACGCCGTGATTGAGCAACTCGAACAGCAGCGTGCAACGCCGATGCTGGTGCTGAACAAGATCGACAGTGCGCGGCATGAAGTGATGCTCGAGGTTGCTGCGGCGGTGAACGCGCGGCTGGACGTGCAGGAAACCTTCATGGTGTCCGCGCTGAGTGGAGACGGGGTGGAAGACCTTAAGAACGCGGTTCTTAAGCGCTTGCCCGACGGTCCCTGGCTCTATCCGGAAGATCAGATTTCGGATCTCCCGAGCCGCATGTTGGCCGCAGAGGCGACGCGCGAAAAGCTGTTCATACAGCTGCATCAGGAACTGCCTTACAATCTCACAGTGGAAACCGAGCTGTTTGAAGTGCAGAAGAACGGTGATCTGAAGATCAATCAGGTGATTTACGTCAGCCGCGACAGCCACAAGGCCATGGTCCTTGGCAAGGGCGGCGCAAGGATCAAGCAGATCGGTTCGCAGTCACGGCAGGACTTGGGCGAGCTGTTCGATCGGAAAGTGCACCTGTTCCTGTTCGTCAAGGTGCGGGAAAACTGGCTGAATGATCCCGAGCGGTTCCGGGAAATGGGCCTCGAACTGGGCTAAGCGCCCACTCTCATTCAACGCAGCGTCGGTGCGCCGTCTCACAGCAGACCTGTAAACAGAAAACGGGCCTGCTGAGGGGAGGAGGTTTCAGCAGGCCCGTCTGGCGGGATCGACGGTGGTGGGAGGATTGTCGATCCGGCGTCTTAAGAACGGGGGGGCCTGGAGGAGGAGGAGGAGATAGCGGCCGGCCCGTCCTTAATCATATGTAGGGTGTTTAGAAGCGCTTTCCAGTGCGTGCCAGTGCAGGAATTGCAGCGCGGCTGATACCCAGATCGCTCAGGTCACGATCGGAAAGCCGGGAAAGCTCCCGCATGGTGCGGCGCGTTTCCTGGTAGCGGGCAAAGCGCTCGGAGACGTTCGAAAACAGGCTCATGGTCAGGTCCTTTGTTGCGTGCGCCGCCGCGCGTGGCGGACGGTGTCTTTTTGTTTGTGTTCTTTGCCGGAGCTGCAGAAGAGGTGGTGGTTTCTGCGCCCCGTTAATCCATGATATAGGCGCATGGCTTAAAGAGTAGAAGTCGCAATAAGCGCCAAGGTACTTTGCACGCAGCGCATGAATTACGAGAAAATGACGGGATTAATGCGACAATGTTCACAAAAAACTGCACTAAAGTGTCAAATCAGCTGCCATCCGACCCAAATAAGCCATTCTTAGGAAAGCCTGCAGGACATGGCTTGCCCGCCGAGGCTCGGGCGCCCTCAACTTCCGCGTAATCGGTGAAGGTCCGGGTCTTGTCCTGACCCCAGGCCCAGGTCAGCCCGTCGGCTCGGGCGAAGGTCTTGGCGTCGGACATGCCGCCCTTGGTGTAATGCTGCAGCTTGACGCCGCGTCCGCGTGGCATCTCCGGCAGCTCAGCGAGCGGGAAGAGGACCATCTTTTTATTCTGCCCAACAACAGCGACTGCGTCGT
>CBFHUI010000111.1:0-6704 GCA_965658725.1 Alphaproteobacteria bacterium | reverse complement strand
GATTACAGGGGCACATTCGATAAAGGCAGAGGCTCGCTCAATCGGCAGCGAAGAAAAACCGGCCCAAATCCGGGGCTGGGCGCGCATGGCGGGTTTGAGTTGGAATGTGCAGCCGCTGCCTGCTGGCCTTGACCGAACCACGTGTTACAAAACCCTCCCTGCCCTTCAGCCGAGCGCTCGACCGTGACCGCTTCATCAACAAGCCTGCAAGACCGCTTCCCGCACCCTGAACTCACCGCCCTGCCCGATGACATCCGCCAGAGCATCTTGACCGTGCAGGAGAAAGCGGGGTTTGTGCCAGCGGTGTTCCTCACCCTCGCCCGTCGCCCGGCGGAGTTCCGCGCCTTCTTTGCCTACCACGACGCGCTGATGGAGCGCGACGGCTGCAGCCTGACCAAGGGCGAGCGGGAGATGATCGTCACGGCAACTTCAGCGCTGAACAACTGCCTATATTGCGTGGTCGCGCACGGCGCGGTTCTGCGGATCCGGGAGAAGAGCAACACGATCTCCGACCAAATCGCCACCAACTTCCGCAAGGCCGACATCACGCCTAGACAACGGGCCATGCTTGAGTTTGCAGTCAAACTCGCCGGATCAAAGTCTGCAGAGGTCAGCGAGGCCGACTTCGACACGCTCAACGCCCATGGTTTCGACGATGAAGCGATATGGGACATTGCCGCCATCACGGCGTTTTTCGGGCTGTCCAACCGCATGGCCAACGCGACGGGCATGCGCCCCAACGCCGAGTTCTACACCATGGGTCGCGCATTCTAGCCTCAGCACCCATCATTGCGCGGCTTCACCTTTTGTTGAGTGGCTTGGTCTTTGGGGGAAGCACTCTAGATTTTGACACGTAACCGTCTCAGGTTGCCCCACTGAATCCAGATCAACTCGAACGAGGGAAAGACGTGTTTAGCAAATTCCAGAATGGACGCCTGGTCGTTGACCGCCGCGATGTCATCAAAGGCGGCCTCGCCGCCGGAGCAGCGGCTCTGCTGCCTGCCAGCCTCGCCCACGCCAAAGGCGAGCAACCCGTTGGTCAGACTGAAATCATCGATCTGGGCGATGCAACGTCGGTGGACGTAAGCGCGCTGAACCCCGGCGAGCTGGTTGTGCTCTACATGAACCGCACTTTCGTCGGCGTGCTGCGCCGCACCGAGGAGCAGCAGGCCGCAGCCGCTGCCACCGTAGGCGCGCTGTCGGATGAGACAGATGCGGACCGCGTGACCAACCCTGAGTATCTGGTTGTAGAGCTCAAGTGTCTGCATCGGGGCTGCTACGTGGCTTACACCGGCGATGCGGACTCCGCTTTCGTCTGTCCCTGTCACCGCACCAGCTTCGACGCGGCAGGCCGGGTGATTTCAGGCAAGACCTCCAAGTCCCTGCCCTTTATCCCCCACGCCATCGAAGGCAGCGTCGTCAACTTCGCCGTCTAAAAACCTGCGCTTGAGGCGGGGCTCAATCCTTCTTGGGTCGCGCCTCGCTTGCCCGTCCGTCGCGAATGCGCTGGGCCGTGCCTGTCCTTTGCCTCTCATAAATCTCGTCCGAGAGACTGTCACGCAGGGCATCGAGCCGCAGGCCGTAGCTGCGCGGAACCTGCCGACCTTCATTCGCCATTCCGTCCCAGCGTGCGCGGGCAGCCTGTTTCTTTTTGACCTGATGCGGCTGTACGCTGCTCATGTGCGCGGCATCCAAGGGCTGGCCCAGCGTCAGGAACCCCGCCGCCACCGCTCGCTCAATCAGGCCTGCACCGGCTTTGGTACGGATGATGACAGCGTTCGTTCCGGGGTCGTCGGCCTCGGTGTCCGGGTCGGGTGAGCCGCCGGGCCAGTTGTCCGCCGCCGCAATATCCGCGCCTTCGCCGATGCCGTCCGGGCAGACCTTGCACCGCCACGGCACGTTCCAACTTTTCTCGTCTTCGCCCCAGTAGTCCGTGTAAGTGGCGCTGTAGAAGCTGCCGTCCGCGGTTCGGAAAGTCGTCGGGCCGGGGCAGCCGAAACCCCGGAAGCGAAACTCGGTAATCGACGCTTTTTCAACGCCGTGGTGGTTGCGAATAAAGGCCTCAGTAGCGCTGGGCGCCGCAAACCCCCCGCAGACCGGTGTCAGATAGAACCGCACAAGCGCAGCTACCCGCTCATCCCGCCGCGCCAACGCCCGCAGGGCCGAGATGTCGCAAGGCTTGCCGACAAAGGCGAAGGGACGGCCCTTTTCCAACTGCGTGTGCACGGTTTGCAGCACGGCTGTCGGGCCGTATCGCGATCCGGCACCTGCAAGCACGTCTTCAGTGCTCGTGCTGACTTTGGGCTGGCCAAAGGTGGGGTCATTTCCGCCTGCGCCCGCGTGAAAAACAAAATCAACCTCGTTCGAGTGCACCAGATATTGACACAGCGCCGTCAGAACACCGCCTGTTGAGGCTTCGTGGCGGACGTTGGGATCAGTGGCCCAGGCCTCGACAAATCCTTCATTCGGCCCCCATACGGGATCGGTCGTGGTTGCCGCCTCGGCGAGGGGCGCTGGAAGGCCCTCAACCCGTGTGCCGGGGCATGTGTCGTAGATCGCGTCCACGGTTTCATGGCTCAGCGGCCCGGTAACCACCGGACGCTCGAACCCGCTGGCAACAACCTGCATCTTTACGCAGTGAGATCCGGCGAGTGACTCGCAAAGCCCACAGCCGATGCACATGCCCTCTTCAACAATCCGGTACAGGCGATCGGTCGGCGTTGGTGCGCTCATCTCTTGAACAGCCCCCCGCCGGGCTTGGGCACAGCGTTCAAGTGGGCCGCGGCAGCTTCGAACTGTGCCGTGGCTTCCACTGAAGCGGGAACGTCCAGCAGGGCATCGAACACGGCGGGCGAGAGTGTGAAGGTGTCGTGACCCCGCGCGGCGAGGGAGACGACCTGCTCCGGCGTGCGGAGACTGGCGAGCAAGACGCGGGGCTGGCCTTTGCAGGTCTGCAGCATATCGTCGACGATCCCATCAGCATCCGCCCCAGCCTCCCGCAGGCGACCATAGTAAGGCGCGATATAGCGTGCGCCCTGCCCCGCAGCGAGCACCGCCTGACGGGCGTCAAAGGCAGCGGTCAGCGTGATCGGCATATCCTTGGGAAGGTGCTCAACCACGGCCATCGCTTGCGCCGTCAGGGGAACTTTAGCAACGACGCCGTCCTGCCAGCGGTCAAAGAAGCGGCCCATGCGTTTGGCGGCATCGCGCGGGTTCTCGAAGCCCGAAACCTGCAACTGCAGCGCCTGAAGCCCCATGGCTTTGGCCTGATCCACCATGCGCAGCATGGCACGCTTGGAGACATCAACGGCTTGCTTCTGAAAAATCAGCGGGTTCGTGGTCGCGCCGTAGAGCACGCCGCGCTTCATCCACTTTTCCCAGTCCGAAGCCAGCGCGCTGTCGATATAGAGCCGCATGAACCCACCCTTCCCATTCAGGGTTTGGTGTCGCTGGACTCGGCGCAGGCGTCAAGCACTACCAAGCTCTTTGGTTCAAGGGTCTCATGATTTCCCGTGTACACCGTCGATCATTCAGATTAAGCACCCCCAAAGAAGAGACTCAGCGGAAGCGAACAATCATGGATTGGGCCAACTTTACCCCTCTTGCAGCGTCACTGGGCGGCGCGTTGATCGGCGGCGCGGCGCTGTTGCTCTATTTCACACTCGGCAGGACCGCCGGGGTCAGCGGGATCGCGGGCGGCGTTCTGCGCTTTGATCTCGACGACTTGGACTGGCGTCTAGCTTTTGTTGGCGGGCTGGTCGTTGCGCCGCTTGCATGGGCGCTGGTGCGCGGGGTTGAGCTGCCGTTTTCCCTCACACAATCACCGTGGTTGCTGGTCGGTGCAGGCTTGCTTGTCGGGTTTGGAACACGGTTGGGCAACGGCTGCACCAGTGGGCATGGGATATGCGGTGTCTCACAGTTCTCAGTCCGCTCCATCGTGGCTGTTTTCACTTTCCTCGCGGTCGGGATTGCATCGGCAACGCTGGCGCGGCTTGGGGGGATCGGCTGATGAAAGCAGTCTTCGGTGCTCTTGCGGGACTGATCTTCGGCATGGGTCTTACCGTTGCCGAGATGACCAATCCGGCCAAAGTGCTGGCCTTCCTCGACGTGTTTGATGGCTCTTGGGATCCCTCGCTGATCTTTGTCATGGGTACGGGCGTGGTGGTCTTCGGTGTCGGTGTGGTGCTGATCCGACGGATGCGCGCTGAACCGGTGATCGGCACGGTCTTTGAACGCCCGCGATTGGGCACCATCAACCATCAGCTGGTGACCGGCGCGGCGCTGTTTGGCGCAGGCTGGGGGCTGGTTGGCCTGTGCCCGGGTCCGGCCTATGCAGCCTTGGGACTGGGCGGAGCGCCCGTCCTGATATTCGTCGCCGCCAATTTGGTCGGCATGTTCGCCTTTGAGCGCCTGCGTCCCCTACTCGGGGTTCCGCAGGCCTCGACCTGACGGCGGGAGCGGGAGCGGGCGCGATGATCAATCCCCAACTGCCCCGCATCATGGGCCACCGCGGCGCGCCAACGATCGCGCCGGAGAACACCTTACTGGGCTTTGAAGCTGCCCTGCGAGCCGGGGCAACGTGGACCGAGACAGACGCCTGCTTGTTGGGCGACGGCACACCAGTGATCTTCCATGACGCCACGCTCGACCGCTGCACCGACCGCACCGGCTCAATCGACAGCATCTCCGCCGCTGACCTCACCACAATCGATGCCAACCAGAGCCACCCCGCGCTGGGTCCGCAACCAATCCCGACGTTGGCTCAAGCGCTGGCCTTTGCCGCTGAAACAGGGATGGGTCTCAACCTCGAACTCAAGCGGCACGATCACGTTTCCCCTGAAGCACTGGTCAGCGCCGTGCTCCCGGTGCTGCGGGCTGGTCCGCTGGGTTCAGACCGCTTGCTGCTGTCCAGCTTTGACTTCGACGTCCTGCGCCTTGCCCGCGCCGCATTGCCCGAGACCGCGCTGGCGGTGATCGCCGAAGAGGCCAGTGACGCCGTGTTTGCACTGGCTGCGGACATTCAGGCGCACAGCCTGAACCTGTGGTGGGAGACCTTGAGCCACGAAGACGTTCGCCGCGCCCGCGCCAAAGGGCTGAGCGTCAACATCTGGACGGCCAACGCACCGGCCAAAGTTGCCTCCATGGTCGAATGGGGCGTCCGGGGGATCATGTCAGACTGTCCTCAAGACTACGCCTGAGCCATCAGGGCGGGATCGCGACAGCCTCAAGTCGCGGGGAAAAAAGGACTGCTTGCGTGGGTCCATTAGACCAAAGGCCCCAACACTCCGGAGGCGGTCCATGTCCAGCTATCAGAAGCCAGCCCATTGGGCCGAGGCACGCAACAAGCTCTTTCCTCATCAGGTCGGCTTCACCTGTCCGCCCCACGATTTCGACGCTGCGCCCTCGGACTTCATGCGCATGGCTCCGCCGTCGGTTGGCGTGCACGGGCGGATGCTGCACGTGCCGGACTATGCCCATGAGCTCGACCAGCGCCGCCGAAATTTTGGACTGCTGGAGGAGTTCGTCGAGTGTATGGCCAACAACGGCGCAGACGTTTGCGGACAGGTTGGCTCGAACTGGGTGCATGCCAGTGGTTTGGGAGTAGAAGGCATTCGCACGCACTGCGAAATGCTCTCGGACAAGTACGAGACCGCCTTTCACATGGCCGGCTATGCCATGGTTGAGGCCCTGCGCGCGATGAACGTGGAGAAAGTCGCCCTGAACGCCGTCTACCACTGGCCCAGCTGGTGGCAGGGCCAAGTCGCTTTCCTGCGAGAGGCGGGGTTTGACGTGCTCTACGCGGGCAACTTTGTCGATCAGGGTTTTGTCGCCACACAGGAAGAGTGCAACGCGGCGATTTGGTGCTTTGACGGTGATCTGGCAGAGAAGTCCATGGCTTACGTGGCCGAGCAGGCTCCGAATGCGGACGCCTATCTGGCCAACGGGATGTGCAACTTTCGCTCTGGACCCAATGGACAGGCGCAGCGCTTCGTCCACCACGAAGTCGCGCTCGAAGCGCAGTTGGGCAAGCCCGTGATCACCCACGACAACGCGCTTTACTGGCGTATTTTCAAGACCCTCGGTCTTGCGCCCACAACCCAGCAAGGTCGCTTATTGTCTTCGCTCAAGGACGCGGGCTGACCATGAGCAAGATTCTCGCACTGTGGGCCGTACCACGCTCCACTTCGACCGCCTTTGAGTGGATGATGCGCCAACGGGGGGATTTCACCTGCCTCCATGAACCCTATGGAGAGGCGTGGTATCAGGGGGATGAGCCGCTGTGGCCGCGCCTGCAGGCGGACAGTGTGCGGACGCCGGGACTGACCCTGGCAGGCGTGCACGCGCGCTTGCAGCAGATGGCCGGCGAAGGGCCCGTGTTCTCCAAGGACTTCCCGCTCTACATCGACCATATGTGGGACGAGGGGCTGTTTGAGCTGTTCAACCATTCCTTCCTGATCCGCGACCCGGCGAAAACCATCGCGTCCATGCATAAGCACTGGCCAGATTTCCACATCAAGGAGACCGGCTTCAAGGAGCAACGCGAACTGTTCGACATCATCACCGAGCGCCGGGGCGGCACCCCTCCGCCGGTGATCGACAGCGACGATGTTCTCGCCGATCCACACGGCGTCGTGCGCGCCTGGTGCGAGGCGGTGGGTATTCCGTTCATCGAACGCGCGCTGAGCTGGGAGCCGGGGCCCCGG
>CBFHUI010000110.1:0-6705 GCA_965658725.1 Alphaproteobacteria bacterium | reverse complement strand
TACTCGCGGTCCTGCAAAACAGAGATGATCGAAGCGTAGGTCGAAGGCCGGCCAATGCCCAGCTCTTCCATCTTTTTCACCAGCGTAGCTTCGGTGTAGCGCGGCGGTGGAGCGGTGAAGTGTTGGTCGGCAACGACCTTTTCACGGTTCAGGTCCTGACCCTTTTCCAGACGGGGCAAGCGCTGCTCATCTTCATCGTCCCCGCTGTCGTCGCGGCCTTCCTGGTAGAGCTTGATGAAACCGTCAAAGGCGATGACCGAGCCGGTTGCCCGCATCTGCGCTGCGCCCGCATCAACATCAATATCAACGCCAACCTGATCGAAGACCGCAGCCGACATCTGACAGGCCACGGTGCGTTTCCAAATCAGCTGGTAAAGCCGCAGCTGGTCCCGGTCGAGCAGGCGCTCCACGTCTGCAGGTTTGCGCGAGAGCAGGGTTGGGCGCACCGCTTCGTGGGCTTCCTGCGCGTTCTTTGCTTTGGACTTATAGAAGCGCGGATTTTCGGGCAGGTAGGCGGTGCCGTACTCTTTCGCGATCAAGTCACGTGCGCCGTCGAGTGCTTCCTTGGAAAGTTGCACGCCGTCGGTCCGCATATAGGTGATCAGGCCAACCGTCTCTCCATCGATTTCCACCCCTTCATAGAGACGCTGCGCCACGCGCATGGTGTGCGCGGCGGAGAAGCCAAGCTTGCGGCTGGCTTCCTGCTGCATAGTGGATGTGGTGAAGGGCGGGGCCGGGTTTTGCTTGCGTTGCTTCTGCTCAATCTCCAGCACGCGCAGGGTGCGCGCGTTCTCAACGACGGCTTTGGCGGCGGTCGCTTCGGCTTCGTTGCTCAGGCTGAACTTGGTCAGCTTCTTGCCATCAAGGAACGTCAGGCGTGCATTGACCTGCTGCGACTTGCCGTCGTTCAGGGTGGCGATGACGTCCCAGTATTCGACTGGTACAAATGTTTCGATTTCTGCTTCGCGCTCTGAAATCAGGCGAAGCGCCACCGACTGCACCCGACCCGCCGAGCGCGACCCGGGCAGCTTCCGCCACAGAATCGGCGACAAGTTGAAGCCCACGAGGTAATCCAGCGCCCGGCGCGCCATGTAGGCATCAACCAGATCCTGATCGACTGCGCGGGGGTGTTGGAAAGCTTCCTGAACGGCGCTTTTGGTGATCTCGTTGAAGACCACGCGGCGCACGTCCTTGCCCTTGAGCTTGCCTCTCTTTTCCAGCTCATCCTGGATGTGCCAGCTGATGGCTTCCCCTTCACGATCGGGGTCGGTCGCGAGGATCAGTTGGTCGTGGTTCTTCAGCGCTTTTTCTATATCTTTCAAACGCTTATTGCTATCAGACTCGACCAGCCAAGACATTTCAAAATCGTTATCAGGATCGACGGAGCCGTCCTTGGCGGGCAAGTCTCGGATGTGTCCGAAACTGGCAAAGACCTCGAAGTCCTTGCCCAGATACTTGTTGATGGTCTTAGCCTTGGAGGGAGACTCAACGACAACAACAGTCATGTGTTTTTCCGGCCCTTTTGTACGAATGTGCGCCTGCTCCGTTGAGCACGAAAGTGGGCGCTAAATGAGGCGGCAGACTCTGTTTCCGGCGGTGCGCTCGACGATTCCGCCAAGTTCCAATTCCACAAGTGCTGCTGCTCCTAATCGGGCGGGTACTTGGCACTCACGATAGAGTTCGTCAATGGCGCAAGGGGTTGGCGACAGAACTTTTAGCAGCGCGTCACGGGCCTGACGGACGTCATCATCGGACAATTTTGCCAGTGGTTTTGGAGCCGGAGCGCTGTGCTGGGGTTCGTGCAAATCCTCAAGAGCAGGCAGGCAATCGAGTATGTCCTGCACCGTGCAAACAAGAGTGGCTCCGTCTTTGAGGAGTTGGTTTGTACCTTCGGCGCGCGGGTCGAGCGGGTTGCCGGGAACGGCACAGACTTCGCGGGAAAAATCGGCGGCGTAGCGGGCGGTAATCAGGGAGCCTGAGCGGTTTGCCGCTTCGACTACAACGGTTGCTGCAGCCATGCCCGCGATGATGCGGTTTCGGTGAGGGAAGTGGCGGGCGGTGGGTTGCATGCCCCAGGGCATTTCGGCGACCAGCGCAGACTGATCGACGATGGCGCGGTAAAGCTCATCATGCTCTCGAGGGTAAATCACGTCCGCTCCGCCTGCGACCACGGCAACTGTCCCGGACGAGACCGTCGCCGCGTGCGCCGCTGCGTCGATGCCGCGCGCGAGACCGGAAGCAACGATGAAACCTTCTGCGCTCAGCCCTTGGGCGAGTTGCCCAGCGAACCTTGCGCCGTTGGTGGAGGCATTGCGCGCACCAACCATGGCGATGGCCGGACGTTGGAGTACGTCGGTGCTGCCGAGGACGCTCAGCACGGGCGGCGGGTCGCTGATCTGGCGGAGCAGAGGCGGATAGACGTGGTCAGCCGCTGTCACGAGCGCGCCGCCTGCTGCCCGCAACGCTTGGTATTCTTTTTCGGCAAGGTTCGGCGCAAATGGTACCAACGGGGTTTTCGCGCCGCCCCGGATCGACAGGTCGGGCAAGGCATCCAACGCAGCCAGCGCTGTGTCGAAGCGGTCGAGCAGGGACCAGAATGAATGCGGCCCGATGCGCTTCGTGCGGATCAGGCGGAGCCACGCGCCACGTTCGGCGGGCTCGATGGTGCGAGGCGAGAGCAAAGTCATGCCTTTGCTTACCCCAGCGTCAAGTGCCGTCAACCTTTTGATTGAAAATAATTCAACTAAAGCAACTTAAAGAGCATCCAGCGCAGATTGAAGGATGATGACTGCCGCCATCTGATCCACCACTTTGCGCCGCTTGTTGCGCGTCATGTCCATGTCGTTGATCAGGAACTTCTCCACCATGGCCGAGGTCAATCGCTCATCCCACAGCAGCGTCGGCAGGTCGATCCCTGCCAGCGTCCGCAGGTTTCGGGCAAAGGCAATGGTGGCCTGGCAGCGCGGACCGGGGGTGCCATCCATTTGCAGCGGCCAGCCGAGCACGATCCCGGCGATGCTCCGTTCCTCGATGATCGCCCGCAACCGTTCGCCGTCCGGCGCAAACTTCTTTGCGCGGACCAGCGTTTCGACCGGGGATGCAACGGATCGCAGGCCATCAGAGACGGCAATCCCGATTTTCCGGTCGCCAAAGTCGATCCCAAGCAGCCGGTCGCCGCCGCTGACTGCTGCGCGCATACCTGCCAAATCGACTTCTTGGAAGCTTCGGCCCTTGTTTGAGGAGGGCTGTTGTTGATCGCTCATAGCCACGCTGCTACCAAGAAATCAGACAGATAGACATCATTTCCTGAGACAAAGTCCCCCAAATGAGCATCACTCGAGAAACTGTGGAACAAGCAGCGCGCTTGGCGCGACTGACTGTGGCCGATGAAGACAAGGACCGATTGGCTGGTGAGCTGTCGGCAATTCTGGGTTTTGTGGAGCAGCTGAACGCCATTGATACCGATGACGTCGAGCCCCTGACCTCGGTGGTCGGCGCAACCGCGCGGATGCGGCAAGACACGGTCAATGCCGGCGATTACCCCGAGCGTGTTCTGGCCAACGCGCCCGACCGCGTGACGGACTTCTACGCCGTTCCAAAAGTTGTCGAGTAGGGGGAGTTGAAACCATGAGTGACCTGAACCGACTGACCATCGCCCAGGCCCGCGAAGGGCTGGATGAAGGCAACTTCACCGCAGTGGACCTGACCCAAGCCTGTGTCGATGCCATGGCGGCCCGCGACGATCTGGGCGCATTCATCACCCCCACCCCTGATGCAGCCCTCGAAGCAGCAGCCGAAGCGGACAAGAAGCGCGCGGCGGGCGAGACTGCGCCGCTGCTGGGCATTCCGCTGGGGATCAAAGACTTGTTCTGTACCGAGGGTGTGCAGACCACGGCGGCGTCGCGGATCCTGCAAGGGTTCACGCCGACCTATGAAAGCACTGTGACCAGCAACCTGCTGCGCGACGGTGCAGTATTCCTTGGCAAGCTGAACCTTGATGAATTTGCCATGGGCTCGTCGAACACGACTTCTTATTACGGCAATGTAGTGAACCCTTGGCAATCGGCCGCTAAGCCGGACTTGCAGCTTGTTCCCGGCGGTTCGTCGGGCGGCTCGGCTTCGGCGGTTGCGGCGCGGCTGTGTCTGGGCGCGACCGGGACGGATACCGGCGGCTCCATTCGCCAACCCGCAGCCTTTTGCGGCATAACCGGGCTGAAGCCGACTTATGGGCGTTGCTCGCGCTGGGGTGTCGTGGCCTTTGCGTCGTCGCTGGATCAGGCGGGGCCAATGGCGCGCTCGGTCGAGGACTGCGCGATCCTGCTCGGCTCGATGGCTGGCTATGACCCGATGGATACGACGTCGGTCGATACCCCTGTGCCGGATTACACTGCTGAGCTGGGGGCGGGCGTCAAAGGCCTGCGGATCGGCATCCCACGCGAATACCGTGTCGAAGGCATGCCCGAGGAAATCGAAAAGCTGTGGATGGAGACGGCTGATCGCCTGCGGGATCAGGGCGCGGAGATTGTCGATATCTCCCTGCCACACACGCACTCTGCGCTCCCGGCTTATTATATCGTCGCGCCAGCAGAAGCATCCTCCAACCTCGCCCGTTACGACGGCGTGCGCTATGGCTATCGCGCCGATGCGCCAGAGGGCCTGCCAGAGTTCAGCAGTCTCGAAGAGATGTACGCGACCACCCGCGGTGAAGGCTTTGGCCCAGAGGTGCAGCGCAGGATCATGATCGGCGCTTACGTGCTGTCAGCCGGTTACTACGACGCTTATTACAACAAGGCGCGCCGGGTCCGCTCGCTGATCGCGCGCGACTTTGAACAAGCGTTCCAGACAGTAGACGCCATCCTGACCCCGACCACGCCCAGCCCCGCCTTTGGCATCACCGAAGAACCGACCGGCGTGGAGATGTACATGAACGACGTCTTTACGGTTCCAGCCTCCATGGCGGGTATCCCCGGTATTTCGGTCCCCGCTGGTTTGTCCAAAGACGGATTGCCGCTGGGCGTGCAACTGCTCGGCAAGCCGTTCGAAGAAGTTGGCCTGCTGCGCGTTGCACAGGCGGTTGAAACCGCAGCCGACTTTACCGCTACACCCCAGTTGATGGCTTAAGGGAGACCCGTTCCATGGCACAGACCATCAAAGGCCAGACCGGCGAGTGGGAAATCGTGATCGGCATGGAAGTCCATGCGCAGGTCCTTTCGGAATCCAAGCTGTTCTCAGGCGCGTCGACGACCTTCGGCAAAGCGCCAAACCATAACGTGGCGCTCGTTGATGCGGCGCTGCCGGGTATGCTGCCCGTGCTCAACGAGGAGTGCGTGCGGCAGGCCGTTCGCTCTGGCTTGGGGATCAAGGCGCAGATCAACCTCTACAGCGTTTTTGACCGCAAGAATTACTTCTATGCCGACCTGCCGCAGGGCTACCAGATCAGCCAGCTTTACCACCCCATCGTGGGCGAAGGGGAGCTGACGATTGATATGGAGGACGGCGAAAGCCGCGTGATTGGGATTGAGCGCATCCACCTTGAGCAGGACGCAGGCAAGTCGATCCACGATCAGGATCCGCACCGTTCCTTCATCGACCTGAACCGAACGGGCGTGGCGCTGATGGAGATCGTCTCCAAGCCTGACTTGCGCGGTGGTGACGAAGCTTCTGCCTATATGACCAAGCTGCGCTCCATCCTGCGGTATCTCGGCACCTGCGACGGCAACATGGAACAGGGATCGATGCGGGCGGACGTCAACGTTTCCGTGCGTCCCGTTGGCTCGACGGAGCTGGGCACGCGGACTGAGACCAAGAACGTGAACTCCGTGCGCTTCATCCGGCAGGCGGTCGAGTATGAGGCGCGGCGTCAGGTGGAGCTGCTGGAAAGCGGCGGTGAAGTCGTACAGGAAACCCGCCTCTACGACCCTACCAAGGGCGAGACACGCTCCATGCGGTCAAAGGAAGAAGCGCACGACTATCGCTACTTCCCCGATCCCGACTTGCTGCCCTTGCAGCTAGATCAGGCCTTTGTTGATGCGATTGCTTCTGATCTGCCTGAACTGCCCGACGAGAAGCGCGCGCGTTTCGAGGCGGACTATGGCCTGTCCACTTACGACGCCGGCGTGCTGGTCGCCGAAAAGGAAACGGGCGACTTTTTTGAATCCGTTGCCAAAGGACGCGACGCCAAGCTGGCAGCGAACTGGGTGATGGGCGAGCTGTTCGGTGCGCTCAACAAAGCGGGTGTTGATCTGGCGGACTCGCCGGTTTCAGCTGACGCGCTGGGTGGACTGATCGAAGCCATTGCAAGCGACACCATCTCGGGCCGTACGGCCAAGGACGTGTTCGCGACCATGTTCGAGACGGGCAAGACCGCGGATACCATCATCGATGAGCAGGGCTTGAAGCAAATCTCTGACGAAGGCGCCATCGAAGCCGCCCTCGACGAAATCATCGCTGCCAACCCCGCGCAGGTCGAAAAGGCCAAGGAGAACCCGAAGCTCAAGGGCTGGTTCGTGGGGCAGGTGATGAAGGCCACTGGCGGGCAAGCAAATCCCGGCGTGGTGAATAAGCTGATCAATCAGAAACTGGGCTAGGTAGGAGCCGGATTACATGTCGAACCGTCAACTGATTTCCACCGGCTCGCCTTTTGAGAAAGTCGCCGGCTATTCCCGCGCGGTGCGCGCCGGGAACATGGTCTATGTCGCTGGAACC
>CBFHUI010000109.1:0-6792 GCA_965658725.1 Alphaproteobacteria bacterium | reverse complement strand
AACCTGCCCACGCCGTCCTTCGGGGAAGCAGACAAAGTGCTGCAACAGATCGACTTTCGCGGTGAGCCGAGGAGGATGATTGCCATCCGTGATGAGGCGCTGAGTTACTCGGCCAGTCAGGAATTCGTCGTGCTGATCGCGGAGACTCTGGGCCAGCGTAATAGCGTCCTCGAACGCTACTTGAGCTCTGCCATCCTGATCTTCGTGGTCGGCGTTTTGGCAATTGGTCTGCTGACGCTTTACGGGGTCAATCAAGGCCTGCGACCGCTGCGCAACCTTGCCGATGCCGTCAGCCAGCGCAGCGAACGCGACCTGCGCGCCATCCGGCGCCCGGTCCCGCCCGAGGGCCGTCCCCTGGTCGATGAGATCAACGCGCTCTTTGGTCGTTTGGAAAAGACCTTGAACTCGCACCGTCACTTCGTCTCCAACACCGCCCACCAACTGCGGACCCCGTTGGCAGAACTGAAAACCGAGTTGGAGGTGGCCAGCATGGAGGGCTCAGACCCCGACCTGCCCGCCCTCTCCGCCCGCGTCGATGGGTTGGCGCATCTGGTCGAGCAGATGTTGCTACTAAGCCGCGTGGGCGTACAGCCGACCAGCAGCAGCGACGACAACTTCCGCCCACTCGCCCTCTCTGCCCTCGCCCATCAGGCTGTCGCGGATTGGTCCCTGCGCGCTTACCGAGCCGGGGTTGATCTGGGGCTTCAGGTCGAAGATGAGGGACAGGTATCAGGGCATCAGGCGCTGTTGCTCGAAGCACTGGGGAACCTGATCGACAACGTTATCAAGCACGCGCGCGGGGCGACCATCGCAACCATTACCGTCCAGCCCGACCGACTGGTGGTCAGCGACGACGGCCAAGGCTTCCGCGAAAAGGGGCCTACCGAGACCACAGTGCAGCGCTTTGGTCTCAGCATCGTTGAAGAGATCATGGACCTGCACAAAGGGCGGGTCGAAAAGAACGTGGGCGCCAATGCACGGATCGCGCTGATCTTCCCGCCCTCGCAGGAGGCTTCCGAATGACCACCACCGCCCCCCTTGCCGGCATCCGCGTGCTCGACCTGACCAACGTGCTCGCCGGTCCTTTTGCCTGCCACCAACTCGTGCATCTGGGCGCAGAGGTGATCAAGGTTGAGGCCGTGGGAAGGGGTGATCTTGCGCGCAATCTAGGGGCCGATCCCGCGCTCAATGCAGCTGGGATGGGGATCTCGTTCCTTGCTCAGAATGCGGGCAAGAAGTCGGTCTCCCTGAACCTCAAAGACCCGCGTGGCAAGGATTTGCTGCGCCAGCTGGTGAGCGGCGCTGACGTGCTAGTGGAGAACTTTCGCCCGGGCGTGATGACCCGGCTGGGGCTGGATTACCCGTCGCTCAAGGCCGCGAAACCGGCATTAATCTACTGCGCGATTTCCGGCTTTGGTCAGACCGGCCCTTGGGTCGCCCGCCCGGCCTATGACCAAATCATTCAAGGTGCATCGGGCCTGATGTCGGTTACAGGCGACGCCGAGACCGCACCGCTGCGTGTGGGCTCGCCCATGGCTGATACCGTTGGCGGGCTGACCGCAGCCATGGCGATCAGCGCAGCGCTCAACGCCCGCCCGCGGGGGTGCCTGATCGACGTTTCAATGCTCGAAAGTCTGCTCGCGACCATGGGCTGGGTGCTCTCCAACCACCTGATCGGCGGGCAGACCCCGGCGGCTCATGGCAACGAGAACCCGACCTCGGCCCCCTCTGGCACATTTCAAACCAGCGAGGGCTTGCTGAACATTGCAGCGAACAAGGACGAACAGTGGACGGCGCTGTGCGAGCACCTTGACCGTCCCGACCTCGCCAGCCATCCCGACTACGCCACCCGCGAGGACCGCAAGGCCAACCGCCACGCCTTGCGAACGGCGCTGGAAGCCAGCCTCATAGCCAAACCAGCCCAAGCGTGGGAGGCGGAGTTGAATGCTTTGGGGATCCCGGCTGGTGCCGTGCTGACGGTGCCGCAAGTGCTGGCGTCGGACCACCTGCAGGGCCGAGACTTCCTCGAACACTTTGACGCTGTTCCCGGTGTTGAACGCAGCATCGACGTTGTTTCCACCGGCATTCAGATCGACGGCAATCGCCCTAAGGTCTCCACTCCACCGCCCGAACTGGGCGCGGACGAGGCCGCGATTTGGGGCGCGCTGGGGCTGGACACCGACACACTCGACACCCTGCGTGCGGAGGGCGTGATATGAGCGATCCCGTTTCCCAAGCTCGCCGGTTCCCGGAGCCCGTGAGCACTTTTATCCCCACCAACGGCATCACCCTGCACGCACTGGTCAGCGGGGACGGCCCCTTGCTGGTGCTCGTCCATGGCTGGCCCGAGTTATCCTACAGCTGGCGGCACCAGATCGGCCCGCTGGCAGCTGCAGGCTACCGCGTCTGCGCCATTGACGTGCGCGGCTATGGCAAGAGCGATCGGCCCCGCCCCGTCGAGGCCTACGCCATGACCGAGCACATGGCCGACATCGTCGGGGTTCTCGATCACTTTGGTGCGGAACAGGCGACCTTGATCGGCCACGACTGGGGCGCACCCATCGTCTGGAACACGGCGCTAGCCTTTCCCAAACGGATCAGCGCCGTTGCGGGCTTGAGCGTGCCCTACTTCCGGCGCGCCGCTTTGCCGCCCGTAGCGCTGTGGGACCGGCTCTATACGGATAAGGGGCAGTTCTTCTATCAGGTCTATTTTCAGGAAGAAGGCGTTGCCGAAGCAGCCTTTGAGGCCGACTCGCGCGCGGCGCTGGAGAAGATCTACTACGCCCTTTCCGGGAATGCCGTTCACGACGGTGCGCGCTGGCCTGTGCTGCCGGTGAACGCGCCCTTGCTCGATCATCTGCCCTTGCCCCAGCCCTTCCCCGACTGGATGACCGCGGCCGAATTGGACCACTTCGCCGCGCAGTTTTCACAAAGCGGGTTTCGCGGCGCATTCAACCGCTACCGCAACATCGACCCCGACTATCACGCGCTGCCTGACTATGGCGTGGAGACGATCAAGCAGCCCTCAGCCTTTATCGCGGGCGCCCTTGACCCGGTTCGGCGCTTTGTTGGCGGGCGTGATGCGTACGAGAGCCTCGACGACCGGCTGAGCGATTTGCGCCAGGCGACCATCATCGAGGGCGCGGGCCATTGGATCCAGCAGGAGCGGCCTGCAGAGGTGACACAAGCCCTTCTCGACTTTCTCGGTGGGCTGGATTGATCAACGCCGCTTCTGGCTAAGGCTTCACCGCTGCGGCTTCAGCAAACCAGCGCGCGACCGTCCGTCCCATCTTCTCATGGGTTGGAACGTCCCAGTGGATCGGGTCGATGTCTGATGATGCAGCGCCTCGATTGCCATCAAAGAACAGATGACCGCGCGCCATGCAGGCAGCCTCCAGCACGCCAGGCAGCGCCATCGACCGCGCCCGCCCCTCGCGCCACTCCTCCGCATGCGGCCAGTTCGGATCATCCGCGCGCGCGCCAAGAACCGGCGGCGCGATGAAACCCAGCCGGGAACCAACGGACCCGCTGGGGTGATCCGCAGGCCAAATCTCGCTCGCACTGACCTCATCAGAGAGCGCCATCAGCCCATCGACGATTGCGTGGGCCGAGCGGTCAAACCGGGCTTTCAGATCGTTGGTACCGAGCATGATCAACATGCGATCAATTGGTTGGTGCGAGCGCAGAATGGCGAGCAAGGGCGCGGACCCATCGACGTAGGCCCCCATGACTGGATCAGGCAGGTTCGTGGTCCGTCCAGAAAGGCATTCTTCGATGAGCACCAGACCGGGGCTGTGCTCGGCCATGACCACGGGCCAGCGCTTTTCGCACCGCTGCCTCAGACCGTCATCAAGGAATCCCCAACTGTTGGAATCGCCATAGACCAGAACCCGCATGCCGCGTCCTCCCTTGCCAGCGCCAGACCTTGTGTGCTGTCCCGAGCGCCAGAGACTGACACACTTTGTCCCAGCCCCACACCTTTACCTGCATCCGTATCTTAGCCTACAAGGAGAGCAGCGGACAAACGTAACATGTCACATATCGGGGAACCATGTCACAGGATCTCAGCACGACCGTTGCCATCATCGGCGCGGGCCCCTCGGGTCTGCTGCTCAGCCAATTGCTGCATCAGGATGGGATCGACAGCATCGTCATCGAGCGCACATCGAAAACGCGGGTTCTGGAGCGCATTCGCGCCGGAATTCTGGAGCGCGGGACGGTCGAAGGCATGGAAGAAGCGGGCTGCGCTGAGCGCTTGCACGCCGAATGCATTCCCCACGATGGGGTTATCCTGTCTTTTGACGGCGAGCCGTTCGAGATCCCGGTCAAGGAAATCACCGGACACAACGTCATTGTCTATGGCCAGACTGAAATCACGAAAGACCTGATTGAAGCCTGCGAGGCACGGGGTCAGCAGATCTTCTGGGACTGCCCGGACAGTGTCCTCGCTGACCTCGAAACCGACGCGCCTAAGGTCAGCTTTACCGGGCCGGACGGGCAACCGGTGACAGTGACGGCGGAGATTGTGGCCGGCTGTGACGGCTTTCACGGGGTCTGCCGCCAGTCGATCCCAGCGGCAAAGTTGCGCGAGTTCGAGCGCACCTACCCCTTTGGCTGGCTGGGCATTCTGGTGGACCAGCCGCCGGTTGCGCACAATGTGGTCTACGCCAATCACGCAGACGGCTTCGCCCTCGCCTCGATGCGTTCTGAGACGCGGAGCCGGTACTATGTCCAGTCGGCGCCGGGGGAGACCGTTGACGACTGGAGCACTGAACGCTTCTGGGAGGCCTTCACCCACCGGTTGGGTGGGATGGGCACGCGGGTGATCACCGGAGAACCAATCGAGAAGTCGATTGCGCCGCTGCGCTCTTACGTCTCTGAGCCCATGCGCTATGGCCGCCTGTTCATGGCCGGAGACAGCGCTCACATTGTTCCGCCCACGGGGGCCAAGGGCGTGAACCTCGCCGTTGCCGACGTGCGGCGGTTATCGCGTGCGGTGGCGCAGTGGAAAAACGCGGGCTCGGATGCGGCGCTAGAGGCCTACTCGACCCAAGCTCTGGCACGGGTATGGAAGATCGAGCGCTTCAGCTGGTACCTCACCACTATGATGCACCAATTTCCGGATCACTCGGCCTTCGAAAAGCGTATGCAACGCGCCGAATTCGACTACATTCGAGGGTCAGTGGCGGGTCAAACGACCATCGCCGAAAATTACGTAGGCCTACCCTTCTGACCTTTTGCGGTTTGAGTGTGGAATGAGGCTGTTTTGAAGGTGCTGCTTGGGAGGGCTGTATGAGTGATAACCGATTGATTTTGCTGGGAACCAAAGGTGGGCCCCGGATTGGTAAAGGGACGTCCTGGCCCACGTCGAACCTGCTGGTTGTCGAGGGCAAGCCCTACTTGATCGATGCCGGACTGGGTGTGACTCGGCAGGTCTGTAACGCTGGCTTCCTGCCCTATGACATCAATCGGATTTTCATCACCCACAATCATTCGGATCACAATCTGGAATTGGGCGGTTTCATCCAGACCGGCTGGACCTCGGGTCCGGTGGACGACATCCAGATTTATGGGGCGCCTGGCGTGGCGAACCTGATGAAGCACTATTTCCTCGGTCAGGCTTTCGATATCAACATTCGGGTCGAAGATGAAGGCGCGACTGACATTCGCGAGCGGGTCACCTGCACCGAAATCAGCGAAGGCCCAGTCTATGAGGACGCACGGGTTCGTGTGTCTTGCCTACGTGTTATTCATCCGCCGGTTCACCACTGCTACGCGCTGAAGTTCGAGACAGCTTCGGCCACCATCGTCTTTGGTGCGGACACGACATACTTTCCGCCGCTTGCGGACTTCGCCAAAGACGCTGACATTCTCGTACACGAGGCCATGTTTGTCCCCGGTGCCAAGAAGATCTGCGAATACATGAAACCGGTTAAGCCGCGGCTCTGGGAGCACTTTGAAGCCTCGCACACGTCTTGCGAAGACGTGGGACGGATTGCCACGCAGGCGAAAACCAAGCACCTGGTTTTGAACCACTATGTCCCGGATATTGGGGATCGAGGCACGACGGTAGAGGACTTCGAGACGGCTGTTGCGAAGACCTTCGACGGTCCCATCACGGTAGGCCGTGATCTGATGGAGTTCCCGTTCTAGAGGCCACGCAACGCCGAAGCCTGCACCACCGCTGGCGTCGGCTTCTAGGCGTCCAGTGATCCCGTCACGACATAGCGCAGTGCTTGAGCCACCTGCTCCGGCGTTTCTGCGACCACCAAAGCGGCGGCGTCGACTTCCTTGAGTGCGTGCTGGTGGTCTGGGCCGTGCATGACGATGATCGACTTGCCCATGGCTGCGGCATAACCAGCATCAAAGGCAGCATTCCACTGCCGGTACTTTTCTCCAAAACAGACGACGAGCACATCGCAATCCTCGATGCCCTTGCGGATGCGGATGGCGTTGAGCTTGGCGCTGCGCTGGTCGTGCCAAAATTTTTGGGGCTCAGGCCCGGTGATCAGAGGGCCGCAATCGTCAGATAAGGCGTGATCGGTTACGGGCGCATCAAAGTGGATCGCCAACCCTTGGCAATGCTCGATGATGGCGTCACGCCAGTCTGTGTGGATTTCGCCGGAGAGGTAAACGTTCAGCATGGTGGAGGAGCCTCAATGGACGGGCGCCGAGAGACTACGGAGCGTTTCTGGTGCCGTTTTAATGGAAGCCAAGCTAAAGCATCCTTGCCCCCTCAAGCCAAGCAAGAAGATCGTCGCCTGGGCAGGGAAGAATGCATCGCTGACTGTT
>CBFHUI010000108.1:0-7158 GCA_965658725.1 Alphaproteobacteria bacterium | reverse complement strand
ACACAACCACAGATCATTTGCACATCCTCAGCAACTCCGGTGCGAAGGGCGCAATCGTTTCGACACGCGAGTTGGCAAGCAAGCTTATGCCTGCAGCAATCGACAGTGGAAGCTGCCGCTTCATCGCGACCATCGAGCCACTGTTGATCCGGCAAAAGCTGCCGCTTGACGTCCATGCCTATGAGGCGATCATCGACCATGGCGCAGGTCTAGAGGACAACATCGTCGAAGAGGCCCGGGCGCTGGCACGGCAAAGCACGGCTTGCATCATCTATACCTCCGGCACGGGCGGCACGCCCAAGGGGGTGGAGCTTTCACATGGGGCCATCCTGTGCAACGCAACCGGCGCTTATGATGTGCTCAGCGAGGGTTGGTCAGTGGGGGAGGAGGTCTTTCTTTCCTTCCTGCCCATGACCCACTCCTACGAGCACTCCGCCGGCCTATGGTGTCCCATCGCCATGGGCGCACAGATTTACTTTGCTGAAGGCGCGGAAAAGCTGGCTGACAACCTGGCAGAAGCGCGCCCGACGGTAATGACGGCAGTGCCTCGCCTGCTGGAAGCTCTGCGCGCACGGGTGCTGCGAGGGCTGCGGACCGCTCCGGCCATGCGCCAGAGCTTGTTTCACCGCACGCTGGACATCGGCAAGCGCAAGATTACCGACCCTGCTTCACTGACCTTTGGTGACAAGATGCTCGACGGCTTTCTCGAACGGACCGTGCGCAATCAGGTCCGCAACCGCTTCGGCGGGCGGCTGAAAGCCTTTGTCAGTGGCGGCGCGGCGCTCCACGAAGAAGTAGGGATGTTCTTTGAGGCCTTGGGCGTCACCGTGTTGCAGGGCTACGGCCAGACTGAAGCCGCGCCGGTCATCTCCGTCAACCGGCGGGCAGATCGGCAGCTGCACGCCGTAGGCAAGCCCATGCGCGGCGTAGACGTGCAGATCGCCAACGACGGTGAAATCATCGTGCGCGGGGAGCTGCTGATGAACGGCTACTGGAACAACGCGGCAGAGACGAAAAAGACCATCGTTGATGGCTGGTTGCACACCGGTGATATCGGAGAGTTCGACGCTATTGGTCGGATCAGGATTACGGACCGAAAGAAGGACATCATCGTCCTCTCCGGCGGCGATAACGTTTCACCGGCGCGGGTCGAAGGGTTCCTGACCCTGCAGACAGAGATCGGTCAAGCCATGGTCATCGGAGACAAGCGCCCGCACTGCGCGGCGTTGGTCGTCCCTGACGCTGAGTGGTTGATCGACTTCAAGAAAGAAACGGGTAAGGAAGGCACGCTCGCTGAGCTTGCCGATGATCCGGACTTGCACAAAGCCCTCTCCGCCGCCGTTAGCCGCGTGAACAGTGAGTTGTCCAACATCGAAAAGGTGCGAAAATTTGCTGTCGCCACGGCCGAGTTCACGACCGACAACGCTCAGATGACGCCTTCAATGAAAGTCCGCCGTCACGTGGTCAAGCAGGACTACGAAAGCGTTCTCGAAGCTCTCTACCCAGCGGAGAAAAAGAAAACGGCGCTGGTTGAAACCAGCGCCGACTAAATCCCAGAGCCTTACTGGTTCTCGCGGCTGAATGCGGCGAAGATCCCTTCGGGGATCACCGCCTTGGGCTGGTTTTCGTCGAACATCGGCTGTTCAGCGGCCAGCTTGGCGGCGGCTTCCGGGTTGGCGGCGTTGGCTTTAGTCACAGCAGCATCGAGGTCGGCTTGCTTGCAAATGCCCAGCAGAACCGGGTCACGCGGCTGCAGGTTCGCCATGTTCCAGTGCGTCCGCTCGCGGATTGCGCCAATGGTGTTCTTGGTCGTGCCGACCAGTTTGATGATCTGTGCGTCCGACAGGTGAGGATAGGTCTTCACAAGCCACGCAATCGCATCCGGCTTTTCCTGACGGCGGGCAACTGGCGTGTAGCGCGGGCCTTTGGTCCGGCGGGACAGCTCGGGCATATCGCTCTTGGCCAGCGTCAGGGACTCGTTCAAGTCCGCTTCGCAGCGCTTGATCTCGTCCTCGGTCAGCTGTCCGTTCTTGGTCGGATCCAGACCCATGATGCCTTTTGCGACATCGCCATCGGCAATGCCTTTCACTTCCAGCTTATGGAGGTGACAGAAATCAGCAATCTGTTCGAAGGTGAGTGCGGTATTGTCAACCAGCCAGACAGCGGTTGCTTTAGGCATCAGTGGGGGTTGCTGGGCCATGCCACGCTCCTTTCGTCATTCCAAATTCGGGGGATTGATTAATCATATAAGGAAGGTGAGCTGATAAATAAATGCTGTAACGCGCAAAACTGCCTCACGCTGCATTGCGTCTTAAAGATCGATGTACAATCCACGACCCGGTTCGGCGCCGCCCTGGGCGTCCTTTGCGATCTCATCGGCGGCCGCCGAAACGGCTTTGCAAGCGGCTGAGTCCAAGCCTTCGTCATAAGCATCACGGGCAAAGGTGGTGGCGATATCTGCCCAGGCCTGAGCCTTTTCTGCGCTGTCGCACAGGGCGGGGGAGACCCGCAGGTCCAGCCGTCGTTCATTGCGCGCAATATGGAGCATCACTTGCGCGGCAAAGGCGTCGGCGTCCAGGCCGGCAATGGCGTAGACCGCTTCAGGCGTCGAAAGCAGGTAGCGGCGGCGCAGGAAGGGGGGTGTGATCCATTGACCCAGCCGCGTCGTCAGCAGCGCCACCATGACGCCAGAGAACACCAGCGCCTGAAACCACAGGACGCCGAATAGTGTGCGGTCAGAGGACAGCAGCACGTAACCAACCCCCGTTGCCGCCAGAGCAGCAATCAGGACGAACAGCCAGCGTGTCCGCGACTTTCCAGCCGCCAGCGCCACGACAATATCGCCCTTGGAGCGCATGGAGGCGTCGTACAGCGCGTTCTTGATCTGGCCGTGGTCCACGCGGCGCAGCTTGCGGCCGCCCTTGGTCCACGTCTTCACGATCTGCAGCGAGCCGTCCGGCCAGTTCTTTTGCGCCGAGCGGAGCAGCGCAGTCCATTCCTTACCGCGCGTTAGAAAGTAGGACCCGCCGAACAGCACGATCAGCCCGGCCGGAGCCAGCAGAACCGTTACAAAGTCGGGAGCAGGCCAACCGTCCGGTCGGAAGAACAGCGCCCAGCCCAGACCGAGCGCTGATACCGCGAGGATAATCAGCACAAGCCAACGGGTGCCGCCCTCTTCCTTGGAGGTGGTTTCATCGATTTCGTCGTCGTCGATGATGGGATCGTTCACGGTGGATCCTTAGAGAAGGGCATTACCAAGCCCTTCTCATAACAAAGCCGGGTCGCAAAGACGACCCGGCAGTTGCGATTTAGAGAATGAGAGAGAAAGAAAATGCGGGCGGTCTTAGGCCGCCTTCGTCGCAACTTTGTCGCTCGCTGAAGCGTCACCTTCGATGACCTTCGCGCTCGACCCGGCATCGGTGCCGGTTGCAATCTCAATCATGCGAGGCCGAAGAGCCTCCGGGACTTCCCGGACCAATTCGACATGCAGCAGGCCGTGCTCCAGCTTCGCGCCCGACACGCGGATGTGGTCCGCGAGGTGGAAGCGCCGCTCGAAAGCGCGGGTGGCAATGCCGCGGTGCAGGTAAGTGGTGTTTTCATCATCTGCCCCAGCAGCGTCCGCCTGACGGCCTCGGACTGTCACCGCCTGATCTTGAACTTCGATTTCCAGATCGGCGAGCGTGAAGCCGGCCACAGCCATGGAAATGCGATAGGCATCTTCAGACTGGCGCTCGATGTTGTAGGGCGGGTAGGTATTCGCTGCGTTCGTATCCATGCGCGTTGCGGTTTCAAGCAACGACGTCATCCGGTCAAAGCCGACGGTAGAACGAAAAAGCGGGGAAAGATCCAAAGTACGCATAGGGTGCCTCCTTAAGAAAAAGCAAGGGTCTATAGGTCGGACCTCACAGGTGTGACGGCCCGCGTCAGCAGCGTTAAGCCCTCCGTTTGAGCGGCTTTGTCGCTGACACTACAGCACTTAAGGAGCGTGTTTTTGGATCGCAAGGGGCGGACGTTCAAAAAACATCCGCCGGTCGCAACAAAACGGTCTGGGTTAGACCTTGAGGCCCGACATAAAGCCGAACTTGTCGTTGAACTTGCCAACCTGTCCACCGGTATCCAGCATGCGCTGCACGCCCGTCCAAGCCGGGTGGGACTTAGGATCGATATCGAGGCGAAGCGTGTCGCCCGGCGCGCCGTAGGTGGAGCGCGTGGTGAACGAAGACCCGTCCGTCATGACAACGGTGATCTCGTGGTATTCTGGATGAATGTCCGCCTTCATGGGCCGAATCCCGTACTCAAAGAGTGAAACTGTAAAACGTAAGCGCGGTGCTTAGCGCGGCGCGAGGATGAATTCAATACGTCTGTTTAGCTGGTCTGCTTCCGATTTTGCTCGACCCGCCAATCCTGTGGCGTCCTGAACCGGCGATGTGTCCCCGAATGACGAGGCCAGAAGCTGGTTAGGAGCCAGTCCCTGTGTAGTAGAAAGCAGGGCCGCACGGACGGCTTCAGCCCGCAGGAACCCTAGCTGCAGGTTGTTTTGGAAGTCTCCGCCAAAGCCGCCGCTTACCGGCGTTTGGTCGGTGTGCCCCTCGACCCTGATCACCCAATCCAGATCAGCAGGCAGGCGCCGGGTCAGCTCGACAAGATCTTCAGCAACCAGTGAAAGTTGGATCAGGGAGTCTTCCTCAATCTCATAAGATCCCAATTGGAACTGAATCCGCTCCCGCGATTTGAATCGGACTTGGGTCAGTTCCTGCTCGTCCACGGTGCTGGTTTCCTCTTGCACCACAATGCCGTCGAGGCCCTGCGCCGCTGCTCGTGCGGCAAAGGCGAAGCTCGACTGCGCGCGGGAGAGGATCTGGTCGCGCTGTTCCAGCGCGCTGTTCAACTCC
The DNA here is from genome assembly GCA_965658725.1 of Alphaproteobacteria bacterium. Lineage (GTDB taxonomy): Bacteria > Pseudomonadota > Alphaproteobacteria > UBA7985 > UBA7985 > UBA7985. The sequence continues at coordinate 2,266 of CBFHUI010000108.1, read as the reverse complement.
TGCTCCAGCGCCAGTTGGTCGGCGAGAACGGTCGCCATGTCGAGGCTGGCGTTTTCCAGCTCAAGGGACTGCGCCCGTACCACAGCATTCCGCTCCATCAGCACCGCCTCAATCCGGCTGAGCTTCTGGCGCACGTCAAAAAGCTGCGCGTTGAGCGTGTCGATCTGGGAGCGCGCGCTGGCCAATTGCGCGCGGCTGGCGGCGGTTTCGCCTTCGGACGCAGCGAGCTTGGCGGCAAGTTGGTTGATTTCGGCATCCCGGTCGTCCACCCGGTCGCGCGACGCGGCGGCGGCAAGCTGGACAGAGTTGAGTTCTTCGGTCTGTACCAACAGTTGCTGATCCAACTCGGCGATCCGGTCGATTGCCTGCTGCAGAGCGGTTTGATCCTTGAAGCGTTCTTCAACCAGCGACTCAAGGCTGCTTTCGCCCCGCGCCAGCTCTTCTCTGACGCGCTGCAATTCCTGCTCTCGGGCGGCGAGCTGTCGGCTGCGTTCGTCGAGGTCTTCTTGCAGGGCCTTCTGTGCGGCCTGGCGGCTCTGGATTTGCAGCAGTAAGGCTTCAATCCGCTCTTCGTAGGAACCAATCGAGTCAGCGATCTCCCGCTCACGCTCGTCTACAGTCGCGCGGAGCACGTCGATGGAGTTCTCGAACGACAGGATCGAGCTTTGCAGATCGTTGACCCGGTTCTGCAAGTCGTCGCGCACGTCGGTGAGAATCTTGATCTCAGCCAGCTTGGCTTCAATCGTGAACTCGTTAACGGTGATGGCCTCATTCGCGCTGACGAGGTCTTTGCTGACTTGTTCATTCTGCTGCTTCAGCTGCGCGACCAGCAGTTGGTCGTCCAGCAGGGCTTGTTCTGCATCGGAAAGCTGTTCCCGCGCATTCAGCAACGTTCCCAGCAGCGTGTTCAACTCCGCCTGCTTCTTTTCAGCAAGCTGGAACATCGCTTCCATCAAATCCTGTGTTGACTGCACCGTGGCCTTAAGCCGGGAAGCACGGTCGGGGGAGACCGTGCCGAGATCGCTTTCCGGGTTGGCAGGAATCCGCTCGGCAAGCTCAAGCAAGAGCTCGCGTTCTTCTTCGCTGGCAATGGTCGGCGCGATGTTCTGTACGCTACTGAGGAACTCCCCGCGCAGAGCCACAAAGCGGTTCAGATTGCGTGCCTGGTTGGCGTCTGCAACGGCGATGGTGGCTTCCATCTCTTCGGTCAGATCGCCGTCGTCGCGGACCCGCTGGACCAGGGCAACCCGCTGCTGTTCTGCTTCAGCGAGGACCTGTTGGTTCAGCTTCAGATCACCGGCGAGTTTGGTGTTTTCGGCGCGCAGTTGGCGGTTCTGTAGTTCTGACGCTGCGAGCCGCTTGAGCAGTGATTGTTCTTCTTCTCGCAGGGTGTCCACGTTACCGGCGAGCGACTGTACTTCAGTGCGCGAGGTATCAAGATTGTCGCGAAGGATATTCCGCTCCCCGCGCAACGAAGCCAACTCCTGCCGCACGGCGTTCAGTTCGTTGTCCAGCTGCGTGTTCAGTTCCTTAAGCTCGAACTTCTCGAACTCAAGCTGCTCATTCTCGTTGAGCAGGTTTTTGATCCGGCTGACATTGTCGTTTAGCTGCGTCGATAGGAACTGTTGCGCAAAAATGAACACCACAAGCACGAAGATCACCACCATCACCAGCGTGGTGAGGGCGTCTACGAAGCCTGGCCAGATATTGACGCGGTTGCGGGAGCGGCGAGCCATGCCTGTACCTTAATCGTCCGACGCGTTGGTGTCGCGCTGGGCGGCGTCTTCGCGCAGGGCTTGGAGTTCCGCGCGGTTGCTTTCCATGCTTTCGAGCAAGGCCTGCAGCTGATTGCCAGTCTCGTTCCCCGAAAGAAAGTCACGCAGGTTGGTAAAGGCGTTCTCCGTTCGCCGGGCGTTCTCACCCAACTCGCGGCTCAGCTCAGCAAGGCGGTCGTTCAGTGTCCGCGTCGTGTCCCGGGCCTTCAGCAGGCGTTCAATATCCTCAGCGACCTTAACCATCTGCGCCTGACCGCGGCTGGCCTCGTCGAAGTACTGATCCGAGCGGCGGTTCCACATCTCCATCATCGCGGTCATCCGCTCGTTGGTATCGATCAGCATGGCCAGGGAAGCCAGCTTGCCATGCTCTTCCTTGCGCAGGGACTTCTGCTCATCGTGAATGGCGACCAGAGCCTGCATGGCTGCGACCAGCGCATCATGGTTGCGGCTCAGCCCGACATCAACCTGCTCCAGCCGCGCGTTGGTTGCGG